>SKKD01000212.1 GCA_007121655.1 Desulfonatronovibrio sp. | reverse complement strand
GATCTTTATGGAGAGCTGGCATTTACTCTGAATTATCCCAATCCTGTTGACCGGATTAATAATAAAACAGGACACAGCATATGGATACACGGCAGGGGCAAAGAAGTTGTTCCTTATGACACCGAGGGTTGCGTAGCCATGGACATGGAGCGCATGCTGAAACTTGAAAAGCTGGTCACCCTTAGAAATACTCCCGTTATTATAACAGAAAATGTCACCTGGGAAACAAACGGCCAGGATTCGGAACAATCTCATAAAATTATCGAACAAAGCATTCAATGGGCCATGGATTGGCAAATCCGATCAGACAGATATTTTGAACATTATGATCCGGCTATGTATCCAAAAAGCACCGGGCAGTGTTTTGAGTGTTTCAAGGCTGATCGTAAGAAACTTTTCAATCAATACAGCTGGATGGATGTTTATATTGAACAACCCAAAGTTTTGGAAGGACCGAATTATTTTGTCAGTTACTTTAATCAGGTTTTTTATGCGCCTGGTTTTTATTCGGTCGGGGTCAAGAGGCTTTACTGGAAAACAGATGAATCCGGAGATTTCAAAATCGTCGGCAAGGAATGGCGTTCCTTACCTGACGACCTGCTGGAACAAAGATATCTTGCCGCACGGACAAAGGAGTTGCATGAAGTTATCTTCAAATGGGTGGAAGCCAGGCTGGCTGCGGATATTCAAAAATACGCATCATTTTACTATAAAGATGCGATTCAGGATGATCTCAGAGGCATAAACAGCATTGTTGACCGTAAGAAACAGGATGTATGGGGCAAAGGTTCGCTGCCCACGGAGATTGAATTGAAAAACATTACTGTGTCCCGGGTTGATCAGGGTTTTGAAGTAAAATTTGTTCAAAACTATTCAAACGCCAGCGGATATTCGGACTGCCGTTTTAAAACCCTGGTGCTGGCGCCCTTTGGAAGTGACTGGCTGATAAAGGCTGAGCGGACTGAAACAAGATGAAAAGAGATTAGTATCATGGACGCTTCCCTGTTCAACAGATATTTTTTAACATATTAATTAAAAAATCACCATAAATGACTAATTTTTTTGTAAATCTTCCCCTAAGATTTTTATCGGGGCATCCTGAATATCCGGATCTGTTTCTCAACAACCTGATTTGTCCTGAACTGGGCATTGATGCATTGAGCATGGATGCCCTTGATTCAAAGTGTCATACCAATCTGGCGGAGCCGTTCGGATTAAAAAACATTTCTACCTCCATTCACATGCCTTTTATTGATCTCCAACCCGGAAGTCTTGATGAGTATATCCGCCGGGCAAGCGCCACAAGACTTTTGGAAGCTGCAAAGCTTGCCCTTTTTTACCGGCCAAAGCATTTAATTGTTCATTCGGGATATCGTTCTGAGATTTATGACCATAATTATTCAAAATGGCTGGAAAATTCAGTTGCCACCTGGCAGGAGATCCTGAAGGCAATCCCGGAGGATGTTTCTGTCTATCTGGAAAATGTCTATGAACAGGAACCTTACCTGCTCAAAGATTTGCTGAGTGAGCTTGGAGGGAGAGCAGGGTTTTGTTTTGATCTGGGCCATTGGTTCAGCTTTGGCGGAGGCTGGGCGAAAAAAAACCTGGATCACTGGTTGCAGACCATGGCCCCTTTTCTCCGCCACCTCCATCTGCATGACAATGATGGATCAGGGGACGAGCATCTGGGCATGGGCGCGGGAGCGATACCCTTTACCGATCTTTTTTCGGGCCTTGAGCTTATGGACATTTCTGCAACATTCACTCTTGAACCCCATAGCCGCGAAGACTTTGGGCAAAGTCTGGAATTTATTCTTGACAATCAGTACTGGTTTTCTCTTCTGAGTTTGAAGAAGAAAGATTTTGATCATCTGGAAATTATTTTATCCGGTATTTAGTCTTCCAGGGCCATATCCTCAGGAATCCGGTATTTGTCAGGCCAGTCGGGAAAAACCATGAGCTTGCGTCCTGGCCACGAGATCCTCAGGCAATGTAGAAACATTCTTTTGACTTCCCTGTTCTCCCTTCCGTATTTTGTATCCCCTACGACCGGAAAGCCCCTTTCAGCAAGCTGGACCCGGATTTGGTGAGTTCGCCCCGTGGCCAGGCTTATGCGCAGAAGCGTCATTTTTTCTCTACTCAAAACAGGAGATACCCGGCAAATAGCAGGTTTGCCTTTCTGGCTTACCCGGACCTTATCGTGATGACGAAGCAGTTTATCCCTGATTGTGCCGCTTCCATCCGTCCATTCTCCAAAGACCCAGGCCAGATAAATTTTTTCAAGCCTGCCGGAAAGCCAGATATCCTGAATTTTCCTGAGCCAGGCATATGATTTGGCAAAAAGGATCAGACCGGTTGTGTTTTTATCCAGCCTATGCACTGGGGTGGGCTTAAACGTTGCATCCTGGTAATTGAAAACCACCCGGGTGACCAGACTGTCCTTATGGCCTGTTCCGGGATGCACAGGTAGATTTCCGGGCTTGTTTAGGCTCAGAAAGTCCTGGTTTTCATGAACAACATCAATAAAGCCGGAGGAAAGGGAAGCAGGAGGAGAAGATTTTACATAGGGGGGAATCCGGATTACGTCTCCGGTAAAAATACGGTCAAAAGGCCTGCACCTTCCTTTGTTGACCCGGACCCGGCCTGTCCTGATCAGACGCATGAGGCCGGAATCAGGAAAATCCCGGCCCATCTTTCTTTTCAGATATGCTAAAACCTTTTGGCCGGATTCCTGTTCGGACACCCGGCAATGTTCAACCTGGGGCACAATTGTTTACCTGAAAGAATATCCGTTAACGGGAACCGCCCATTTCCGCGGGTTCCATTTTATACGCAAGGACAATCGAATGGCTGTCCTGCAAACCGGTTATGCCGGGATGGGTGTTGAGCAGAACCACAAGTTCTTCCTGACCGTCTCCATCAAAATCATATACCCCGAAATCCACGATGCTGGCCCTTATTTTTCTGGTATTCCAGCGAACGTTCAGGCCGATATCATCCCAGAAAAGCGCTCTGATCTCTCCTTCGGGAAAATTTCGCATCCGGGCGAAAACCCTGGACAGCCCGCCATGATGCTTGTGGGCCAGGAGAGTGTGTTCTTTATCAGAACCAATCCGGATGGGCAGAAGTCTTGTGGGAATATAATAAAAATCGGGACTGACTTCACTTGGGCTCGTAGTGCCGAGGCCCGGCATGGACGTATGCAATTCAAGGGCCAGGCCGCTGCCGGAGTATTCGTCGGTAGAAGTATAGACCAGGTTATGGGAGGCGTTATAAACCTTCAGCCTGTCGTTTTCAGCAATAACTATCAAATGGTTGTTATTGTCCTGAGGGAAGTAGGTAAAATTAAAGATATTGGCATTGGCAGGCAGACTGAGACCGCGGCCCAGTTCCGGCCCTTTGCTGGTCATCATTACTTCCTGGACAGAGCCCGGATTAAAAAGCCTGGAACCCGAGGCAGGGCGCTGTCCGATAAGTCCAGGTCTGTAGTCCGGCGGGAGCTTGACCACGTTCATATAAAAATGGATCCTTTCATGCACAACCTGGAAATTATTGTTTTCAAAACTCAGGATAAGGGACCTGGGACGATCATCCTGAATGGCCGAGATGATTATTTCGTGGTTTCCGTCCCTGTTAATGTCAAAGGTGTTAATGATAAGACATCGATAAGTAAGGGGAACATTATATTCTGCCAGGGGCATCATTCTGTCTTCCTGCATGCGGTATGCGCGTACAGTATTTTGGCTGAGGATGTAGATGGTTTTCAGGTTATCAGGGGAAGTATTGCCCATGGCAATGCCTGAGCTGCTGAAGGGAAGGCTTTGGCTGCGCCATCTACCGGCTGCGTAGGGGTCGTCTTCAAATCTGAAGTGAGGACTGAGAAAAGTATCCTGGGGAGGAGGGGCTGGAGACGGTTCAGAGACTTCAGGCTCGGGAGCTGTCAGGGGGTCGCTGTGGGGAAGTGCCCGGGCCACAAGTTCAGAGGCAATCTCTTCCAGTGATGGTATCAGCCCTGAAAGGGAAGGCTGCTTCATAATAGGATCAAAAGACTTGTCCACTGCCACGGCATAGACATCCAGACTGGTTTCCCTGTCCATGATGGTGACCATGCCGTAAACAAGAAAGTCGGCGCCAAGGGCTGCTCGAAATTCCCCGGCCTGGTCCGGTGTTTCAGGAAGCTCGCTTATCCGGCGATTGACTTCTCCGGGTGGAATGGAAGATGAGAGCCCGGGCCGGGTAAGTCTGGAACTGAGCATGGACTGAATGCCCTCTGAAAGATATTGATATTCCTGAGGACCATGAACTTCAAACGGCAGGACAGCAAAGCTTTTCTGGGATTGGCCCAAGGCTTGACCGGTTATGAAGAATAAAAAAATAAATACAAAAGGTAAGAATTTAAATCGCATTTAGGTCTCCTTAGTACTGGTTCTTATAGAAAATGATTTTCAGGGCTATGTTTTTTTTTGTCAACTTAATTTAGACATTGTAGCAATTATTCTTTTGCTAAGCAAAACATTTTAGGCACCTAAAAACACCTGGGTTATCAATGTCGACCGCTGTTGAAAATCTTCTCCAATAACCCGTTAGAAAATGATAAGGATCTTTCTTGCAACAATTTAAACCCTCTTCCAAATGGATCCTGAACACTTGGAATTTTTTAATACCCTGTGTATAGAGATTGCTTACAGATTGTCAGGCAGAACAGTATCAAGAACAAAATAAGGAAGTTTCATGCGTTTTTTTCGGTTGAATTGTGAACAGGCGGACAGAGCTAAAGTCCTGGCCCTGATGGCTGAGGAGGGGTTTGCCTGCCGGGAATTTCCCGGAAACAAGCAAGTAATGGCCGTAACTCATGAGCCATATCCCATAGGGAACAGCCTGGCCCATTATTTTGGATACATTTATGTTCAGGATATTTCCTCCATCCTCCCGGTCATGCTGCTCAATCCTCCTGAAGATTCCATCGTGCTTGATCTTTGTGCCAGTCCGGGAAGCAAGGCCAGCCAGCTGGCTAGGGCCGTAGGTCCCGGGGGAATGGTCGTGGCCAACGAGCTGAATCCGTCAAGACTGGCAACATTGAGATCTAATTTAAAACGACTGAATCTGATGAACGTGATCACCTCGGGATACAATGGCCGGGATCTGGACATTGAAGGATTGTTGTTTGATTATATACTTCTCGATGTTCCCTGCAGCGGTTGGGGCACCTTGAATAAAAATCCCGCGGCAGCCAGAGTTTGGACAGGAGACAAGCTTTCATCTCTGTTGGTCTTGCAGAAAATGCTTCTTGAAACCGCTGCCAGTCTTCTCAGCCCGGGAGGCAGGCTTGTATATTCAACCTGCACCACCAATGAACAGGAAAATGAAGATCAGATTTATTGGGCTCAGAAGCAACTTTCCTTAAAGATCAAGGAGCCGGGCTCTTTCCTGCCTGAGCCTAATGCTTTTCCGGATATAGAAATTACAGGTCCGGCAATGATGAGGGTTAAGGGTGCACAGTCCGGAGGGCAGGATTTTTTTATGGCCACCCTGACCAAAGGATCCGGAGTTGAACCAAAAAGCAAAACAAATAAACAGGTTTTCAAAAAGCCACAGCGTGAATTTGTTGCTTTTGATGCGGAAATGCGGCAACTTAAGTCCGGGAATTTGTGGAATTTTTCAGGAAACGTTTTTTATGTTCCGGACAGGGCATGGGACTATCTGAGTTCAGGACTTGTCGCCCAGGGTATCCATGTCGGCAGAAAAAAGAATGAAAAATTCATCCTTTCTCCAAGGATGAGGATCTTTCTACCTGAAGACGGCGAGAAAACAGGCTTCAACGCAAAAGATCCGGAGCAGGTCAAAAATCTTGTCAGCGGGCAAAGTCTGAAATTTTCGAGTTCAAGAAGCCTGACGGGATTTTACTGGAAAGGCCTTGGCTTAGGATGGCTCAAGGTTAAGAATAAAAGAGTTCTCTGGTCGGACAGGTGACGGGAGAAAGGGCAGAGGTTTATGATTGAGGGGTTGAGGGAACGGGGAATTTAGGGATTGAGGAATTAAGGGATTGGAGGATTGGAGAATTGAGGGATTCTGGATAAAAAAATAAGAAGAGTTTTGTCCACGAATCTGCGCGAATAAGAGAAGGGAGATATTCCCCGGCTTATCGCCGGGGAAATACTTCACAGTCCGCGGGTACTGGATGATTGAGGGATTGGTAATCCCGGTTAAACCCTGGTGTGGAGAGGGCGGATCCAGGAATCACTACTAAGATTACGACAATGATAACGAGGCTATTCTCTCATTCTCAATATCGAGTGTTTAACTTTTATGACGATAAGGCGGGAATAATTATGACCGGAGTTAAGCGCAGGCTTGGCCGTTTTTTTGACCCTGAAAACGGACGCACAATGATTTTGCCCATGGATCACGGAGTCAGTCAGGGACTGGTTCCCGGACTTGAGGACATGGGATCCCTTATTGCCGGACTTTCCCGGACCAGAGTCAGAGGAGTGGTTCTGCATAAAGGCATGGCCAGGAAATATGCAAATCAACTGAGCCTGGAGCAGAATCTGGTGATTCATCTGTCTGCCGGGACCAAGCACGGTCTTCCCCCGTATGGGATGACTCTGGTCTGTTCTGTTCAGGAGGCCCTTCACCTGGGTGCCGACGCTGTTTCCGTACATATAAATATCGGCAATGATATGGAAGACCGAATGCTTTCAGACCTGGGCATGGTAGTGGACGAGGCCCATCAGTCAGGGCTTCCGGTTATGGCCATGATTTACGCACGTGGAGGACAGATAATCAATGAACTTGATCCTCATCTGGTGGCCCATTGCATCCGCCTGGGAGGGGAACTTGGCGCGGACCTTATTAAAGCGCCCTTTGGCAACGAAAAAAAGATTTTCTCCAGGGCGGTGGCTTCCTGTCCAGCTCCTGTGATTATAGCCGGAGGCCCAAAACAGGATAATTTTTCAGATCTGATCCAGATGGTTGTAAAAGCCATGGACTGCGGAATCAGGGGAGTGAGCATAGGGCGCAATATTTTTCAGCACCCAAAGCCTGAAGAAGCTCTGGAAAAGCTTTGGGAAGCATTATCAGCATAGCAAGGGATGACATTTTTTTTGCCCCCTGCACTTGGAATTTTTAGAACTGCTTTTTAAGAAGTTCTCAGGATGAAGGATATATTCTATGGAAGATTTTTTTGATGTATTAAAACTTAAAGATTTTATTTCCATCCTCAAACAGATGCCGGTTCTGGAATCTGAAGAGGTGGGGCTTGAAAACTCAGGCTGGCGGAACCTTGCGAAAGATATTGTTTCCGATGAGGATCTTCCGGGCACCAACCGTTCATCCATGGACGGATATGCTGTCATTTCCAGGGATACTTTTGGTGCCGGCGAGGCTAATCCCGCTTATCTCGAGGTGATCAGCAACGTGTCCATTCAGGAATCGCCGCAAGTTAAGCTCGACCAGGGTTTGTGCGCGGGCATTGTCACCGGAGCCACACTGCCTCCGGGTGCTGACAGCGTGGTCATGGTTGAGCATGTCCATGATATGGGTCAGGGAACGATTGAAGTAAGAAAACCTGTGGCTCCGTGGGAAAATGTAATGCTCAGGGGTGAGGACATCGGAAAAGGGGAGATTGCCCTGAGTACGGGGCAGATAATAACTCCCAGAAGAATGGGTATACTGGCTGCTCTGGGAATGAACAGACTGGAGGTGTTCAAAAAGCCCAATGTGGCGATTATGTCCACAGGCGATGAAATTGTTGATATAAGCGAGAATCCCGCACCTGGATATATCAGGGACGTGAATACCTATACCCTGGGACAGATGGTTAGGGACAAGGGATGCGCCGCAGATATTTCAGGAATCATCCCGGATAATGAAAAAGCACTGGAGAACGCTTTTAACAAGGCCCTGGAAAAAAATGATATTGTGCTGGTTACAGGCGGCAGTTCAGTAGGCGTCAGAGATTTTACCATAAAGGCCATGTCCCGGATAAAGAACCTTGAGGTTCTGGCCCATGGGCTGGCCATCAGCCCGGGAAAGCCCACGATTTTTGCCAGAAGGGGGAAACAGTGCATATGGGGCCTGCCTGGTCAGGTCACTTCTGCCCAAGTGGTGATGCTGGTTCTGGTGATTCCTTTTCTGGGACATCTTCAGGGAGAAAATGATCCCTTTACCACAAAAGAGGAATTTCAGTTACGGGCCAGGCTGTCCAGGAACCTGGCCTCCAGGTATGGCCGGGCGGATTATGTGCGGGTAAGACTGGAAAAAAGCGGCGACCGGATTATTGCTGTACCCGTGCCTGGAAAATCCGGCCTTTTGAAGACCCTTCTGGATGCGCACGGGTTGATCATGATTCCGGAAAACAGCGAAGGGCTCTCAAAGGATGATCAGGTGCTGGTAAGGCTTTTCTGAAGAAAAAGCCGACCAAGATCTTTTGAAGCGACAGGCTTTTCATTCCAGTGCCTGACCATGCGGGCTTTCCCTGTGGGTTATGTGTTTACATGTGCCACGGCATCTGCTTTTGTCATTCTTCTTCGGCTTCAGAAAGGGTGTAGTATTCAAATTCCTTGCGCCATTTTCTGGGCCATGCCAGAAGATCCTGCCTAAAAGATGGTTCCTTGCCTTGTAATAGCGCTTCCTCTTCTTTGCGAAGATCTTTGGCTTCCTGAATCAGGTTGTTGAGTTTGTCACGGTATTCTTTGTTTTCTTCCATGGAAACAGTCTCTTCAGCATAGGCTTCAATGGAGAGCAGATGCTTCCTTACGCACATCTCGGATTCTGTTTCACAGGGACAGGACGGGTCTGCCTGATGGTCCTGCAGCAGAAGAAGCTCTTTAATTAATCGTTCATATTGCCACTTGAGTATGGGTTTCATCATAACTGCTCCTTTTTTCCGCGAGCTTTTGTTCATAAAAAAGTGCCGGCACCATAGTTTGGTGTCAGTTGATGTTCACTACGGTACCTAATCCGGACGCCTGATCATTTCATGTACAGGGATTATTATGAATAAATAAAATATCCCACCTGTCAACAAGAAAGAGGGGCAACCGGATACTCGATAATTGACGACCAGTTGCCTTTGTAAGAGCCGGTGAGCAGACTGAAACCATTTTGGCCTAGTTCAATATCTACTTGTCGCTCCAGTAATTATTGGCTGCGGCAATTGTCTGGAAATAAATGGCAACCACCTGCGATACAGCTATCAGGCTGTTTGGATCATGCGCATAAGCAGGCCTTAACGCCTTCAATACCTCCTTGTCCCGCTGGGTTTCGGTTACCCCTTTGCGGGCAAGTACAATGGCCAGCTGAAATCCCTCCTCAGGCGTTCGGGTGATCAGACTAAGCTCTGTTTCTTCCTGTCCGGTCTTTTCCTCCTGGGCAGCCGTCAGTGGTGCTGCAAGAAAAATCAATACTGTCAGTGCGCAGAGCATCGTTTTTTTAGTAATCATTTGGATAGCCTCTCTACTTCAGGTTAATAAAATCAGGTCAGCCTGGATCCGGAATTCCGATGGCAAAAAGGAATAATTTAAAAAATAAAAAAAGTATAAACAACATCATCAAAGAAACAAGAATGAATCTGTTTTTCCATAAAGCTGCCGTGAATCAGAGATAAAAGACAGCAAATTTACCTTTCCGTCAGGCCGTTACAAGATCATTGTTCTTGTCATTTGCCGGATAATTGAAAAGAACTGCACTTGGAATCACATTGGCTCTTAGTTGCCTGAACAAATTCAAAGTTTACTATGCTGATGACAATGTTTAAGGTGTCTTGTTCAGAATAATTAAAAATGGATTCCTTAAAATCGATCTGAGGGTCTTTTAATGATTCCAGCATTTATCAAATCCAATCCCGGATTGGCCTTTTTCTCATTTATAGCGGTTTTCTCTTCGGGATTCGGCCAAACTTTTTTCGTGTCCGTGATGGGCGGTGAAATAAGGGAAACCTTTGATCTGACCCACACTACATATGGCAGTATTTACAGCCTGGCCACACTGCTGAGTGCTTTATTTCTGTTCAGACTGGGCGGGTTGGCCGACTCATGGACCCTGGCAAGGATTACTTTTCTGGCTCTGACCTCTCTCGCAGCAGGGTGTCTGCTCATTGGAACTGCTTCCGGAGTAGTTATTCTCGGACTCGGATTCGTGCTGATCCGTTTCGGAGGTCAGGGCTACATCTCCCATCTGGGTATCACCACCGCGGCCCGCTATTTCCCGGCACATAAGGGCAAGGCGGTGGCCCTGGCCGCTTCCGGCATTCCCGTGGCCGAGGCAATGCTTCCGGCAGGAGCGGTGCTGGTCATGGGGATCATGGGCTGGCGCTGGTCCTGGATGGCCGGCGGGGTTGTCCTGATGGTATTTATTCTTCCTGTTCTGCTTTTTTTGTCCAGGAAAACCCAGGCTCCTTTACTGGACAGGGAATTGATCGGAAAGGCCGGGAGCAAAGGCGCTTTTACCCGCAGTGCCGTACTGGGTGATCCGGGTTTTTACCTGGTTTTACCGGCTGCGGTGGCTACCCCGTTTGTGGTTACGGCCATATTGTTTCACCAGGTGGCTATTGCCGAGATCCAGGGGTGGTCCCTGCAGGTGGTGGCGACGGCCTTTTCATTCTACGCCTCCGGCCATTTAGGATCCCTTATTCTTGCAGGTCCGGTAGTGGACCGCCTGGGAGCAGGCAGGACCCTGCCAGTTAGTCTGTTGCCAATGGCCCTGGGTCTGCTGATTCTGGCATTCTTCCAGGGAAGCTGGGTGGCCATGGCTTATTTGGGCCTGGTGGGGATAACACAGGGATTCGCCTCCACTGCCGCCGGTTCTGTATGGGTTGAGAGGTATGGCGTGACCCATCTTGGGGCGATACGTTCCATGGTTCAGTCTTTAATGGTTGTGTCAACATCCATGGCCCCGGTCATGCTTGGTCTTCTGCTGGATTTGGGAGCCGGCATAAGCCTTCTGGCCATTATGATGACCGGAGCGGTTCTCGGAGCCTCTGCTCTTTCTGCATGGGCTCCGGCTTCGGTGCAAAAAAAATGATGGTCCTGGTCGTGTCCAAATGTTTTTTATAAGCGAAGTGAGACTTTATTTGATATAGGGTTGATGGGATCACATTTTCTATCATCTGTATCCGGGCTGAATCAGGTTGAGGATTATCCGGCCAGTCCAATGCCCCGGAGGCTGATTCAACTCCCACACTGGACGTTTATACCAGCGCTTATCTGGTGCCGAATATTTTATCTCCCGCATCACCGAGTCCGGGGATGAGTCCTGCTGTGCAATTAACATTAACTTGCCCCTATCTCTTTTTTAAAAGCCATTAAAGGAGTCTTAATGGTGGCCATTTCGATTATTTCTATCCGCATGCCCACAAAAGCTCCCATGCACGGCGGCCAGAAAACCTTATTGATCCTTCCAAGAAGGGAACGGTCCCTCCACATGGATCTTGGACCGGGAAGAACCGACAGGGAAAAGGTGTTTTTAGGTCCTAGAATTTCAGTGACCATATTTTTGATTTCTCTGTGGGTAAACCATCGGGCAGTGGAGGTAATGCCGGTCCGGCCTGAACGAAAGAATTTTTTACTAAGATAATAGGGAGAGTTTTTGTTGAGAAAACAAAGAAGGATTCCCTTTTTGCTAACCCTGGCCGCTTCTTCCAATACCCTTTGAGGGTCCTTGCAAAATTCCAGGACTGTAATGATCGCCGAGAAGTCAAATTCGTTATCGTCAAAAGGCAGATATTCGGCTTTACCCAGATAAAGGTCAGCCCTGTGTCCCATTTTTCCCCTCGCCCTGGCCAGCATTCTGGCCGAGGCGTCAATGCCGTAGACATCAAACCCTGCTTCCCAGAAGAGTTCCAGAAAAACCCCGGTACCGCATCCGATATCCAGGATACTTTGCCTGCGTCTGGGCCATGAGGAAACCAGGTACTGGATCAGTCTTTTTTCCTGGGCAAAGGCGAATTGCCCTGCTTCAGTCTCAAACCAGTGGTCATATTCTCTGGCGGTCTTTTCAGATTCAAACATATTGCCAGCCTGTTAAAGTCCGGTCGATGAAAAATCTTCAGGCGTTCTCTTTTCCGGGCTGTTCACTTTGAAACTTCCAGTTGTAGGGCGAAGATCCCGCACTTACATAAGCAGATAATTTACTGAGCTGAAATCTTCATCTCGTGTAAGTGCGGGGTTGCTCCTGCACTTGGAATTCTTGACTACCCTGCCAGGCAAGAACTTTTTCAACAAGTGATAAAAGTCAATTAAAAAGTGGTCGTGTACCCGGGTGAGATTTGAATCCTGTTATTCAGTGTATGCAGCCCCTGTTGCCGCTGACCCGGCTTGCCGGCTGTACCGTCTGAGAAAAGAAGATTTTATTTCTTTCTGAAAGGGCTTTAGGTCTTTTTGCCTCTTTTCAAGTTCTGCCTGAGGAACATTCAGATTCAGAAGGCCGTTGAAGATGTCAATTTGTATTTCATCTCCTTCCCGGACCAGCGCGATCATCCCTCCCTCCGCCGCTTCAGGGGAGACATGGCCGATGGCCGCTCCTCTGGTGCCTCCGCTGAACCTGCCATCGGTGATCAGAGCCACATGTTTGTCCAGGCCCATGCCGGCAATGGTGGATGTGGGCGTGAGCATTTCGCGCATTCCCGGTCCGCCTTTGGGGCCTTCGTTTCTGATTACCACGATATCGCCTTTGTTGATTCTACCCGCAAGAATGGCTTCAACTGCTTCTTCCTCTCCTTCAAAGACCCTGGCCGGCCCGTTTCTGGACATCATTTCAAGGGCAACGGCAGATTGCTTGACCACGGCTCCTGATGGAGCAAGGTTCCCCTTAAGGATGGCAATCCCTCCATGAGCGCTGTAGGGATCGTCAATGGGTCTGATAACATGATAATCCCTGACCCGGGCATTAATTTCCTTTAAATTCTCTCCCCAGGAATTACCGGTCACGGTGAGGGCGTTAAGATCAAATATGTTTTTTCGGGACAGTTCCGAAACTATGGCTGATACCCCTCCCGCCCTGTGCAGATCTTGAAGGTGATGTGGTCCTGCGGGAGAAAGTCTACAAAGATTTGGCGTCTTTCTGCTCATTACATCAAATATTTCCAGGCTGAGATCAAGCTCTGCCTCGGCAAAGATGGCGGGAAGGTGCAAAACAGTATTGGTGGAACAGCCAAGAGCCATATCCACGGCAACAGCGTTGGCGATGCTCTTGGTAGTGATGATGTCCCTGGGCCTGATGTTTTTTTCCAGCAATTCCATTACTTTCATTCCGGCTGTCTTGGCCAGTCTTATCCTGGCACTGCTCACCGCCGGGATTGTCCCATTGCCCGGAAGGGCCAGGCCAATAGCTTCTGACAGACAGTTCATGGAATTGGCTGTAAACATCCCTGAACACGACCCGCAGCCGGGACAGGCGTTTTCTTCAAGCTCGGCCAGTTCTTCCTCGGTCATTTTCCCGCTCTTTACCTTTCCCACACCTTCAAAAACAGAAATGAGGTCAACAGGTTCGCCCTTAAATTCACCAGCGAGCATTGGACCGCCACTGACAATGAGAGCGGGGATATTTATTCTGAGCATGGCCATGAGCATGCCGGGGACAACCTTGTCGCAATTGGGAATGAGGACCAGGGCGTCAAAAGGATGTGCGCAGGCCATAATTTCAACGGAGTCGGCAATAAGTTCACGGCTGGGAAGACTGAAGCTCATGCCCTGATGGTTCATAGCCAAGCCGTCACAAACAGCAATGGTTGAAAATTCCACCGGATTTCCACCGGCTGACCGGATTCCTGCTTTGACAGCCGCGGATATTTTGTCCAGGTTAATATGACCGGGCACTATCTCGTTAGCCGAATTGACCACACCGATAAGCGGTCTGCTTATTTCTTCCCTGGTCATTCCCAGGGCATGCATGAGTGATCTGTGCGGTGCTTTTTCCAGGCCTTTGGTCATTTTGTGACTGCGCATAAAAACCTCTTTTTGAAATATTATATTCAGTTAATTGTTCCAGTAGAAAATAATTAAAATGATTCCTCTTTTTGCAGTTTTCACATCCGGGCTGAAAACTGTTTTATCCGCTTTGTTCCGACAGGCCTTGAAATGCGGACTTCGAACCCCGAACCCTGTCTCTCAGATAATCCCAGGGCACTTTTTTTCCCCTTGGGATGGCTTCCAGGTCAAGGGAGTGGTAATACCCCTCATTAATGAGCAATCTTCCGTACCAGGCAACCATGGCCGCATTGTCGGTACACAGTGTCAGCCGGGGCAAAACCGGCTCAAGGTGGTGCTCCAAAGCCAGCTCTTCAACGGCATGCCTGACCATGGTATTGGCGGCAACCCCTCCTGCCAGAATAATGCTTTTAACGGGGTGACGGGTCAGAGCCCTTTTGAGTTTGATCTTTATTGTCCGGGCAATGGACCAGTTAAAGGAGGCACATACTTTGGACAGCTCCGGGGAGGGAATGTATTTTTCGTCCACAATGGCTCTATTCTGAAGGATAAGATCCTGGTTGTCCCTTACAAAATATACCATGGCTGTCTTAATTCCGCTGAAGCTGAAATCAAGGTTGGTATTGTCCAGATAGGGTTTGGGAAACATTTTCTGATCCGGAGAGGAAAAGGCTGCAAAGCGGTCAATAAAGACGCCGCCCGGGTAAGGGATATTCAGTGTTTTGGCAGCCTTGTCAAAAGCTTCTCCAGCCGCGTCATCCAGAGTCCGGCCCAGCAGTTCAAAATCAAAAGGATTTTTAATGAGGTAGATGTTGGTATGCCCGCCGGAAACCAGAATTCCCAGAGCCGGAAAGGAGATATCCTTTTCAAGTCCGGGGGCCATAAGATGAGCGTGGAGATGGTTGACTCCCACCAGGGGGACGCCAAGGCCGAGAGCAAGGCCTTTTGCAAAACCAAGTCCCACCAGAAGGCAGCCCAGCAGGCCCGGTCCCCTGGTTACGGCTATAGCCCGGATATCCTTTTTTTTGGTGCCGGAGCGCTCCATCAGACTTTGAAAGAGAGGACTGAGTTTGTTCAAATGTTCTCTGGAAGCCATTTCCGGAACCACGCCGCCGAAAACGCTGTGAATATCCGCCTGAGAAAATGTAATCTGGTCCAGCAGGCCATTGTTATCGGCCAGAGCCAGGGATGTTTCGTCGCAAGATGTTTCAATACCCAGACACAGCATTAAGATTTTCCGTATAATTCCTTGACTTTGAGGACGTCATTTTTTGACCCGATAAAAAGAGGAACTCTTTGATGCAATTCGCAAGGTTCAATATCCAGAATTCTGTTTTGTCCATCAATGGCCAGGCCACCGGCCTGTTCAATAACAAAAGCCAAAGGGTTGGCTTCGCATAGCAGCCTGAGTTTGCCTGAAGTACGTTTGGAATCCCGGTGATCTTTAGGATAAAGAAAGATTCCTCCATAAATCAGGTTGCGGTGAAAATCCGAAACAAGGGAGCCGATATACCTTGAAGAGTATGGTTTTTTTTGGGTATTGGCCGAAGATTTGAAATAGGATACAACTTCCCGGGTGGGTTCATCCCAATAATTCCAATAACCTTCGTTGATAGAGTAGATTTTTCCGTCCTCCGGCGTCATAATATTCTGATGCGACAAAAGAAATTCCCCCACACTGGGATCAAGAGTAAAGCCATGAACTCCGTCTCCGGTGGTATAAACCATCATGGTGGAAGTGCCGTATAAAAAGTATCCGGCGGCAACTTGTTCCGAGCCCTTCTGCAGCACTTCCTCCAGTCTGACCGGTCCGTTTTCCGCGGTCCTGCGGAAAATGGAAAAAATGGTTCCGACATTGACGTTGACGTCAATATTTGAGGAGCCGTCAAGAGGATCAAAAATAAGAATATAGTCACCATGTTTAAATTTATCGGGAATCTCGATCAGATCGGCGTTTTCTTCCGAAGACATGGCGCATAACAGTCCGGACCTTTGCATTCTGTGGATAAGAACGCTGTTGGCGAATTCATCAAGCTTTTTGACTTTTTCGCCCTGAATATTTATCTCACCGGTAAAACCCAGGACATTAACCAGTCCGGCCTTATTCACCTCCCTGGATATAATCTTGGCCGCAAGAATAAGTTCGTTGAGCAACATGGTAAAACGTCCCGTGGCCATGGGACTTGCCTTTTGATGAAGGAGCAATTGTTCGGTCACGGTTACCTGCGCCATCTCAGCCTCCCTTAATTTTCTTTTATAAGATATATCAGCCAGTCTTCACCCACGGCCCTGGCAAACCAGAAAAAATTATCCCGATCCAGCCTAATCTTGCCACTGATCTTTCTGGATACCAGATTGTCCCATCTTATATCCTCAAGAAGTGGTCTAAGGTGTTCAAATTTCCCCGTCCAGACAACTTCATGATCGCTTACCAATATGATGTCCTCCGGGGTGTTGCTCTGGGAAATAAAAGTCCTTGGATCAAAGCTGACCACAATGAGACCGGTCAGCTCAAAGTCCTGGAAGACCGAGCCGGCCAGAAGGATTTCGCTGCCCAGAGGCGTATGTTCGATAGCCAGCATTATTCTTCCCTGTTTCAGAGACAGGGCGTCAGGAAAAACAGGCTCATAGGTCAGTTTTTTAATTCCGGTTTCAGGATATCTGGACAGAATGTTTTGATCCTTGTCTACTATCCCGACTTCATTCAACCAGTAAAATTCGGTCATGATTCCTTCTTTCCAGGCTTGGGGAGGATAAGAATCTATAACGGTCAGGGAGCGCAAAAGTCTGGTAAGCTGTGTATCCACAGGGTAAATATTCACAGCCAGGCTTTTCTCCAGAGAACTTATGTCGGACCGGTCCATTTCAAGCTCGTATTCTGTAGCGCCTATTTCAAATAATTTATGTCTGGCAACTCCGTCAGTCAAATCGGCGACCCTATCGCATCCTGCCAGAAAAAAGATTGCAACAAGTAAACAAAAAATTTTTATCGCGGGCATTTTTCCTCCGAATCGTTATTATTGACAGCTGATATCAAGGTGTGATGATAGAACTGAATGTCCTGATCTTTGATATTATTTCCTTTTTCTATAAATAAATGTTCATAAGGAAGCAATGCAAAAGTTCTCAGCAGGATAAATGAATAGTAACTGTTAAAAAAAGGACCATTTTAATCTGATCGTCTCCCTGCCCATTTAAGTTGAATACGTGTCCACATCCTTGATAAGGGAATTAAGCGGGAGAAGTCGGGGTTGTTCCGGAAAGGGCAAGACAGGCTGAAAATCCTGGCGGGTCTTATGAAGGGATCTTGGCAGGGTGTCGGAAATCTCCCAATTGCTGCGTCGCTTTTCCCGCACTTACTTAAGATGTAAGTCTTTACAGAATCCGCAAATTTAACTGCTCATGTAAGTGCGGGATTTTTTCTTCATCCGGCACCTGTCTGAGTAGATATTGTTAAGGCATAAAATTACTTGCTGCATCTGCGGCAGGTGCCGGACGGACGCCTGGAATTTTGGAACAGCCTGCTGAATCAGGACTTTTACAACATGCTGCTGCTAAAGAGAAAGTCAGTTCCATCCGGAAAAGCTGACTGGATGGAATTTTTACATGAGGATTTATTAAGCTGACTTTGCCTCCAGCCTGTCTGCAAGGGTCATGAGAAAATTTATGGCTTCGTTTTTATCATACTTAATCCCTGTTTCATCATCTCCAGGTACCCGGTCCTGTTCATAAATCTGATCAACAAGGGACATGGCCTGTTCGGATCTGGCGATCATCTTCTCAAGCTCTTTTCTCTCATCTCCCGGCAGGCTTCTGCGCCATAGTTCCAAGTAAATATCATGGGCCTTTAAATACTCTTCCTGTCCGAAAAGAATATCAGCCATGGATTTTGTTCTGGCTTCATTGTCAATATCAAAGTCAGCCAGTTCTTCCGGATCGTCAAATTCTTCATCATATTCTGAATTATTCGCGGCATCTGAAGCAGGATAAGTATCGTCCAGGGGTATCCGAGCCGTAACATTCCGGTGAGTGTCAATGACCTCGTAATAATCCTGAAGTTTGCCGGCTGCATCAAACTCACAGGCCTCAGGCAGAAAGCCCTGATTCTCCCGTTCGCCAACTTTTGGGCTTCCTCCAGGACTTTGAGAGCCACCATGATGGTGACCGGACCTCATATTGTCCATGCCTGCCTTTAATACGTCCGACCAGGACATGGTTTTGCCTGCTCCGGAACAGGCGAAAAAAGCCGCTGCCAGGGAAAGATCATTTTCGCCCTGACTAGACAAAATTCCTGTCAGATTTTCCCAGAAATACCGGTCACCTCTCAACAGCGAAAAGATGTCCCGGTAGATTTGTCCAGCCAGGTCTTGTTCACCTTCTAGAGTCAGGACAGTTGCAAAAAGAAGTCTGGCTTCAAAATGATGAGGATGCTTTTCCAGTCCCTTCGACAGCACATTCCGGGCTTTATTTATCTGTTTCTTTTCAAAATAAAGCTGGGCCAGGGGGAAAAAAAGTCTGGATTCAGGTTCAAGTTTCAGCACCTGCTCGTAAAATTTTGTCTGATCATCGTTCATGGTTATGCTCCGGGATGTTTAAGGGGGTGATCCAAATACCTAAAACTTAGTTGAATCAGGGCGCATGATCCTGGGAAAAAAAATAAATTACCTCATTATCTTTTACATAACGCATTTCTTTGCGAATTGCTTCCTCAATATATTTATTATCTTCCCGAAGGGCAATGATAACCTGGCTGAGTTGTTTGTTTTCCATTATAAGGGCCTGATTTTTCTTCTCCAGTTTTTCATAGGCGGATCGTATTTCCATTAAATGAAGCGCCCCGCTTGGTGTCCAGATAAGCTTGTAAAACAAAAAGGCATTAAGCATGAGCAGGATAATAAGAAATAATCTGAACATTTTCTCTCGCTGGCTTATCATACCCGCCTTTTACTGAAGGTGGCAATCCCTGTTCAGCCTCATGGATGCAAAGGGAATGTCCAGTTCTTTTAAAAACAGGCTGGTTGCGTTTTCAATGCGGTTTACTTCCTCCAGGGAAAGTTCCAACTGAGATACCTTGGAGATAATGCTCTTTAAGTGCTTAAACTCATTGATCAGTTCTGAATGAATAGACAGCCTGCTTAAAGCAGGTTCAAGCTCAACTATGGTTAACAGACAATTTTTCAGTCTTGCCTGCAGTATGTTTTCCTCAATTAGCATCAACTTCCTCCCGGACCTGGTTCCATGACTGATAATATTCAGCATGCCCGTCAATTACCTGTTTGATCAAGTTTTCCATTTTCGGGGCATCGTTAAGATTCAGGTAGTAATTAGCGCCCATGATAAATGCCATTTGTTGATGAAGGCTGGGAGCTTTTTTGCCCATTACTATAAGATTTATATCTCTTCTCAGATTGCCGGGCCAGGTATTTATTTCATGAAAAATACCTTTGTATTCGGGATTTGCTTCAAGAACCACGACCACGATCTGGTATTGGTTAAGGCGCAGCTTTTGTCTGGCGATTTCCACATCATGTGTTCCAGTGGTAAGGTAGCCATGACTTTCAAAGACAGTCCTGATGGTCCGGGAGATTTCCGGATCAGTGAGGCATACAAAGCAGACCTTTGAACCTGGAGGAAAAAATTCCGGTTCTACTCTTTGATCGGAAACAGCGCCGGAATCACCAACCTGATTCATGTTAATCCCCTGTCAGTTGGACCTTAAATGATTGTTTTTCGGATAATCTTTTTAAACCTCAGAACCCTGTCCATATTTTACGTCCAGCTCAAGGCCTTCAATATCAGTTACCTTTTCACCACGCTCGGATTTGATTCTATCGATCATCTGCTTGAGACTCGACTTGTCCGAAGCGTTGAGCATGGCGATATCTTCAGTGATCTTTTCTGTCTGATAAGCCTTTATCAGATACTGGTCAAATGTGATCATGCCGTAGGTTCCACCCTGGGCAATAACATTGTAAAATGTTTTTTCCCCGGTTTCGCCATTTTGGATCAGATCCTTGACCCGCAGGTTGTTGCGCATAACTTCAAAGGCGGCAATTCTGCCGCCGTCGGTTCTGGGCATCAGTCTTTGGGATACGACAAATTTCAGGCTTTCCGCCAGTCTGGACCTGATAAGTCTTTCTTCATTCAGTTCAAACATGCCGATTATTCTGTTTACCGTCTGTCCGGCGTCGCTGGTATGAAGCGTGCCAAGCACAAGATGTCCGGTTTCAGACGCTTCCAGGGCGATGTTAATGGTTTCCCTGTCACGGATTTCGCCCACCAGGATGACCTTTGGGGCCTGTCTCAGGGCAGCTCTCAAACCTGATGCGAAGGTATCGAAATCAATGCCCATTTCTCTCTGGTTGATGACCGCCCGTTGATGTTTGTGCTGAAATTCTACGGGATCTTCGAGAGTTATGATATGCTTGTATTCCTGTTTATTAATCGCATCAATAAGGGCTGCCAGGGAGGTTGATTTACCGGTGCCGGTTCCGCCGGTAACCAGGATCAGTCCATATTTTTCTCTGGCCATGTCATTGAATATTTCCGGAAGACTCAGCTGGGTCATAGTGGGCACCTGCATGGAAAGCTTGCGCATAACAATGGCCATGGAACCTTTCTGTCCGAATATGTTGACCCTGAACCTTGCTCTGCCGGGCAGCTCATAGGAAAGATCGCAGGAGCCGGTAAGTCGTTGATTTCTGTACAGGCGCAGGTTTCGTCCCATCATGGCCATGGCCATGGCTTCCACCTGGAACGGTACAAGAGAGCCCAGCTCCGGCCTGACCGGGACATTGCAGAGCTGACCATGAACTTCTGCCTGAATGCTTTTTCCCACCGTAAAAATCACATCCGAAAGATCCGGCTGATCGTCGACTATTTGGCGCATGATATCGTCAAACTGGGAACGTAACATTAAGGTCTCCTATACTTCGGTGAAGTCCTGGGGCGGCTCGGCTAGAAAATCCCTGAACCTGGATTTGTTCAGGGCCTTGTTGTATGCATCCTCAGAGTCGATCACTCTTTGCTCTAAAAGTTTCATTATAGCGTCATCCAGGGGCTGCATGCCGAATTTTTTCCCGGTTTCAATCACTGAATTGATCTGAAAGATTTTATTTTCCCTGATAAGATTGCGCACGGCCGGGGTGGCAATAAGGATTTCAAGGGCGGCTGCTCTTCCCGGCTTGTCGACTCTTTTAAAAAGGTTCTGGGCGATAATGGCCCTTAGGGATTCAGATAGACTGGATCGGATCTGACTCTGGGTTTCCCCGGGGAATACTTCAATTATTCTGTCAATTGTCTTGGATGCAGAGATGGTATGCAGGGTTCCGAAGACCAGGTGTCCGGTTTCAGCTGCTTCCAGGGCAAGTTCTATGGTTTCAAGGTCGCGCAGTTCTCCAACCAGGATAATATCGGGATCTTCCCTTAAGGCCCCGCGCAGGGCGGATTTGAAGCTTGTAGTGTCACGCCCCACTTCGCGCTGGTTTATCAGGCATTGCGCCGGCTGGTGAACAAATTCTATGGGATCTTCAATGGTTAGGATGTGATCTTTTCTGGTTTTATTGGCGTAGTCGACAATAGCGGCCAAAGTTGTTGATTTGCCGCTGCCGGTTGGTCCGGTCACCAGAACCAGGCCTTTGGGAAGCAGGGCCAGACGTTTCATGATCGAAGGCAGGCCCAGATCCTCGATGCTGAGAATTTTCTGAGGAATTTCCCTGAATACGGCAGCAACCCCAAGTCTCTGCAGAAAAAAATTGACCCTGTACCTGGCCAGATTAGGTACTTCATAGGAAAAATCAACGTCCCCGCATTCTTCAAATAATTTGACCTTGTTTTCAGGAGTGATTTCATAGAGCATTTTTTTGAGTTCTTCATGCTCAAGTGCTTTGTATTTAATGCGCTGCAGTTCTCCGTGGAGTCTGATTATTGGTTGAGAAGCAGTGGAAAGATGGAGGTCGGATGCCCCAAGCTCATGCATCATCTTGAAAAAAGCATCGATCTGGGCCATTTATAACTCCTCTCTACAGGGCGTTTGGTGCGGGACAAAGGTTTTAAGCAGGGGCTTGCCTATTCCCAAATTGTCAGACCGTTGTGTGACAGTTTCCTCTGATAACGATTTTCTTGGCCTCGGTTATGCGCTATTTACTCAGAACCTGTGAATAGAAGTTTCTGAGATAGTTGACCGCCGAAACCAAAGCCAGCACAAGGGCTATATGGATAAGTATCTGTCCTAGCAGGTTGGGATCAAATCCCCACCATGGATAATGCAGGATTAGAGGGCACAGGGCCACCACCTGGAAAATGGTTTTCAGTTTTCCGTAACTGTCCGCGGCAATAACCACGTTTTCATCGGCAGCTATGGCCCGAAGGCCGGTAACGGTAATTTCCCGGCCGATGATTACAACAGCTATCCAGGCCTGCAGCCAGCCGTTGGCAACCAGCATGATCATGACCGAAGCGATTAACAGCTTGTCGGCCAGAGGATCCAGGAATTTCCCCATATTGGTAACCATATTGTATCTTCTGGCCACAATACCGTCCAGCAGGTCGGTAAGGGAAGCAGCGATGAAGATCATCATCGCCGCCGCAGCAGTAGCCTTTCCCGGAAAATAAAGCAGGATGACAATTATGGGGATGCTGCCGATACGTGCGAATGTAAGGGAGTTGGGCAGATTGAACATGGGTTACCCGGTTTTTTGATGTTTGGCGTAAAGTTCCAGAACCTTTCGGACATATTCCTGCGTTTCCCTGAAGGGAGGAATGCCGTTGTAGCGTTCCACCCTGGATGGGCCGGCATTGTAGGCTGCCAGGGCCAGGGGGATGCTTTCAAACCGGTCCAGCAGATACCTGAAGTAGCGGGTTCCGGCCTCGATATTTGAATCCGGTTCAAAAGGATTGGCCAGGCCAAGATCCTTCTGGGTTTCAGGCATGATCTGCATCAGACCCTGAGCTCCGGCCGTGGAAACCGCTCCGGGATTAAAACCGGACTCAACCTCGATCATGGCCCGGATAAGACCGGGATCAATAGAATATTGAAGTCCGTATGTTCTGGTGATTTCAGAGAAGTCTTTACTGTGCAAATCCTTTGATCTGAAAACGGCAAATGGGCGATACAGCTCAGATGTAGGCAGATCGGTAAAATGAAAAGTCCCGTTTTCATCCTGATAATAATAAATTGTACCGGATGAAACCGCCGGGATGATGAACAGGCTAAGGGCACAGATAAGTAAAAATGATTTATGCATAGGGGTTTATTCTCAGATTATCAGAACAACAAAAAATCCTGCACCGGAACGTAGACAATATAAGAGCAGTAGTCAAAGCAAACTGTTTCAAAAAAACAATAGCATCCCTGCTTTATAAAAAGCAAGTTGAACTGAACGATTTACTTTGAGCGCATTTCCCATATTTTTATAGATACCAGAGCCAGATGGCTTCGCCCCACAGGATATAAATAATCGCGCCCAGGGCCAGAAAAGGTCCGAAAGGGATGGGGGTCTGCATGGTTTGAGCGGTGCCTGCCTTCATATAAAAGATGGCCGCTACCAAACCCATTGCCGCGGACGAAAAAATCAGAATGGGCAAACCCTGCCAGCCGGTCAAAGCGCCAAGCATGAGCATGATTTTGATATCGCCGGTGCCAAGACCGTCAATTTTTTTAATGGCCCGGTAGGACCTTTGGATTAGCAGGAAAAGTCCGGCACCTATGATAGCTCCAAAAAGAGAGTCCTGCCAGGAAATGGGCAATATAAAACTGGCCAGAAAGGCGAGGGCGGCTCCGGGCAGGGTGATTATATCCGGCAGGATGAAGATTTCCAGATCAATAAATGAAGCTATTGTGAGGAGTCCGAAAAAAAACAGGTAGGTAAAGTAAGCTATCCCAAATCCGAGGTTTATGGCCAGAAGCAGGGAAAGAACACCTGACAGGGCCTCAAGAGCAGGATATCTGAGGCTGATACTCCTTGAACATGTACTGCATTTGCCCCTTAAAAAAAAATAGCTCAGGAGGGGAATGTTTTCGTGCCAGGAGAGACCATGGCCGCACCCGGGACAATGGGACCCCGGCCAGGCTATGGATTGGCCTGTCAGATACCTGTGGACACATACATTGTAAAAGCTTCCCAGACAAAGCCCGAGAATTACGGAAGCCGGGTAGAATATGCTGTTTGGTATTTCCATGTTACGCTTTTATTAAAATTGATTGTTGAACTTTTTCAATGAAAGAAGACCTTTGGTATCCGGCCGGGGGTTAAAAAGTCAATACTGATTTAAAGTGATTGCAGGCGGGTCTTCTTCAGGGGTTACCATTTCAGAATTTTCTTTTTCGTTCAGGGTAATCCATTGTAAAATGACAAAGAAAGGGAGGGAATCAGTTTTTTTCATAGATTTAAAGTTTTATATTGAATGAGCAGCCTGTCCGGATATAATTGAAGTATAATGAAACATATCGAAGTGACTTGTCCGCAACTTTCACTTGATTTTTTGATAAAAAATGTTTAAACATTTTATTTTTATGATGTTTGAATAGTATCCTTAAGGAGGATAATAATAATGACCCGGAAGGATCGCACCGAAGGGATTTTGACCCGTAAGGAAGTTCTTGACCAGTCCGAAAGACAAAAATTTTATCAGATTCAGCTAAAGGATCTGTTGACCTACGCTTACAGATACTCGGAGGATGTCAAAAAACGTTTTGACCGGGCTCAGTTTAGTGTGGACAATTTTAAAACTCTGGTCGATCTCAAACATATCCCCATTCTCAAGAAAAAGGAACTTATTTTTCTTCAATCCATGGGACCAAGACTTGGCGGGCTTTTGACCAAGGATCTTGGTGAACTTCGGAGGATATTTCTTTCACCCGGCCCCATTTTCGATCCTGAAGATAAAAATGACGACTACTGGGGTTGGACCGAAGGTTTTTATGCAGGCGGGTTCAGAACAGGGGATATTGTTCAGATAACTTTTAATTATCACATGACTCCTGCAGGGCTCATGTTTGAGGAGCCCCTGCGCAATATCGGGTGCTCTGTGGTCCCTGCAGGACCAGGAAATACCAATACCCAGCTTGAGATTATGCAGAAATTGAGGGTGACGGGTTATGTGGGTACTCCGAGTTACCTCATGCATCTGGCCCAGAAGGCCGAGGAAAAGGGCTTTAACCTTCGAAAAGACATCTTCCTGGAGGTGGCTTTTGTCACCGGGGAGAAATTTTCCGAAAAGGTCCGTTCCATTCTTGAAAAGAAGTTTGATCTGATCATGCGCCAGGGATATGGAACTGCCGACGTGGGCAGCATCGGATATGAATGTTTTCACAAAAACGGTTTACATGTGGCCAACAGGGCTTATGTTGAAATATGTCACCCTGACACCGGAATCTCCCTCAAGGAAGGTGAGGTGGGGGAGATAGTGGTGACCACATTCAACAAGACTTATCCCCTGATCAGGCTGGCCACCGGCGACCTGTCCTATATCGATTATTCTCCGTGTTCCTGCGGTCGCACTTCACCTCGCCTGGGAAACATAGTGGGCAGAGTTGACACCACCGCGAGGATCAAAGGCATGTTCGTCTACCCTCACCAGGTGGAGCAGGTGATGAGTTATTTTGAAGAGATCAAGAGGTGGCAGATTGAAGTAACCAATCCCGGCGGAATTGACGAGATGACACTTTATGTGGAAGCATCCAGTTTCAAAAGGGATTCGGAGCTTCTTCACTCATTCAGGGAAAAAATTCAAATCAGGCCTGTGCTTAAAGTCCTTACTCCGGGCACCCTGCCCCCGCAGATCAGGCCTATTGAAGACAAGCGGACATGGGAATGATGAAAAAATTGTTTTTTTTTGGGCATTGCTTTTTCTTTTTGCCGGCTGTGCTCCAAAACATCCAGTAACGGACCCTCCCAAAGAGCCTGTGCCGGGGTCTTTTTTTGACTCTCAAGGAAAGCCCTTAACAGAGTCAGCCCTGCTCCATTCCATTAAAAATAAGGATTTTATTCTTATAGGTGAATCCCACGATAATCCCTGCGATCATCATACACAAGCCCGGGTGATTGAATTAATGGCCATGGAAGGTCAGAAGTATGTCCTGGGCCTGGAAATGGTCAGTGTCGAACGTCAGGAAATTCTGGGCATGTTTAATGAGGGCTTCATTAATGTAGATCAGTTGCCTGACATGCTCCAATGGCAGGATCACTGGGGATATGATTTTGAGCTTTACCGCCCGATATTCGACAAAGCGAGGGCATACCTCATACCTGTAAAGGCCCTTAATCTTCCTTCCCATGTGACCAGAAACATCAGCCACCATGGATTGGACAATCTCCCGCCCGAAGATAAAGAGTATCTGCCTGAAAAATTAATCGAACCACCGGAAGAGCAGCTGCAAATGCTTCGTGAACAGTTTGAACTGCACGAAGATTTGATCCAGGCCGACCAGGTTAAATTCAGGAGATTTGTCGCAGCCCAGTCCGCCTGGGATACTAAGATGGCCTACGAGGCGGTTAAAGCCCTTGAAGGAAAGCAAAAATCCGTGATCATCCTGGCAGGAACCGGGCACGTGGCAATGGGGTGGGGCATTGAACACCGCTTGCGCCAGCTTCTGCCTGAAGCACGCATTGCCGGAATAGTTCCGGTTCGGGCTCTGGATGATATCAGGCCGGACAATCCGTTCAATTATTTCTGCCCTCCTTCCAGGGAGAGAATGCGTCTGGGAATTGTGGCTCAGGAGGAAAACAACAGGGTAATGGTCATTGGCGTAGTCCAGGGAAGTATTTCCATGGAAGCCGGGCTGGAAAAGGGAGATGAGATTCTCCGGGCGGGTGATAAGGATATTTCATCCCTGGTTGACCTGCATCTGGCCGCTGTTGATGCTGTAAATAACAATCAGGCCCTTGAACTCGAAATCATGCGCAATGACAAGGTCAAGATTATCGAGATTGTTTTT
Source organism: Desulfonatronovibrio sp. (assembly GCA_007121655.1). Taxonomy (GTDB): domain Bacteria; phylum Desulfobacterota; class Desulfovibrionia; order Desulfovibrionales; family Desulfonatronovibrionaceae; genus Desulfonatronovibrio. The sequence goes on along the minus strand of SKKD01000212.1, from coordinate 3,931 downwards.
GACTCCAACTAAATCATCGGATTTAGTCAATGGGAGGAGTTGTCTTTGCCCGAACTTCCTGAAGTAGAAACCATAGCCAGGGGGATTGAACCCCTGGTGGTAAATAAGACAATCAACAATATTTCGGTTTATTATCCGAAGATAATTGCCGGTGATGCGGAGCTTTTTCAGAAAACTTTCATCCGTCAAAAAATTGTCAGGGTGTGGAGGAGGGCAAAGCTCCTGATATTCGATCTTGCAGGTTCAGCCCACCTGGTCTTTCATCTCAAGATGACCGGAAAGGTCTGGCTGCCTCACAGGGATGTGCGCCCTGACAAGCATACGCATGTCGTTTTTCACCTGGATGACGGAGAGTCCATATTCTTTCAGGATATGCGCAAGTTTGGATACTGCGCATTTTACAGCACAAAAGATCTGCAATTATGGAATTTTTTTGCCACGCTCGGGCCGGAACCATTAGAAGTCTCTCATGATGAGTTTTCCAGACTTTTCAGCTCAAGAAAAGGCCGGATAAAAGCACTCCTCCTGGACCAGAAAATTATCGCAGGCGTTGGAAATATTTACGCTGATGAGTCCCTTTTCATGGCGGGGATTCATCCTGAGACTCCCGGCAACAGGCTTTCCGCCAGGGAACTCGGGCTGCTTTATCACAATCTGAAAGAAGTGCTGGTACAGGCTATTGATGCCGGGGGAAGTTCCTTCAGGGATTACCGCAACGCCCTTGGTTATTCTGGCAGGTTTCAGGAAAGTTTTCTGGTTTACGGAAAAAAGGGGGAGTGCTGTCCCAGATGCAAAACTATCCTTCAGACATGCAAGGTGGCGGGCAGGACTTCATGTGTCTGCCCTGCCTGCCAGAGAAAATAACAAGGCCGCCCGCCTAACTTCCAATCCCTATTGATTCTTCAGCAAAGCCCTGGCCACTTCCATATCGTAAAGCTGCAAGGGGCTCTGCTTCTTATTTTCATACATTCCCACGGCCCTTCTGATGATATCCATATCCAGCCAGCCGTGCTTCTCCCATATTTGCGGGTGATCCTGGTGCCATAATCTGAATTCAATATTACCCTGATTGTTCCGAACATACATACGTTCTTTCTTGTTTTTTGGATCAGGGTAATAATATGTTCCCGAAGGTATCTTCATTATGTTGATCTCCTAATATCCTGGCCGCCTGATTATCCGGCGACACGCAGTTAAGTAATTTATCCAGAGTTCAAAACACCTGGAAGTCCAGAGCCCAGCGTGTAAGGCTTATGGCTATCAGGGTCAATCCTTCCATACGTCCCAGCCTGAAGCCGGTGCGCATGAAAATGAGCACAACCACTACCATAGCCAAAAGAGTCAGCATGCTTGGTATTGCCGAGGCAGACATGGTGATGGGATTTAAAAGACAGGTCAAGCCCAGGACTCCGGCAAAATTAAATATGTCGCTGCCGATAAGGTTTCCCAGGAGCATTTCGTTTTTGCCCTTAAGAGCCGCTACCAGACATGTGATCAATTCGGGCAGGGATGTACCAGCCGCGACAATGGTTACTCCAATGACCCACTGACTGAGACCCATAATCTCTGCCAGTGCTTCGGCACCGTCAACCATGAAGTGCCCGCCAAAGGCAATGAGGGTAAATCCGGCGACAAGCTTCAGAAAATCTGGCGGCCCGGCTTTTCTCTCATTGGGAATGTCCCGATCAACTGTTATGCGTGCACTCCTGAAAAAAACCATGAAGTTATACGCGGCAAAAACAAAAAACAGAAAAAAACCGGCTGGCCTGCCAAGCCTCTGGTCAAGCATCATGACCAGCACGGCGGCGGTAAGAAAGAGAAGAAAAAGCCCGTCTCTGCGGATCAGGGTTTTGTTACAGACAACCGGGCTGATCAGGGCGACTACACCCAGAATGATGCCCAGATTGAAGATATTGGAGCCGATAACATTGGAAAGGGCAATATCGCCCATTCCCCGGAACGAGGCTGTGATCGTGACCACGAATTCCGGCATGGAGGTGCCCATGGCTACAATTGTCAGCCCGATGGTCAGCTCTGAAAGATTGAACTTCCTGGCGATGACCGCGGCGCTGTCAACGATCCATACCGCTCCGATCCATAAGATTATTGCGCTTAGCGCAAGCAGCCCCAGGTTAAGGATGATTTCCATTTAGTTCAGCCATGACTATGTGGATGTTAACCCGCTTTACTGATGACTTTTGCCAGTTCACGATCCCACACCGGCTCATCCCACTGAACGGGTTGTTCAGGTTGTCCCGGCCGGACCAGAATTTCCCGGCTGACTCTTCCCTGTTTCACTGTAACTCCAACCTGCCCGTTAAATTCTCTGGCCCTGGGTGAAAACCTGCTTACCAGCTCGCAGGCGCTTTCAATTATTTCAGGGGTCCATCTTTTATTGTTCAAGGGCCTGCCAAGGCCAAGAGGACCGGGAAAAGATGTAAGCTTGATCAGGTAGTCATTTTCCCTGGCCAGCTCTTCAAGTTTAAGGTTGTCGCTTTGGTCGCGACCAATGCAAAGCCAGTGATCATCATGCCAGAACTGTCTGCCGGTATTGGCCAGATAAAAGTCGTCCGGGTCAGTGCATTGCTTATGTTTGAACAGAGGCAGATACCTTTTGGCGGACTCTTTTTCAGTGAGCAAACACCCGCCTCCAGGGGTTGGAATAGATCTTATACCATATTCAGCAGCCAGCTTAAGCTGCTCCTTTCTTCCCCGGCCAGAAAGGGAGCCAAGCTTTTCCCTGTCCACCAGCCCGGTTTTTTCGGGATCGGTCGGGGGTAAACGTCTGGCTGAAAGAGCTCTTATCAAAATATTTTTTACTTCAGAGTCGCGTTTGATAATATTTAGTGCATCCAGTCTCTGGGACATGGGCCTCTGACCGAGCACTTCACCGGATATTATAAAGCCGGCGCCAAAATCCGGAAGCATTTCCTTTGCCCTTGAAAGCATGAGTATTTTACAATCAATGCAGGGGTTCAAGGTTTTACCCAGTCCATGTCGGGAACCTTTGCCAAGCATGTTTACAAACTCCCGGGAAATATCCACGGGTATAAGCTTAATGCCATAGGTTTTTTCCCATTCTTCCAGTTTGTCGGGTTTTCCGAAAAAAGGAGAAACAAAGTGGAGGCCAAGGACTCTCAGTCCCTGCTCCTGAATAAGCTTTGCCGCCAGGATCGAGTCCAGGCCACCGGAGAAAAGAGCCAAAGCGTCAAAGGTTTTGTGAGAATAACTGCCCATTTAGGTTTTGATCCTGATAGTTTTTTTCTGATTCGCTTACAACATTTCTTGACAGGTATATTGGGCATATTGTAGAAAGTAAAGTTCGCAGTCATGCTGTGAATCCGTGCGGAGGGATGGCCGAGTGGTTGAAGGCGGCGGTCTTGAAAACCGTTGACCCTAACGGGTCCGGGAGTTCGAATCTCTCTCCCTCCGCCAAAATTTAATTATTTTAAAACGCCTGCACTGGTTCCCCAGGGCAGCGATCACAGGCAATAGCTTACAGCCTAATCAATATTCAGAATCACGGAATAAGCACCGAACACCGACCATGCTTTATCTCCCACTCGAAGTCCCAGCCGCCGCCTGCTGGCTGAAGTAATCACCGCACACATTTCAGTGCCGTCTTCAAGGCGCAGCAACACCTCATCATTCACCTGTCCGGAATTGATTTCCGCCACCGTTCCCTGAACCCTGTTTTCCGCACTGACCTGACCAGCGCCTTCAGCTTTTAAAATAAAAACCGTGGGTGCCTTGATCTCTGCTGTGACGAAAGTGCCTTTTTTCAAGTGCATTCTCTTCATACTGCCGTTGGTGATTACCGATGTAATGCTCAGTCCTTCCAAGGTAGTCAAAACCACCTCCGATTGAATCTCTCCCCTGATTATCCTGGTGATTTTTCCGAAAAAGGTGTTACGGGCGCTGGTCCTGCGTT
>SKKD01000188.1 GCA_007121655.1 Desulfonatronovibrio sp. | reverse complement strand
TAAACGGTCCGTGGATCTGTTGATAAAAGGCGCAGGCACAACCGGTTCCGGGCGCAAGTTCCTGGGCGCGATCGTCGGTTCCGACCTGATCCTGGATGAAATTACGGCCCATGCCAGGGCTGCTTTTGAGCTCAATCCGGAAGTGGATACCATAATCGAGATCGGAGGCCAGGATTCCAAATTTACCACCCTAAACAAAGGCAGGGTGACTTTTTCAGTTATGAATACAGTGTGTGCTGCCGGTACGGGAAGTTTCCTCGAAGAGCAGGCTGAAAAACTTGGTGTTGAACTTTCCGCATACTCAAAGAAAACCAAAGGGGTGAGTTCACCGGTTGCCAGTGACAGGTGCACGGTATTCATGGAACGCGATATCAATTATTACCTGAGTCTCGGATATTCCGTAAACGAAGTCCTTGCTACCGCCCTGCATTCCATCAGGGAAAATTACCTGAACAAGGTGGCCGTACAGAGCTGCATTGGCAAGGTGGTGTGCTTCCAGGGCGCCACAGCTAAGAATAAAGCCCTTGTGGCCGCTTTTGAACAGCGTTTGAATACTCCGATTCATGTTTCCGTATACTGTCACCTGACCGGCGCCATTGGTGTGGCTCTGCACCTTGCCGACGAAAATCCGGAGAGCACCATTTTTCGAGGGCTTAATCTTTACAGGGCTGATATTCCTGTTCGTTCAGAGGTGTGCGGGTTGTGTCCGAACCATTGCAAGATAACCGTTGCCGAAATGAAAGACGGCCCGGCGGCCTATGGTTTTTTGTGCGGACGGGACTATAATACAAAACATTTTGTCGACAACAACACATCAGGGTTTGACCTGGTTCGTTCACACCGCAAAATTTTCCCCTGCACAAGTCTTGCGCAGAATCAAGAGGATGTTACGGTTGGAATTCCCCCGGCCCTGTACCTTTATGAAGATATTTCCATGTGGGCGGATTTTTTCAGCCAGCTGGGCATCAGGACCATAATCAACGACCAGACGGAAAATGTCATCCAGACAGGGAAAGATCGGGCTGGTGCGGAATTCTGTGCGCCCATGACTGCTATGCACGGCCACGTGGCAAACCTGGCTGAAAAGGCTGATTTTATATTTTTGCCCCATTACCTGGAGAATCCGAAAACAAACGGGAACGCCAGACGTCATTACTGTTATTATTCTCAGTATATCCCGGCTTTAGTCGCAGGCGTGGACAACAAAACCGCCAAAAAACTGGTTTCTCCGGTTATAAAATATCTGTATTCAAACATGTATCAGCGTCTGGAAATTTACCGGGCCGTGAACAGAATCGACAAGTCCTTGAGTTTCATCGAGATATACAGGGCTTTTGATCGGGCCACGCATAACCGGCAGGAGGCGATGCAAGAGTGGCGCAAAGTATTTAAAACTCATTTTACAAAAACCGATGACGTCAGTGTTATGCTTTTGGGACGTCCCTACACGATCCTTGATCCTGCCATGAACAAGAAAATCCCGCAGATATTCGCAACCCTGGGCATAAAAGTGTTTTTCCAGGACATGATGAATCATGAAAAATTATCCGCCATAGACCCCTTCTTAAACGAGCTTCACTGGAATTACGCAGCGGATATCATGAAGGCCGCTGAAATCGTTTCAAGAACTCCTGGTCTGTATCCCGTGCTTATGACCTCTTTCAATTGCTCGCCCGACTCTTTTATTCGTGATGTTTTTCAGAGACTTATGGAAGAAGCGGAAAAGCCCTATCTGATCCTGGAGCTTGACGGACACGGTTCCAGTGTAGGGTATGAAACCCGCATCGAGGCGGCAGTCAGGTCATTTAGAAATCACGCAGCCATGAAAAATAAAGCTTTAGTTCATGCCGTGGGCATCAATCCTGTCAAGGCTGAGACCATGTCCGGAAAAACCGTTATTTTCCCCAATTGGGATCCCATCACCTGTCGCCTGCTTGTTGCCAGTCTCAAATGTGAAGGCATTGATGCACAGCTGATGAACGAGAGTGAGGAGACAATCAGGCGAAGCATGCGTCTGAACAGCGGACAATGTATTCCCATAAACATCATTGCCCAGGAATTTGTGGAACATGTGCGGCTAAATGATATGAATCCGGAACAGGTCGTGCTTTGGGTCGGCCACGCCGAGATCGCCTGCAATGTTCGTCTTTATCCATACAAGCTGAAGCAGATGATCGCCTCCTTTGGGAACGGCATGGAAAAGGCAGGGGTATTCAGCGGGAGTGCCTCTTTTGCAGATGTATCCATAAAAGCATCCATGAATGCCTATTTTGCCTTCATGTTCGGAGGCTTGCTCCGCAAGATGGGATGCAGAATAAGGCCTTACGAAAAAAATCCCGGGGAGACGGACCGGGTGATTGATTCGTGTGTGGATGTTTTTGAAGAGGCGTTTATTGGAGGGCGAGACAAGGAACAAGCAGTGAAAGATGTGGTGGAAATGTTCCTGGACATTGAAACTGTTGCCTGCAAGCGGAGGAAGGTTGCCATATTCGGGGACCTTTACGCCAGGGATAATCCGATATTCAACAGGGAACTGATCTCTTTTATCGAAAGTCACAATGGGGAGGTGATCACAACCCCGTATACCGATTATCTGAAAATGATTGCCCCGGCATATTTCAAAAAGTGGTTTACAGAAGGCAGATACTTGAATCTGCTGTTCAGCCGGACTTTTCTGGCAACCATGGTTCAATGGGAAAAAAGGTATTACCGTCATTTCCGCAGAATTCTGAAGCAGCCTGAACAAATATATGATGTCCCGCCGGCCAGGATTTTATCTGAATTTAATATAATTCCGGAAAATACAGGGGAGTCAATGGATAACATTCTGAAAATCTATTATATTAAAAAATATTATCCCGAGGTATCCCTTTTTGTCCAGACCAGTCCTTCGTTCTGCTGTCCTTCCCTGGTTACCGAGGCCATGGCTCAAACCATAGAAGACCGTATCGGGGTGCCTGTGGTGTCCATCACCTACGACGGCACCGGCGGAGACAAGGACAGGAAAATCATTCCCTATCTTGTCTTGTAAGCGCCTCACCCTGGCGCGCCCGCAACCGAACCTGCAAGTAACTAGAAATGACCTGAACTTATAGATTGCTTCGCTTTGCTCGCAACAGGGATTGCCGCGCTCGAAGACTCGCTCGCAATGACAGCCAGAATTCAGGAATTGAGGAATTCAGGAATTCAGGAATTGAAGAGAGGAAGAAGAGGCCAGGGAGCATCGCCTCAACTGTCATTGCGAGGGAGCGAAGCGACCGAAGCAATCTGTATGGCAAAAATAAAAAAAAGCTGAATTTTTTTCTAAAATGATCAAGTTGCTTGTAATTAACTTGATCTTTTCTGCCTCATAAAGCTGTAAGGGCTTTGAGCTGAAAAATACAGGATAGTCCCTATTGTCTTTGCTTCATCATTATTCTTACTTATATTTTAAAATGGGTGCATTTAGACTTTGAAGCATAGCATTCACAAAAAAAAGGCTTAGTTTCATGGACTTATTTATGCCTTTACTGGCAATCCTGCCTATTATCGTGGTAGGCGTCCTGATGGTCGGTTTCATGTGGCCATCGGCCAGAGCCATGCCGGTCGGACTTCTCTTCGCAGCAGTGACAGCCTTCGCGGTATGGGAAGTCCCCTTTGGACAACTGCTTGCAGCGAGTCTGGCCGGAATTATTAATGCCCTGGATATTCTGCTTATCGTATTCGGCGCCATTCTTATCCTGCAACTCATGAGAAAGAGCGGAGGCATGGATGGAATTTCAGGATCCATGGCCTCCATCTCCAATGATCGCAGAGTTCAGGTTTTGATTATTGCATGGCTGTTCGGATCTTTTCTGGAGGGGGCGGCAGGCTTTGGAACCCCTGCGGCGGTTGCGGCACCGCTGCTGATGGGTATGGGTTTTCCGCCGCTCATTGCTGCAATTATCACTCTGGTAGCCAACAGTGCGGCTGTTTCTTTCGGAGCGGTCGGGGTTCCCATAAGAGGCGGTTTTGAGGCATTAAGGGATGTGGTGACTTTGCCCGATACAATGACATTCAGCCATTTTCTTCATGACATCGCCATCCAGACGGGCATTCTGCATTTAGTACTGGGAACCTTCATGCCTCTGGTCTTAGTCTGCCTGATGACCAAAATGGCTGAAGGTTCATTCAAAAAAGGCCGCGAAATCTGGTTACTGGCCTTGTTCGCCGGGGCTGTCTTCACTATTCCGCAAATGCTGATCGCGGTTTTTTTCGGTCCCGAATTGCCCGCGCTTCTAGGAGCGCTGATAGGCTTGCCCATTTTTTTATTTGTCATATCAAAAGGATTTCTCATGCCCAGGGAGGACTGGGATTTTCCGGAGAGGAGTTCCTGGCCATCCCATTGGGAGGGAAAGATCAAGGCCGGTACCCGCTCTCAGGACGATTCTCCGGTCATGAAGGGCTGGCTGGCCTGGCTGCCATATATTATTGTGGGTTTGCTCCTTCTTGTTACCCGTCTGGAGCAGCTTCCCTTTTCTGACTGGCTGCAGCAATGGGAAGTCGGCCGGGAAGATTTTTTTGGCACAGGAATCGGCGCAAGCATCTCTCCCTTATACAACCCCGGAGTTATTCCTTTCGCTTTGATCGCAGTCATTATTCCATTGGTGCATAAAATGGGATGGAAAGATGTTCTGGATGCGGGCAAGCAGACGTTCTCCATGGTAGGCTCAGCCACTGTAGCCTTGGTCTCGGCTCTGGTAATGGTTTACATCATGATGAATTCCGGAGGAACGGATGGAAGGGAGAGCATGCTTATGGTAGTAGCCCAGGCAGCTTCGGACGTGGCGGGCGCGCAATGGTACTTTCTCGCACCTCTGGTGGGGACACTGGGAACATTTATCTCCGGCAGCAATACGGTTTCCAATATCATGTTCGGCGTTCTGCAGCATGACACCGCGTTTCAAAGCGGGCTTCCGGTGACGCCTGTTCTGGCCCTGCAGGCAGTGGGAGGCGCTGCCGGCAACATGATTTGCGTCCACAACGTAGTGGCTGTCCTGACTACGGTGGGGCTCCTGGGTAAAGAGGGTCTGGTGATTCGGAAAAATGTCATAATTGGTGTAACTTATTCATTACTTGCAGGTATATTCATATGGGTTGCAGCCAATTTTTTCTGGTTTGATAAGTTGCTGATAATAGGAGAGATATAATGGAAAAAGAAGCCTATATCAAGAAGCTTAAAACAAAAATGAATGAATGGAGTGAAGAAATCAATGAGCTGGCGCTAAGGGCCGGCAAGGAAAAGAAGGAGAAGAGGTTTGAATACCAGGAACTGATGGATGGTCTGCGTGCACAGCGGGAAGATCTTGACCGCAGGATTACTGAAATGCAGAAAGCGGATGAATCTTCCTGGGAAGAGCGCAAAAGTGGCGTTGAATCCTCCTGGAAAATTCTGAACGAAAAATACGTTGCCGCCAAATCCAGGTTTCAGGAAAATATTGAAAAGGAAATGTATAAGTAACATATATTTTAGTGATAATTAAGGGAGACGGCATGAAAAAAGAGCTTGTGGAAAAGTCGCGTGAAGAGCTTTTGAACCGGCGTAAAGTTCTGGAAGAGATGCGCGGTGAGAACGAGGAATCCGCCATGCGGCTGAGTGAGGCTCAGGTGGAGTTTGAAGAACGCGCTCAGCAGGAAAAAATGCAGCAGGATCTTGATGACCAGGAAAGAATTATCAGGGATGAACTCTATGGGGTGAACATGGCCCTTCAACGTATCGAATCAGGGACCTTCGGTCTTTGCCTGAATTGCGGCGAAGAGATTTCCGAAGCCCGTCTTAAGGCCTTGCCATGGACCTCTACCTGTATACGCTGCGCCAGCGAAGAAGAAGAATCCGAACCCGGCGGGTCGGTGGAAATAGCAGAAGGAGAATATCCAGTGACGGAGACATACGAGGGAATGGCCGGCCGGGAACTCTGCAATGCCATAGTCGAACGCCTGCGTTATGGGAGGGGCATTGAGCTTGAGGAATTGGAGATACAGTGTTGCGGCAGGAAGGTCATACTTTCCGGTGCATTGCCCAGCCGGGAACGCATTGAACTCTTGTACGAAATTATTGAGGATACTTTTGGTGTACACGAGATTGAAAATAATGTCCGCATTGATCCCGAAGCCTGGCAGCGTGAGGACCGCGCACCGGATACAAAAGTGCCTGAACGCAGCGAGGATGAACCACTCCTGGAAGGTGAACCCGAAGAAAGCGATCCGTTCACAGCACTGAAGGAAGGTGTGCCCGTGGATCCGGAAGATAAGCTGGTATATGAAAAAGAGGAACGCACCAAACCTAAAAAAATCGATAACGGCGAATAGAAGTCACTTAAGGAGTAAACAGTCAGGAGGAGAACATGCCGGAACTTCCGGACGTAGAAAATTTCCGGCGGTATTTGAATTCGACCGCTCTGCATAAGACCATTGAAGATGTGGATATCAGGCAGGAGAGCCTGTTGGGTAATATTCAGGACGCGGATCTGCGCGGGGCTCTGCTTTACAGGACCCTGGAAGAGACCATGCGCCACGGCAAGTACCTCTTCACGCGTCTGGACAGCGGGGATTGGCTGGGTATGCACTTCGGCATGACCGGATTTCTGGATTACTACAAAACCAACGGGAAGGAACCGGCCCACTCCCGGGTGCTGCTGCGCCTGGCAAACGGACATATCCTGGCCTATGTTTCCCAGCGTAAGCTCGGAAGTCTGTACCTGATCCGGGATGGAGTTCAGGCCTTCATCCGGGAAAAGAAACTTGGCCCGGACGCTCTGGATCTAAGCAGGGAAGAATTTATCAGGACACTGACAAGTTCTGGTTCCATGGCCAAAAGCGCGTTAATGCGGCAGGAAAATGTTGCCGGCATCGGCAATGTCTATTCCGATGAGATTTTGTTTCAGGCAGGGGTACATCCCAGGGCAGCGGTTAAAAATCTCAGTGAAAAGACACTGGACAAGCTTTATCAGAGCACAGGCAGGGTTCTTAAAAAAGCCATCGACAAGGATGCGGATCCGGGCAAATTTCCTCAGGACTTTATTATCCCCCAGCGTCATGATGGGGGGCAATGCCCGGTCTGCTCCGAAAGTCTGAAGAAGATCAAAGTTTCAGGGCGTACCGGATGGTACTGTCCCATTTGTCAGAGCAGGTGATCCAGATTTTTTTCAGGAGAATCGGCCTTACTTAACAGTTGTAAGCGCTCCACCCGGGCGGCCCGGGACCAAACCGACAAGTAAATTGAAATAACCTGTGCACATGGATTACTTCGCTTTGTTCGCAACCCTCTGTGCCAGTTAAATTGCCGCGTTCGCCCCGGTTGAATGGCTTGCGCCTACACTTCGTGTATTCAACAGGGCAAGAAGACTCCCTGGCAATGACTGGATAGTCGCAGTCCTTGAATGCCTCACCTGTCATTGCGAGGGAGCGCAGCGACCGAAGCAATCTGTATGGCCAAAGTATAACACGCTGATTTGTTGCTTAAATAAAATGGATATGTGTCTCACTTCATTGACACGTTCCGTATAATCAATTCGTAATTACGGACATATCATTTTAACGCCTCTGGAGACGCCAATGGATAACTTATCTATGGTCAGGAAGATCATGACCGAGTTTGCATATTCCACCGGGCTTTCCTCTTCTGAAATTTCTCCCCGCCGTTACCTTTGGACTGATGCCTTTGCAGTGTGCAATTTTCTGGAGCTTTACCGGCTGCTGGGAGATGAAGCCTGGCTTAGATCAGCCCTTGATCTTGTTGACCAGGTTCATCAGGTCCTGGGACGTCATCGAAATGATGATCCGCGCAGCGGATGGATCAGCAATCTCTCAGAGGAGGAAGGAGCCCGGCATCCCACAATCGGAGGTTTGCGCATAGGCAAAGAGATGAGCGAACGCAGTTCTTCCGAACCCTTTGATGAGCGCATGGAATGGGAACGCGACGGACAGTACTATCATTATCTGACCAAGTGGATGCTTGCTCTTAATCGCACCAGCAGATCCACTGGAGATTCCATATTTAACATTTGGGCCATAGAGCTTGCCAAAACCGCTCACGACGCCTTTGTCTATACACTTCACCCCGGGGTAAAAAGAATGCACTGGAAGATGAACATTGATCTTTCCTCTCCTCTGGTAGCCTCAATGGGGCAACATGACCCCCTGGATGGTCTGATTACTTACAAGGAGCTACAGGCAACAGCACTTGAACTCTTTGAGACTCCAGACTCCAGCCTTGAATATGAAATCGAGGACATGGAACTGCTCTGCAAGGGACAGATCTGGAGCACCAGAGATCCCCTTGGAATCGGAGGACTTCTGGGAGATGCATATAGAGCCCTGCAGCTGAATATGACTAAAAGTATTGTCGAAACTGAGCTGCTCGATGATTTGCTGGAATCTTCCCTGGCGGGTTTAAACGCCATCTCCGATGACCGGTTCTGGGAGCTTCCTGCAGGTTACCGTCTGCCCTTCAGGGAACTTGGCATGACAACAGGTCTGCACGCGGTGGATCGAATGAAGCAGCTCATTACCAATAATCCGGGCCTGTTTTCCGGAGATGATCAGATCTGCGCCCGGATTGAACGCCTCGAGCATTACGTTCACCTGACCCGGATCATAGAGGAATTCTGGCTTGAACCAGGTCACGAAGAAACCGGGACCTGGAAGGAGCATCAGGATATTAACAGCATAATGCTGGCAACCAGTCTCGTTCCGGACGGATATCTGAAATGGCAGGTCTGAGGATCGGCATTTTTCCTGTCAGCAGCCCGGCAAAGTTAAATATCAGTTCTTCGATGTAACCAAATCAGAGAATAAATAAATGAAAAATTACGCAGGATGTTCAGGATTTAATTATGATGACTGGAAAGGAAAGTTCTACCCGGAAGAAGTGCCCAGGAAAAGATGGCTGGAATATTACGCTGAAAAATTTGATACAGTGGAAATCAACAGCAGTTTTTATCGTTTGCCCAGCGAAAAAACATTGAAGAACTGGTACCGGAGTGTACCGGATGATTTTCGTTTTACCCTGAAGGGCAGCCGTTATGTTACTCATCAGAAGAAATTGAACCAGGCAGGGGAGGCGGTAAAAAAGTTTTATGAAAGGGCGGGCCTTTTGCAGGAAAAGCTGGCCTGCATCCTCTGGCAGCTTCCCGGCAATCAACATAAAGACATTGATAAACTTGAAGATTTTTGCAGTGTCATGAGCGGGGAATTTCTTAATGTATTGGAGTTTCGGCATAATTCCTGGTATGATGAGAAAGTTTATGAAGTGATGAATCAATTTGGGGTGGCTTTTTGTATAATATCCGCCCCTGACGGTCTGAGCGAAGAGGCCGTTAAAACAACAGACCATGTGTACATGAGGTTTCACGGCCGGCACACCTGGTACAATTATCTCTATAACCATGATGAGCTTAAAGATTGGGCCCGCAAGCTCAAAAATCTCAATCCCGGGCGGATCTATGCCTATTTCAACAATGATTACCAGGCATACGCTCCCGGGAACGCCCGTGAATTTCAGGAGATGATAGACTGAATTATTGTTTTCACGTCATGCGTGAAAAGTTTTTCCGGACGCTCCGCGCCCACTGATGAGCGCAGAGCGCTCATGTTTTCAGTGTTCAGAAACGCGTAATGCTCCACGTCAAGTCCGCCTCCGTTGTATAGAATCTGAACAGCTGGACCTTGCAAATTTACGGAAAAGATGTAATTTTGCATTGAATTTCTACGAAACCACCGGAGAAACGCATGGCAAACAGCAAACATATTATTCCCAGACTCCTTACATGCCCGGATTATTCATTTTTTCTTTTTGGTCCGCGAGGAACTGGAAAAACAACCTGGCTCAATGAAGTTCTTGGAAATTCATTGAGACTTGATCTGCTCGACTCATCTCTCCACTTGGAACTTATGAAGGAGCCTCATCGTCTTGAAGCCATGATCGCCCATCTGAAAAGCAATGAATGGGTAGTTCTCGATGAAATTCAAAAAAATCCTGTACTCCTGGACGAAGTCCACAGGATCATGGAATCCAGGGGAATGAAATTCGCGCTTTGCGGATCATCAGCACGCAAGCTGAAGAGAGGAGGAGCCAACCTTCTGGCCGGCCGGGCACTGACTATGAATATGGAAGGGTTTTCAGCTCACGAACTTGGCAGCAGATTTAACCTGAATCAGGCTCTGAACTGGGGAATGCTGCCCCTGGTTCTCAACAATCCGGAACTGGCACCGGATATCCTTGCAGCGTATGTTGATACATACTTGCAGGAAGAAATAAGGGCTGAAGGTCTGATTCGTCATGAACCGCCATTTTTGCGCTTTATGAGCATAGCCGGTCAAATGAATGCCCAGATGATCAATACTCAGGGGTTGGCCAGAGACTCAGGGGTAGCCAGAAGCACGGTTGATGGATACTTTTCCATCCTTGTGGACACATTGCTTGGAAATTTTCTTCAGGCCTGGCGCCCAGGCTTCAAGGTCAGAGAAACGGCCAGACCAAAATTTTTCTGGTTTGATCCAGGTGTGGCCAGAGCCGCAGCCGGGTGGTTGCGAGATCCTGTAGACAGAGCTTGGCAGGGATCGGCTCTGGAAACTATTATCTTTCATGAACTTAGAGTTTTTAACCAGCTGAGCCGAAAACACCGGGCCATTTATTTTTACAGAACACCGTCTGGAGTTGAAGTGGATTTTATTGTGGAAACAGCAAAAAAAAGGTCAGGGTATCCTGGGCGGGTTGTGGCCCTGGAAGTCAAGCTTTCTGATTCATGGCGCAGGGAATGGGAAGCTCCTTTGCGTTCTTTGAAAAGCCAGAATAAAATTGAAGTGGAAAAAATGATTGCAGTATATACGGGACAGAGGGCTTACAGATTTGACGGGCTGGATGTCTTGCCAGTGGAGCAGTTTATAACCGCCCTGCATCAAGGTGATATCTTTTAACCCCGCAACTACATTTATAAAATTGGTGACTTGTGAAAGTGTTGCTGCAGGATCTCACTGGGTTTATCCTGATATTTAAATATGATACTTAGGTTTCGACCTTAAAGAGACCAAATGACCTGAGTATTGCACCTTCCGTTCGCCCTGAGCTTGTCGAAGGGTTTTCTGAAATAATCTGCAATGGCTTCGACCCTTCGACCCTTCGACAGGCTCAGGGTGAGCGGAGAGTTTAAGCACAGGGTGAGCGGAGAGGACAGAGCTCAGGGTGAGCGGAGAGTT
>SKKD01000055.1 GCA_007121655.1 Desulfonatronovibrio sp. | reverse complement strand
GAGTGACCTTCATGTTGATCAGTCCCTTGCCCCCTCTGGATTGAATTCTATACATTTCCAGGGGCGTTTTTTTCCCGAATCCATTTTCGGAAATGGTAAACAGATCTGTGCGTTCATGTCCGTTGGAAATGACCACCGACACCACCTCATCGGTCTTTCGAAGGGAAATACCCTTGACTCCCGCAGCACTGCGGCCCATGGCCCGTATTTCGTTGCAGGCAAACTGAATGGCATAGCCATCTCTGGTGGACAGGATTATTCTGGATTCAGCGCTCACCACCCGTACACCAATAAGTTCATCCTCATCCCTGAGATTTACGGCAATCAAACCCAGGGAACGCATATTTTTATATTGTTCCACTGCTGTTCTCTTGACTATCCCTCTCTTGGTTACAAACAGGAAATAATCCTCCTTTTCCAGATTACGGTCGGAAAGAGCAGTGGCTATGTATTCATCTCTGCTGAGGGGCAAAAGGTTGTGGATGTGGACACCTCTTGCTGTTCTGCTGCCTTCGGGGATTTCATAGGCCTTGATCTTGTATCCTTTTCCTTTATTGGAAAACAGAAAAATATCCTGATGATTACTGGTGGTTATCAGGGTGGAAATAAAATCTTTTTCGGATACATTGGCCCCGGCAATGCCTTTACCCCCTCTTTTCTGCTGATGATAGACTTCGAGAAGGGTTCTCTTTATATAACCGTTTCTGGACATGGTCAGGACTACGTCTTCGTCGGGGATCATGTCCATTATGTCGATGCTGTCAGGATCACTGTCCAGAATCTCGGTTTTCCTGGGAGTGGCGTATGTCTTTTTTAGATATTCAAGTTCCTCTCTGATCACTCCCTTAAGAACCTGAATGTTTTCCAGGATGCTCTTAAGATATTCGATTTTTTTGAGAATTTCCCGGTATTCTTCAAGGAGCTTTTCCCGCTCCAGGTTTGTCAGTCGTTGCAAGCGCATATCCAGAATGGCCTGAGCCTGAATCTCGCTCAGGCTGAATGCTTTTTTCAATTTTTCCCTGGCTTCAACAGGAGTGGATGAAGAACGGATAAGACGGACAACCTCATCGATATTGTCCAGGGCTATTTGTAATCCTTCGAGAATATGGGCTCTGTGTTCCGCCTTTTCCAGGTCGTATCTGGATCTTCTTATGATTATCTCTTTCCTGTGTTCCAGAAAATGCCCCAAAATGTCCCTGAGATTTAAAAGCTGGGGTCTGTTGTTGACCACAGCCATCATGTTTATGCCAAAGCTGGTTTCCAGGGCGGTAAGCTTATAAAGTTTGTTGATTATGACATCGGCAATTGACCCTTTTTTCAGATCAATGACGATTCTGATGCCGTTGCGGTCTGATTCATCCCGAAGATCGGATATTCCCTCTATCTTTTTTTCATTCACGAGGCCGGCGATTTTCTCCACCATATTGGCCTTGTTCAGGGCAAAAGGTATCTGGGAAATAATTACACTTTCCTGAAACTTATTTTTGGACTCGATCTCCACCTTTGATCGCATCTTAAAACTTCCCCGGCCGGTTTCATAGGCTTCCCTAACCCCCTTCATATTAAAAATATAGGCTCCCGTGGGAAGATCAGGGCCTTTAATAAAGGCCATGAGTTCTTTAACCGTGGTCTGAGGATTTTCAAGCAGATACAGCAGGCCGTCTACAATCTCACCCAGGTTGTGCGGAGGGATGTTTGTGGCCATTCCCACTGCAATACCCGAACTGCCGTTGATCAGAATGTTGGGTACCTTGGTGGGAAGCACTTCGGGCTCGTTCAGGGTATTGTCATAATTAGGCCTGAAATTGACAGTGTTTTTTTCAATATCACCTAAAAATTCCCCTGCCAGCCTGGACATGCGTGCCTCGGTATATCTCATGGCAGCAGGCGAGTCGCCGTCAATGGAACCAAAGTTTCCCTGACCGTCCACCAGAGGATCGCGCATATTAAAATCCTGGGCCATCCTCACCAACGCGTCATAAACAGCTGAATCACCATGGGGATGATATTTACCGATAACATCACCAACTACCCTGGCTGATTTTTTGTAAGGCCGGTTGAAGTAGTTGCCAAGATCATGCATGGCGAACAGAATCCGGCGGTGAACCGGCTTTAGGCCATCCCGTACATCAGGTATGGCTCTGCCGATAATTACACTTAATGAGTATTCAAGATAGGATTTCTTTATTTCCTGTTCAATAGAAATATTGTTATTCACAGATAATCATCTCCGGCATTATTAAATAAATTAAATATCCAGTTCCGAAACTTCCAGGGCGTTTTTCTCGATAAATTCACGCCTGGGCTCCACCTTGTCCCCCATAAGCCTGAAAAAAAGGTCATCAGCCTCTTCAGCGTCGGCAATCACGACCTGAAGCAGAGTCCTTTTATCCGGGTCCATAGTGGTGGACCATAGCTGCTCCGGATTCATCTCGCCCAGTCCTTTGTATCTCTGGATATTAATCCCCTTGTGAGCAACATCAAAAACTTTATCCAGCAGTTCAAAAACTCCGCTGACCTTAATAAATTCATCCTTATACAGAATCTCGTATTTTAGATCAGGCTCGGAAAGCTTAAGCATTTGAAAGTAATCAAATGACTTTTTGTAAATCCTGGAATTGAAAAACTCTATACCAATTTTAACTGAGTGTTCATTTTTATCGGTAAATATCAGAAAATACCTCTTTTCCGCTTCTGTTTCCTCTGTCTGCATTTCAACCTTAAAACCCTTGCTGTTAATGAAAGATACAAATTCTGAATAATCTTCATATACGAACGTTACGGGGTGAAGCTTGATTTTATATTTGAGAACAGACATGAAAAGCTCCCTGGTGATGCCCATGTTGGAAGCCTCAATGGAGTTATCCCTGATGGATATCATCCTGGTAACCAGCTCCAGCATTTCTTCACCGGAATACATTATCTTATCCTGGGCTCTGATGGATACTTCCTCTGATATTCTTGACAAAAGATAATCATTCATTTCTTTTTCATCAGCTATATATTTTTCAAAATTACCCTTATGCACCCTGTATAATGGTGGCTGGGCAATATATAGATAGCCCCTTTCTATGAGTTCGCGGTACTGCCTGAAAAAGAAGGTCAGGAGCAGGGTTCTTATGTGAGCACCATCAACATCCGCATCAGTCATGATCACAACCTTATGATATCTGAGCTTTTCCAGATCTGTTGTATCATGGCCGATTCCTGCACCCATGGCGGTTATCATGGCCTTGATTTCATTATTTTCCAGTATCTTGTCAAACCTGGTTTTTTCAACATTAAGAATTTTTCCACGCAGGGGCAGGATTGCCTGGTACTTGGGATTTCTTCCCTGTTTGGCCGAACCGCCTGCTGAGTCGCCCTCTACAATAAAAACTTCAGATTCTTCAGGGTTTTTACTCTGACAGTCTGCCAGTTTACCCGGCAGAGAAAAATCCGACAGCGCCCCTTTTCTGCGGACCAGTTCCTTGGCCTTTCTGGCAGCTTCCCTGGCCCTGGCCGCGTCAACGACCTTTTCAACAATAATTTTGGCTTCTTTTGGATTTTCTCCCAAAAAAACCATCAGTCTTTCATATACCACTCCAGATACATATCCCAGCATTTCGCTGTTGCCGAGCTTGGTCTTGGTCTGCCCCTCAAACTGAGGGTTGGGCAGCTTGACGCTGATTATCGTGGTCAAACCTTCCCGGACATCATCTCCGGTCAGTTTTTGCTTGAGTTTTTTGGGCAGGTCGGTTGAGTTCTGAATATAGGTATTAATGGCTCTTGTCAGGGCCTGACGCATTCCGAATAAATGTGTCCCCCCCTCCACGGTGCGGATGTTATTTGCAAAGGAATATACTGTTTCCTTGTATCCGGTTTTGAATTGCATCACAAACTGGATATTGACGTTATTCACATCGCTTTCACCATAGACGATCTTATGCAATCCGTTGTCCCGGTTGATATTTTTGATGAATGAGATCAATCCTCCATCATATTTGAAAACATCCTTTTTCTGAATTCTCTCGTCAAAAAGTTCTATGCGCACCCCGCTGTTGAGATAAGCCAATTCTTCAAATCTTTTGGCAAGAGTGTCATAGTCATAATTGACTTCTTCAAATATTTCCTCATCGGGCCTGAATTTTATGGTTGTTCCCCTGCCTGACGAAGCACCCTTGTCCTGAAGACTGCAGACTGGAATTCCCCGTTCGAACTTCTGGAAATACTTTTTTCCATCGCGCCTGACGATTACTTCAAGATATTCGGATAAGGCGTTGACCACCGAAACTCCCACTCCATGCAGACCTCCTGAAACCTTGTAGCTGTCGGTGTCAAATTTACCGCCCGCATGAAGAACAGTCATGACAACTTCAAGGGCGGGCCTGTTTTCCTTCAGGTGCATGTCCACGGGTATGCCTCTGCCGTCATCAGAAATGGTCACACTATTGTCGAGATGAACCGTAATTTTAATCCGGGTGCAATACCCGGCCATTGCTTCGTCGATACTGTTATCGATGACTTCGTAGACCAGATGATGCAAGCCCTTGATGTCAGTGCTTCCAATATACATTGCCGGCCGTTTGCGAACGGCGGACAATCCTTCCAAAACCTGAATGTTTTGAGCCGTGTAATCCTGTTTTACCTGTTCCATTAAATTTGTTCTTCCTCTTCTTCTGTATAGTAGGTCTCTTCCTGAATTTCCACAGGCATTGTCACTACGAAATAGTTGGGATCATCTTTTCCGGTTATCTTGCACGGCCGAACCTGACCGGATAAATAAATGCTTATTTCCTCGGACGTGAAATGACCAAGAATCTCCAATAAGCTTTTTATATTAAAAACAAGTTCACTAATATCCCCCTTATAGCTGCATCCCAGGACTTCATTCGCTTCACCTGTTTCAACTGCAGTACTGTCAATTCCTACTTCATCCTTACCGAGTACAAATACGGCTGATTTATTGAATTCAGTGCTGAAGATTAAAACCCGGTCCAGGGCGTCCATCAGTTCCTTCCGGTTGACTTTCAGACAAGATTTCAAGTCAGCGGAAAATGAATCCAAAATTTGGCGGTAATCGGTAAATTCTTCAAAACTCAGTGGAAAACTAATGCTTTCAGATAAATCCTGGGTCCTGATAAAAAATCGATCACTGGAAATGCTTAATTCAATTTCTCCGGGGGTAAGCCACTTTCTCAGCTCAACGAGATATCTTTTGGGGATGAGCAAACCTTCTTCAGGGATGAGATTAAAAATTCCGTCGTCCTTAAGTGTATAGAGACCCATGTTTTCTACATCAAAGCCACAAAATTCAACTTCACTTTCAGTTTCAAGTCCTCTGGATATTTTCATACAGGTCATGGAGCCCATGGTATCATCGTCACTGATGGAAAAAGAGAGTTTGTCGATTATTTCTTTCAGCATCTCCCCTGACCAGAGGACATTGTTATCCGGGGGAAAAGCTGTAAGCTCGGGAAACCATGAACTTTCAGTTGTTGGAATCTTGTATCTTCTCTTATCCTGCTGAATAAAAAAAATATTTTTTTCCTGATCAGCTTTAAAAATTATTTCTCCGGGCTTCAGTTTGCGCATCAGATCGCTGAATTTCTTTCCTTCAACTCCAACAAGCCCCTTTTCCAGAATATTGGATTTATATTTGCCTATAAATTCCATATTGCTGTCGGTGCTGAGTATTTCCAGCTTATCGTCTTCAGCTTTAAGCCAGAGGGTTCGGAGATAAGCTGCCCCGGCTTTTTGTGATATTATGCTGGTTGCTTTCATGATTCCATCAATAATATCTTCTTTAAATATTCTTAAATACATTTTAATCTCCTTGTATTTATATATGGTCGCCCAAAGTTAGTAACAGGATTATAGGGTTTGATTATATGGAATTTTTTATGCGAACTTTTGAACAAGAAAATTTTGTAAGGTGCAATTTTTATTTATGAACGATATATGGTTAAGTTATCAATCG
This sequence comes from Desulfonatronovibrio sp., assembly GCA_007121655.1. Taxonomy (GTDB): domain Bacteria; phylum Desulfobacterota; class Desulfovibrionia; order Desulfovibrionales; family Desulfonatronovibrionaceae; genus Desulfonatronovibrio. The sequence goes on along the minus strand of SKKD01000055.1, from coordinate 5,287 downwards.
TTTTGAACAAGTGCTTGAGCGTACTGTCTGTTTCTTTGTTAACCTTTCTTAATTGTTCAATTTTATTTACACTGTATATCACCGTGCTGTGGTCTCTCCCGCTAAATTTGCTTCCGATTTTGGGATAAGACCAGTTCAGTTTGTGTTTGCAAAGATACATGCACATCTGTCTGGCCAGGGATATTTTTTTTCCTCTGTTCATTGCCAGCAAATCACCAACAGGATGTCCCGTTGTTATTGAGACAGCCTCAAGTATCTTTTTGAAGTCTACATGGTTATTATTCCCATTTTCCTCAAACAATCTATTGACGTGCTGTGTAGTAATCAGATCCGATTTTTCGGGTAGGGTGGTTAACTTCAGGAGTATCCCCTTTATTGATCTGATGCTATCACAATTACTTGAAATTGTAAAAATATTGTCACTTGATAAATTTATTTTATTATCCCGGCAAAATCTCTTGGTAAAAATAACCCTGACGTTAAGATCAGGGTTATTAAGCTTTATGCACAGGCCGGAATTTATGCGGACATACAGGCTTTTGGGGAATCTGGATGGTTTTAAACTCTTCCCTTTATAGGTGAATATTATCTGTTTATTGTTTTCATAAAAATGATCAATAATTTTTTCCAGAAGAATACCGGATATTTCATTAATTATCTCGTTGATGTTTTCAATGACTGTTATTTCATGTCTGATAATATTATTGTAGATTTCAGATAGGTTATGGTTGCTGATGGTCTGGTCGATTTCGAATAAATCTTTAATGAAGGTTTTTTTGTTCTTTGTTTCGGTAATAATGGAGTTTACAAGATGTGTTTTTCCAGATGAACTTTCTCCATAAATAACTATCGGATTGTATTTAACATGTTTTGCCTGAGTGATTTCTTTGCAAATTGACAGTAGAATCTTGTTATTATCACCGCAGATATAGTTTTCAAAGGTATATTCATTTTTTTGGCATTGCCGGTCGCTTGTGTGTATGTCTTGAATTTTTAAATGATCATTGATTATATAGCTGATGTTGTTTTCATAAATTTGTTCGACAAAATTTTTCAGCTCATTTTTATATAGTTCATAAAAGTATTTATGTGGAAATTCAATTTCAACCCTTCCGTTTTGGTAGGTTAATTTTATATGGTTAAGAATGTTTTCATATTTTTTTATATTTATTCCTCTCGTTCTCAAAACAGAACTCAGGTCCTTTTGATTGATATTGTCCATTAAAGCTCTTGATTGACTAGTTTAGCCTTGTCTTTTAGGATGAAGTTGATGACGGTTTAAGATTTTTGCTCAATATCCGGAAAGGAGATCAGATGTCCAAAAAATATGCTGTAAGTAAGACTATAACCCAGATCAATGAAAAAATAAGGGCTAAAAAGGCCGTTGTTCTTAACGCCCGCGAAATGACAAATTTAGTAAAATCCGAGGGTAAGGTCAAGGCTGCTTCTCATGTAGATGTCGTTACGACAGGTACATTTTCCCCTATGTGTTCTTCTTCGGCCATTTTTAACATTGGACAGCAGCCGCCTCTGATTAAAACCCAGAAGCTGTGGCTGAACGGTGTTTCATGTTATTCCGGGCTGGCCGCCGTGGATGCAATAATCGGGGCGACTGAGCCGTCGGATGATGACCCCCTGAATAAGGTTTACCCGGGTATGTTTAAGTACGGGGGGGGACACGTCATCGAGGATCTGGTCCGGGGGAAATCTGTCCGCCTTAAAGCTGTCTCTTATGGAACTGATTGTTATCCGAGAACTGCCCTTGAAAAAGATATTACTCTGGCCGAAATGCGCAACGCCTGGCTTTTCAATCCTAGAAACGCCTATCAAAATTATAATTGTGCGGTCAATCTCACCAATAAGATCGTTTATACCTATATGGGCCCTTTGCGCGCCAATATGGGCAACATCAATTTTGCTACTGCCGGGGAGCTGAGTCCCCTGTTTAATGATCCCTATTTTCTGACCATTGGGCTCGGCACAAAAATATTTCTGGCCGGAGGGACCGGCTATGTTTTGGGCTCAGGCACTCAGCACAACCCTTCACCTCCCAGAAATGAACGGGGGATCCCCAAACTTCCGGCAGGCACCCTCATGGTTAAAGGAGATCTTAAGCAGATGAATTCGAGATACCTCAGAGGGATAAGTTTTGCCGGATACGGATGCTCTTTGTCGGTTGGAATAGGGATTCCCATTCCCATCCTCAATGAAGAAATTGCCTGGCATACCGGTGTTGCAGATACTGATATTGATATGCCTGTTGTGGATTACGGGTATGATTACGGAGCCGGTAAATCAAAAATTCTTAAGTACCTGAGCTATGCGGAGCTTAAATCCGGTGAAGTCGAGCTTAATGAGAAGCGGGTTTCTACTGTTCCCCTGACCAGTTATTCAATGTCACTGGAAATCGCTGATACACTTAAAAGATGGATTGATCAGGGAGAATTCCTTTTGACTGAGGCCCAGGAAAAGATCGAGGCTTACTAAATTCAGGTGATTCATAAGTATATATTATTGCAGGTGAGTTTTTTGATGTCTGATTTTATATGATCATTTATTTAAAGTCGTCGCAACAATTGGGGTTTTTTCAGCGCCCTGACAAGTCTGTTATTTTTGCAATCACATAAATATTTATTGATTATTGAATTTTGAAATCTTCAATTTATAAATATCTTAAAGAAAGGGAACCCCTGGCAATCGCCTTTTCAGGGGGTACCGACAGCTCGGCCCTTATCCTTTTTTGTCGTTTAAATCATATAAAATATGTGGGATTCACCATAGCCGGACCCCATATCACTGATTATGAAATACAAAAGGTCGTATCACTCAGAAGAGAATATGGTCTGAATCACTGTTTTTTTTATTGTGACTATAAATTTTCTTCCCAGGTTGCCCGGAATTCCAGGCGCAGATGCTTTTATTGTAAATCAAACCTTTTTTCCGGTCCGGTGAAATTTTTTTTTCGTACCCACATAGTTGCTGACGGGACCAATTCCACCGACCTGCTTGGTTATCGACCAGGAATAGAATCAATTAGAGCTCATGGAATCATCTCTCCCTTTGTGGATTTAGGCATGACCAAAGATCAGATTATAGGGTTTGCCAGAAAACTGGGGTTGAAAGCGAATAAGGCTGACTCAAGATCGTGTATCCTGGCAAGATTTTCCTATGGAGTGTACCTTGATCACGATCTGGTAATCAAAATAAGGCGGGCTGAGGATTTTCTGCTCCAACAGGGTCTCTCGGGTTTCAGATTCCGGGTTCTGAAACCCGGGGACTATTTATTGCAAATTGATGAACACTATGGACAACCCTTTTTTCAGATCAAAGCCGGATTTGATCAGCTGGTTGATAGTCTTGGTCTGAAATCATACAGTATTCAGCTCATGCCTTTCGGCGAAATAACAGGTTATTATGATTAAATATCAACATAAGGTTTCAGAGAGTCCAGGCAAAGCGGTGTTTGCCTGAGACCAGGTTTTGAGTTACCGGATTTTTTTAAATTTATTAAAATCAGCAATCTGATTTTTCAGCGGGAGAGAATTATGCATGAAGTAAGTTTAAATCAGGTCATCACCGATTATTTATCCGGTGAACAGATAGAGCTGACTACCTATGAGGATATCAGACAGGCCATTGCCAGAATGCTTGTCGAGGAAAAGAAATACCCTGTGGAAAATATCAAATCAAAATACATAATTGAGCTTGATCTTGAAAAAGATAAATATACCATTCAAATAGATTTTGTTATCTATCATCTGGGAAAGCCGGTTCTTATCCTGGCTTTTTGTCCGGGCGCGGTATCAACATACATTACGCAGTATATTTGTCTGGCCAGGATTTTTCCGGGTTCTCCGGTTCCCTATGTAATTGTTACCGACAGTAAAGACGCGGCCTTGATGGATGTTAAAAATAAAAAAGAGATTTGCAGGGGGTATCATTGTTTTCCAGGGTGGGAAGAATTAAAAACAATGGCTGAAAATGCAGAGACTTTCACAATTCCGGAGCAACGCGTGGAAAAGGAAAAAAGGGTGGCCCATGCCATGTTTGCCCTCAGTGACGGTTGCTGCCTGCCGGATTGTCCGGCAGATTAGTCTCGGCTGATATAAAAACTTTTTGCACAATCACAAGGCAGTCTGACGGTCTTAAAAACTTTTTTTAGTTCGTAAACTATTTCCAGTGATTTATCTCAGAAACTTCCATTTTTCTTATGGCGGTTTCTACATCATCCTTACCGGCTACTGCGGATCCTATCTGTCCTACCACAATTCCAGCTGCAAAGTTGGCAAGAATACAGCCGGTCTCCAGATCAATATCCGCCTCCAGACAGCTGCCAAGTATGCCGATTACAGTGTCGCCTGCACCGGTTACGTCATAAACCTTTCTTGCGCTTGTGGTAATATGAAGAATTTCCCCGTTATTTTTAAACAAAACCATCCCGTCCGGTCCCATGGTTATAAGTAGGTTGGCGGATTTATTTTTATTCATAATTTCTTTGCCCGCCAGAATAATGTCAGCTTCATTTTCGATAATTTTCCCGCTTCCTTCCTGGGCTTCTTTCTTATTAGGGGTCATAAGGTAGACATCTTTATATCTGTTGAAGTTTTTTATTTTCGGGTCAATTATCATCTTTCTGTCCATTACCATGTCCAGCGTCTGATCGTTTACCAGGCCTTTGCCATAATCCGAAACAATCACATACCTGCTCGGAGGAGCTGCGGAATAAATTTTTTCAATGCCAGCGTATTCTTTTCTGCTCAGAGGAACAAGACTTTCCGTGTCAATCCTTACTATCTGCTGTGTATTGCCCATGACTCTTGTTTTAACGGTTGTTTTTCTTTCAGTGGATAGATATATTTCGTTTGCTATGTTTTCCTGGTTTAAAAGTTGTTTTATCAGATCTCCGCTTTGGTCATTCCCGATAACTCCCACCAGATAAGGTTCAGCTCCAATGGATTTAATATTTCTGGCCACATTGGCTGCTCCGCCAAGGCGGTAAGTTTCGTTGTTAACGCAAACTACCGGTACAGGAGCCTCAGGAGATATTCTGGTCACATCTCCCCATTGATAATGATCCAAAATTATATCGCCAACAATCATTACAGTCTGTTTGTTTATCCTGTTGAGTTTTTCAATAATTACTTTTTCATGCATTTTTTTTTGACCTGAATGAGTTATCCGAGAATTTCCAAAAAATCCTGAAGTTGCTTTTCATTTGTATAGTTAATTACCAACTGTCCCTTTTCAGGAGTGCCCTTAAATTTAACCTTGAGGTCTTTGTTTATTT
>SKKD01000071.1 GCA_007121655.1 Desulfonatronovibrio sp. | reverse complement strand
TGGCTGAATTGTTGCGGAAAATCAAGATGAGTGTTGTGCGGAAGAAACCTGGGGTCCATGTGTTATAAGTATTTATAAATTTGTATATTTGTCAATGAATAAATTTGTATATTTGTCAATGAATAAATTTATTCACTATGAAACAACGAAGATGAAGGTATATTATTGTAATTTTCTGCAGCAGGAGGCGCGCATTTTAAAACACCAAGACCTCCAGAACATCCTCCTGGCTGATGGACGGCTCATCCGACCAGATAGCAGCCCGCAGAAGCGTATTCATAAGTTCACGCACATTGCCGGGCCAGGAATGCTTTAAAAGAATATTTCTGGCAGAAGGTGCAGGGGTTTTTGGCTCAAATCCGGGCTCTTCGCGGGCCTCATGGTTAATATTATCAAGGAGCTTATCTATTAACCGCCTGTTCAATGCTGTTTTGCAGCTCCAAAGAAAGCAGCTCATCAACGTGTATCTCTTTTTCATGGGCCAAAGAAGCCATATGAGTTTCAATGGTGGACCGGGTCAGCCCCCTGGTTTCGGCAATCTGAGCCGGGCTATGGTCTTTTTGAACAGATCCAGGATTGCCTGTCTGGTATCCTTTTTCTGCCTCTTTCCTACGGACTGCCCTAGCAAGGGCGCTTCTGTCCTTTCCGGCAAAATCACCTGCTCAATACCGTGTTTGCAGCGATAAGCAGTAATCATGTCCATCAGTTGCTGTCCAAATTTGGCTATGGACTTGGAACCCACCCCGCGTTTCTGCTCCAGCTCGCCCAGACTCTGGGGCAGGGTAACCGTAATCTGGACAGCCACGCGTTGATGCAGAATCTGAAACAGGGCAATCTTCAGTTTCCTGGCTTTGCCCGTCCGCCATTCTTTCAAGGCCTGAAAAAGCTCTGGATGGGCGATATCCGATTCAGGCCAGCCTGAGACCTCCGTTTTTCCTGGTCCGGGGCAGAAATTAAAATTCCAGTCCGTTTTTTTCGATATCCTCTAGAATGAGCTGCCGCAGCCTTTTGCTCACAGGGCCGGGACGCACGTCATGAATAGGCTTGCCGTTATATCTGACCACGCTCACGGCGTCCAGGGTGGTACCCAGCAAAATGACTTCTCTTGCCTCATATATTTCTGACTCCCTGATGGACCGGAATACAAATGAAGTCTCATTTTTGATCAGGTCGAGCGCCCGCATGAGAGTGGTTCCGGAAAGGGCGTTACTGAGGTCAGGAATTACAATTTTGCCCTGGTCGTTGACAATAATCACATTCTCTATGCATCCTTCAGCCAGGCAGTCGTTTTCATCAAAACAAAGGGCAAAGTCGTAACCTTTATCAACGGCTTCCTTTTTCATAAGCACATTGGGCAGGTAGTTCACCGACTTGATTTTGGCCATATAGCTCTGCTTGGCCGGCTTTTCTGATTTAAAGGCGCTGACTCCCTTTTCCCAGAAATTATCGGGGTGATGATGATACTTTCTGGCTACAATATAGAGACTGGAACGAGGACATTCCCTGAAATCGATAGAGAATCCTCCGGGGCCCCGTCCTATAAAGAGGCTGAGATATCCGTCATCCCTGTCAGCGGCTTTGGCAATTTCCAGCACCAGTTCCCGGATCCGGGCAAAAGGCGCGGGAGGATCAATAAAAATGGTCCGGCAGTTTTTTTCCATCCGCTCAAGATGGGAATCAAGCTGATAAATTTTGCGTCGAATAAATTTGACCGTCTCAAAAACCCCGTCTCCGCGATGAATAAGGTGATCGTCCAGAGGAATGACCATGACTCTCGGATCCTTGCAGATCATGCCCAGCCGATGATCGTAAAACGCAAATATATTTTCTTCACCGGGTCTTGGCATTTCCAGAAGCCTGTCAACGTATTCCCGGCTTGACGCTATGGTTGTCACTAAGCTCTTCTCCATTATTAAGGTGTACGAAGCAGGTTGTTTGCCACCAGCAATTCGGATATCTGAACTGTATTGAGCGCGGCTCCCTTTCTGATATTATCCGCTACTATCCACATGTTTAATCCGTTATCAATGGTTTCGTCCTCACGGATGCGGCCCACAAAAATATCATCTTCGCCGGCAGCGAAAATCGGCATGGGATATATGTTTTCAGAAGGATTATCCAGTACGGTTACACCGGGGGCCTGGCTCAAAATGGCTCTGGCCTCCCGTGGAGTTATCTTTTTTTCGGTTTCGATGTTCACTGACTCGCTGTGTCCATAGAAAACCGGCACCCGCACAGTGGTGGCGCTTACTTTAATATTGTAGTCACCCATGATCTTTTTGGTTTCATTGACCATTTTCATTTCTTCCCTGGTGTAGTCATTTTCCAGAAAGACGTCGATGTGCGGCAGGCAATTGAAAGCAATCTGGTAGGGATATACCTTTGGTTCCGCTTCCTGCATTGATAAAAGTTGTTTAACCTGGGTTTCCAATTCTTCCACGGCCTTTTGACCGGAACCTGACACTGCCTGATATGTAGAGACAATGACTCTTTTTATAGTTCCGGCATCGTGCAGAGGCTTTAAAACCACAACCATCTGAATGGTGGAACAGTTGGGATTGGCGATGATGCCTCTATGTTTTTCGAGGGCCTCGGGATTTACCTCTGGAACCACCAGGGGTACGTCCTTGTCCATGCGCCAGGCATTGGAATTGTCAACCACCACGCATCCGGATTTTACCGCGATGGGTGCGTATTTTTCTGAAATTGCGCCACCCGCTGAAAAAATGGCCAGATCCACGCCATCAAATGAATTGACTCCAAGCTCCCGGACAGTCAGTTCCTGATCTTTAAATGAAATTCCGGTCCCGGCTGATCTTGAGGAGGCCAGGCAGATTACCTCTTTTGCCGGAAAATTTCTTTGTTCCAGAGTCTTGAGCATTTCCCTGCCCACTGCGCCGGTGGCGCCCGCTACTGCTACAACCGGTTTTTTCATCATGGTAATATATCTCCTGTAAGCTTGATTCTACTGATAAAAAATGTTTCTAAAGGAAGTTAACTGTTCAAGGCTTTGACGATTTCCAGACAGGTATCAGCCTT
>SKKD01000177.1 GCA_007121655.1 Desulfonatronovibrio sp. | reverse complement strand
ATCAACCATGATGCAGGCTTTGCTGAAGAGCACAAAATGTGGTGAGCGCTTACAATCCTTAACACTCTACACTTAAAACTTTAAAACACTAAAACTTCAAAAGGACCAGACGAATGGATGACACTAAAGCCGGACAAGGCCTGACTCAAAAAGAGCTGGAAACACTTTTCCCGGAAGAAAGAAGCCATGAGTTTTTTGATGCCTTTTACGGAGGATCGGAGGACAGCCACTTTGATATCCGTCTTGGTTTTGACGGGGTCAGGGACAACAAATATTATTTTTTCTTTGAGCTTATTGAACGTCCGGGTAAATGTCTGGCCTGCAATATGACCTACGGGCTACCCCACGTTTTTGCCAGACATCCCATAATCAATATCCAGGGCCTTGTCGCGGACATTGCCTCACTGCTTGGGATCCAAACGGCCGGGATCAGCTGGAGCCTCGGAAACACAACGACGCAATCATCAAGGCTGCACAGGATTCCCCTGATCATATCCGTTGAATAAGACGAATCATGGCAGGCATTCCGGGCTTTCTGCGGCCCGATCCGATCTTTAAAATGCGCGAGCATGGGAGATATTGAACATGAACCCTAAAAATCACTGGGAAAATATCTATCTCAATAATCCACCTGAAAAACTTGGCTGGTACAGCCCCAGTTTAAGGACTTCCCTGGAATGGATCAGAAGTCTGGAAATGAACAGGGACGCCCGGATTATCGATGTCGGCGGAGGCGCGTCTTTCCTGGTCGACGACCTGATCAGGCTTGGTTACAGCTCGGTAAGCGTACTGGATATTTCGGAAAATGCTTTGTCACTGGCCCGGGAACGCCTGGGCGAAAAGGCTGAACAGGTGACCTGGATGGTCCGGGATGTAACACGTGCCGATCTGCCGTTGCAAGGCTACGAGCTCTGGCATGACCGGGCAGTGTTTCACTTTCTGACCCGGGAGGATGAGCAGAAAAAGTATCTGGATAATCTTAATACTTCCCTTGTACCCGGCGGCTATCTGATTATTGCGGTGTTTGCCCCGGAAGCACCGCCCAAGTGCAGCGGACTGCCTGTTCAGCGCTATGCCGCGGAGGACTTGGTGAAAGTAATAGGCCAGGATTTCGAACTGATTCGTCATCAAAAGGAACTGCACGTTACCCCCGGCGGAGTGGAGCAGATGTATCTGTACTGTCTTTTCCGCAAACTGCAATAATTCTATTCTTCATCTTCTCTCACATTCCTGGAAGTACGGGTTCAATTCCATCGGATTAAAGAGGTTCAAGGCAAGCCTGGTCTTTGTCTTCACCAGGCTTCAACCGGATTCCTTTGCCATCTCTCCAAATTCATTCTTGAGCCTTTAACCCGATAATGCTATCAGCAGCTTATGCTAACCTTTATCCATGCAGCCGACTTTCATCTGGACAGCCCCCTCAGGGGACTGGGTCGATACGAGGGCGCTCCGGTAGACGAAATCAGGGAGGCAGGCCGCCGGGCTCTGGGAGATTTGATCGACTATATCCTGGAAAACAATATCCCCCTGCTCCTGATCGCCGGGGATCTGTACGATGCTGATTGTCCGGATTTTCAGACCCTTCTGCATTTTTCCCTGCAAATGGACAGGCTGAGAGACGCCGGCACACGGGTGGCCCTGATCCGGGGCAATCACGACGCAGGCAACACCATGACCAGGTCACTGAAACTGCCCGACAACGTGAAGACTTTTCGCTCGGCGCACCCTCATACCTGGCGGATAGACGATCTGGGCGTTGCCGTCCACGGGCAGAGCTTCGGCTCCGCAGAAGTTCTGGACAACCTGGTCCCTTCCTATCCCGATCCCGTACCCGGATTTTTTAATATCGGCCTTCTGCATACCTCCCTTTCCGGCAGGCCCGGACACAGGGGATACGCCCCGTGCGAACTCAAACATCTTCTGGCCAGGGGCTATGATTACTGGGCTCTGGGTCATGTCCACAGGCATGAAATAGTCAATGAAAACCCGTACGTTATTTTTTCCGGCTGCATTCAGGGCAGGCATATCAGGGAGTCCGGTCCCAGAGGCTGTGTGCGGATTGACGTGGACAACCGCCGGTCGGCGCGGATGGAAAGGATAATTCTGGATGTATTCAGGTGGAAAACTCTGGAGGTGGACATCAACGGGCTGGATACCTTTCACCAGGTTGTGGACCGGACAGCCATGGCGCTTCAGGAGACCTATACCAGGGAATCCGGGGGCAGACCCATGGGGGTGAGGATTGTACTTAAGGGCGCGGGCGGCGCCCATGTCGAACTCCTTCGGGATCAGGAAGCTTTCCGGGCTTCGGTCCGGCGGGTTGGGGCCGACATTTCACGGGCGAAAATCTGGGTGGAGAAGATCGTCCTGAACACCTCTCCGGCCATAGATTTTGAAGAATTGAAAAAAAGCAGGACACCCCAGGGAGACCTGGCCAGGTTTATTGATGAGCTGGAAAACAACAGCAAAAGTTTTGACGAACTTGGTTTCAGCCTTGACGACCTGGCAGCAAAATTGTCGGGAACCGGGGTCAACCTGCCTGATCTGAGGGATCCATCCCTGCGCGGCTCCCTCCTGGAGGAGGTACGCCGGATACTCATTCCTCTTTTGTCAACGAATTCGTGTTCCAGGGATGAACATCCAGGCTGACCATGAAAATTAAACATCTTGATCTGCGGGCCTTTGGTCATTTTTCGGACAAGAGCCTTGATTTTTCCCGGGGCGATGCCGGCCTGAATATAGTTTTCGGGCCCAACGAGGCAGGCAAAAGCACCACCATGCGGGCTCTGGACTGTTTTTTCTTCGGGTTCGGGCTCAAGTCTCCCGATGCCTTCATGCACAGTTACAAAGACCTGGCGGTCAGGGCCGTGCTCGAGGTTGATGCCGGCAGATCCCTTGATCTGACCAGATTCAAGCGAAACAAAAACGATCTTGTGGACGGGGACGGGCAGGCCGTTGATCCGGGACTGATGAACTCGCTCATGTCCGGCCTGACCAGGGACATATACACCAATATGTTCGGCCTGGATCACCAGAGCCT
>SKKD01000164.1 GCA_007121655.1 Desulfonatronovibrio sp. | reverse complement strand
AAGCCACAGGCCATGGGGGTTTGAAGAGGCAGTCCGGGCAGGAGTGGACCTGCATCTGGCAGGACATACCCATAACGGCCAGATATTTCCCTTCAGATACTTTGTGCGGCTTCAGTTTAAATATATTTACGGGCTTTATGAAAAGGCCGGGACCAGACTTATCGTTACCAGCGGTGCAGGCAGTTGGGGACCGCCCATCAGGGTGATGGCCCCTACCGAGATCGTGGTGGTGGATATAATTTCATCCGGCAATTAAGAGCCGGGACACATATCCTTAATCCGGATTCTGGAGATTTTTTGATTCCAGTAAAAATCAATTTTCTGGTTTTTAACCGGGTCGATTGATATTTCAAGCCCGGAGGGTACCGTGTCAATGAGTTGAAAATATTTGCACAGGCAGGCCAGGATAAATGGATCTTGCTCATGGTTTAACGCCTTAAGTGCATTATCCGAAGCCTTTGTCGCTATTGAAGGCCGCTCCAAAGCCAAACGGGCCAGTCCCCAGAAAGCACCTCTTCGAAGAGGCTGGTACTCCAGATAATTATCTGCCCCGTCTTCGCGCTCCACCAGGTATGAAAACAAAATCGAATGAAATTCATTGGCCAAACCTTTATGTCTGGCCATTATTTCGCCCATGCATTCAGGCGCTCCCCAGCCTATTCCTCCTGACTCATCATTTAAAGACCACATAAGCCTGCGCATAATGATTCGTCCCTGATCCGGATCATTATCGGCTATTTTAGATGCAACATGTCCCATGGCAGTGACTGCATGCCACCTTGTTGTTTCATCGCTATTTAAAATGGCGGAAAAAAGAGGTCCCAGCATTTTTTTGGGAGGAAATGCATCCAGTTCTGACAAAGAGCCGGAAATGTCTTCGCGGCGCAGAATATCCAGGACTGTTTTTTTAGTCTTTCTCATGTTTTCCAGATTATGAAGAAGTATTATTCAACAGACATGGCTTTGCCGCAGCGAATAAGACCGGCAGTATTGATGCCGGTTTTTCTCCGCACGCAGGGACACGCCGTATGTATAAAAGGCATAAACAGCAGCTGAAAGAAGCTAGTCAGTCTGAACTGATACTTTATCTTTAATCTTCCCTGCCAGATCTTTGCCCATTTCCTTGCATTGCGCCAGATGTTCATGGGTTGGGACGTACTTGACCCGCAAAGGTTCCAGGGGAAGATCAAACTCCGCTTCCTGCAGAACCGCGGCCATGGCCTTAGGCGCTTCTCCACTCCAGCCGAATGAACCAAGGGCGGCGCCGATACGGCCTTTGGGTTTCAGGCCTTTCATATAGGTCAGAAAGTTTGCCATCAGCGGAAGCATCCCGTTATTATGAGTGGGGGAGGCACAGACAAGGGCTGCGGCATCTGAAAATTCGCCCATTACATCGCTGTGATGAAATCTCTTCAGGGACATTAATCTGATTTCAATCCCTTCATCCATAAGGGCGTCTCCCACAGCCTTGATCATTTTCTCAGTACTTTGCCACATGGTGTCATAAACCAGGATCGCCTTGGCCCTGATTTTCTGGCTTGAAAAATCCTGGTAGGCCGCAATAATGTCTTTTACGTGAGATCGCCAGATAACCCCATGATCCGGTGCTATCATATCTATCTCGAGACCGGATTCCTTGACTCTGGACAGGACTTTTTGCACGAATCCGGAATAGGGCAGAATAATGTTGGTGTAGTAGTGTCTTGCTTCTGACAGTAAAAGGTTAAGGTCATGTTCATCATCAAAAAGCTTGGAACTGGCGATGTTCTGTCCGAAAGCATCGCTGGATATGAGTAGCTTGTCCTGGGGAATGTATGAAAACATGGTGTCCGGCCAGTGCAGCATCCTTGCTTCCATGAAGTGGACTTCTTTGTTGCCCAGGGAAATGGATTCTCCATCCTTGACCACCTGCACCGGCCATTCAGGCTTGTGAAAGTGGCTGAGCAAAGACTTTTCACCCATGGGGGAACAAAATATTTTTTCAGGGGAACATTTTTCAACGAGAAAGGGCAAAGCTCCGGAATGATCAAGTTCAACATGATTGACCACTATATAGTCGATCTGCTCAGGTTTAATCAGTTTATGGATCTGGTGGTAAAGATCCCATTTGAATTTTTCAGGAACTGCGTCAAAAAGGGTTATTTTGTCATCCATGACCAGAAATGCGTTGTAAGTGGTACCTTTTCTGGCCAGAGAATAACCGTGAAAGCTGTGGATATTCCAGTCGACAATTCCGATACAGTAAGTGTCTTTCTTTATTTCAATGTTAGGCATAATTACTCCAAAATATGGTGTTGTCAAAACTCCCCTTAAAAATTCCAACCATGACTTAAGCTATGCAGTTTAAAAAAAATAATCATGTTCTACACATGATCATAACAGGAGGTGTCTGCAGATAGACAACCCGCAGAAATATTCCTGCGGGTTGTGATTTTACCTGTTTATGCTTCCCTGGCAAAGTCTTCTTTGCCAGCTCCGCATACAGGGCATACCCAATCACCGGGCAGATCATCAAATTTTGTGCCAGGAGCAACGCCATTGTCGGGATCCCCTTCTGCGGGATCATAAACGTAACCACAAATTTCACATACCCATTTTTCCATTTTATAACTCCTTATTTTAAACTGCCTATTTATTATTGTGTTGATGCTTTTCTACAAAATACATTTTTTTAGTGCCGCATTGGGGACAACACCAATCTTCAGGCAATTCTCCAAATTGAGTATTCCTGGGAACTCCTGACCTCTCAGCCAGACCAGGGTTGTAAACATAACCGCATACGGCGCAACCATATTTCTTCATAACTGGCCTCTATTTTTCTTCTCTGGCAGATCCCGGTCCGGCCAAAGGGCGAAAGCTTTTTTTCCCAGCCCCGCACACCGGGCATTTCCAGTCATCGGGAAGGTCATGAAAACCGGTTCCTTTAGAGGTTTTGCTTTTGCGGTCACCCCTGTCCGGATCATAAATGCATCCGCAGTTGGTCATCTGACATTGCCACATTTCTTCTGGAGCAGCCATATAAACTCCTGGTTACCTGTGTTCAGGTAAAAGGTTAAGGATTTAATTATAATATTTAAGCAAGAGCATTCCGGCTGGCAAGAAATAATTTTGAATTGCCACTACATTGATCCAATTAAAACCAGAGGCATTTATGTCTCATATGCAATTAATAATTACCAGTTTTCACAAAGAACTTCAAAATGCGCTCTGGGATGGTCGCATGAGGGACATTCTTCAAGAGCTTCCCTGCCCTTATGCGTATATCCACAATTCTGACATTTCCATGTAACCTCCTGGTTTTTTTTGAAGACAGCGTCTTTTTCAATGTTGGTGATAAAACTTCTGTATCTTTTTTCATGGAGCTGCTCAGCTATGGCAATGGATTTCATTGCCGCCGCAATCTCAGTAAAACCTTCTTCCATGGCGGTTTTGGCGAATTCGGGATACATGGTCCCGTGTTCGTATCTTTCACCATCTGCAGACTCTTGAAGATTCTCCATGGTAGTGCCGATCTTTCCTGACGGAAAAACGGCCTGTATTTCAGCTTCGCCGCCTTCCAGAAACTTGAACAGTCTTTTGGCGTGCTCTTTTTCGTGGTTTGCTGTTTCCTCAAAGATATTTGATATTTGAACATAACCATCCTTTTTAGCCTGCTTGGCAAAATACGTGTAGCGGTTTCTTGCCTGTGATTCCCCGGCAAAGGCGGTAAGAATGTTTTTCTCAGTCTTGGTACCTTTTAAAGATTTCATGTTTTCTCCTTTTAGTTTAATATTTCCGAGACAAAACTATTTAATCACATCATTAATAAGGGTCATTTTAAAATGTATCCCTTTCTGCGTCACATTCAGGACAAAATCCCATAATTTCGAACCTGACGCCGGTAATCTTAAATTCAGTTTCAATGTTGGCCAATTTGTTCATGTTGATATCTAAATCTTCTTCCAGGTCCTGTATTCTTCCGCAGCAAGTGCAGATAATATGCAAATGATCCTTAGTGACGGCATCATACCTTTTTTGATCTCCACACGTTTCGATTTTTCGAATAATTCCTGTTTTACTCATAATGTCCAGGTTGCGGTAAACCGTCCCAAGGCTGATATTAGGAATATGTTTAAGCACTTCATTATAGATTTCAACTGCTGTAGGATGAAATCCGGTTTGTCTGAGTTTATCAAGAATCAATTGTCTTTGCCTGGTCAATCTTATCATAGAAGACATTATAGTAATGATTACTATTAACGTCAAGTGTCAAAAAAAAAGGCCTGAACCGATTGGTTTCAGGCCAGTTTCTATAAACTATGGGTTTTTAGTATTCTTTAAAAAGCTATATTAAGCTTTAATCCACAGTTATCATATCTTTAATGTTGTTAAATGTAGCTTCCCCTATCCCTGAAACGTTCATTACATCTTCAGAAGCTTTAAAGGGAAATTCACTCCGGTATTCGATTATTCTCTCCGCGAGACTGGGACCGATTCCAGGGAGCGTGATTAATTGTTCAGCATTTGCAGTGTTTATGTTGATCTGTGAGCCTGAAACCGCAGTTATCGGTGACACGCAAAGCGCAAAAAATAAAGCGACAACAATAAAAATGCTCTTAAACATCATACATTCCTCCAATTAAGGGATCTATTTTCCATAGTTTATTAGTAAATCAGCTTTCTTATATCAAGACTAAAATATTAGCGCAACTTTTATTATTAGTTATTATCTTTATAATAACTAATAATAAAAGTTTTCTAAAAGCAGATGATGTTATGCGGGATATGTATTGATGACAAAATTCAAGTTTAAGAGTGTTAATAAGCAGGAGCAACAGAGTTGTGCTTGACGGATTCCAGCTGGGTCTCTATGGCTGTATGTATCCGAATTACTGGTTCTTTCTCTCTGACATGCAAGCGGGTCATCATCGGGAAATTAAACATCGTCCGGAATTAACATTTCCCTGACGAGGAATTCGTTTTGCCGGCAATGCTTATATAGGATAAAAATTCAATGAAAAAAAATTATCTGATTTTTGTACTGATCATTTTGCTAACGGGATATGCCTGGGCCCGAGCCGAACAGGAAATCACAGTTGAAGAATTGGCCAGAACAAGCGAAAGTTGGGATAAGGAGACTCTGCCTGAATATCCGAAGGGGGTGCCGGAAATAACAGTATTAAGAATAACAGTCCCACCAGGCGCAAGTTTGCCCCTGCATTTTCACCCGGTTATAAACGCCGGCGTGTTGCTTGAGGGAGAACTGACTGTTATCTCTGAAAACAATGAAGTCCTGACACTCAAGACAGGTGAAGCTATAATTGAAGTAGTCGACAAGTGGCACTATGGCCGGAATAACAGCGAGACCCCCGCGGTAATTATTGTTTTTTACGCCGGAACAAAAGGCAGACCCATTACCATTTCAAAGTAACAGCAGTAAAAGGGATTAATATGAAGCATATTGATATTCTGGTGAGCGGGGGAACAGTCCTGACCATGGATGACAAAAACACAAAATTTTCAGAAGGAGCCGTGGCCATTGAAGGGGAAAAAATTATTGCTGTGGGGCGCAAGAATGATATCATACGGTCTTTCAGCGCTGATGAGCTTATCGATCTTCCACATTCCATAATCATGCCGGGGCTGGTCAACTCCCACACCCACGCGGCAATGACCTGCTTCCGGGGTATTGCCGATGATATGGACCTCATGGACTGGCTCAATAATTACATTTTCCCCGCCGAGGCAAGGAACGTCGACCCTGAGCTGGCTTATTGGGGCAGCCTGCTGGCCTGTGCGGAAATGATCAAATCCGGAACCACCACTTTTTCAGATATGTACATATTTGAGGAAGAAACAGCCAGAGCAGCTAAGCAGGCTGGTATGCGCTGCCTGATCGGGGAGGTTCTGTTTGACTTCCCCACCCCCAATGCAAAAACGCCTGAAGAAGGCCTGGCCTACACTGAAAAACTAATTAAAAAGTGGGCTGATGATCCCCTTGTAAGTGTTATGGTAGAGCCACATTCTCTTTATACCTGCTCCCCTGACCTCCTGAAAGCTTCCAAGGTCCTGGCAGACAGGTATCAGGTTCCTTTATCTACACATCTTTTGGAAACCAGGGACGAGGGCATGCAGATAAAGGCTAAACTCGGTCAAAGGGCTACAACATTTCTTAAGGAAACGGGAATGCTGAATGAAAGGTTTTTTGCCTTTCATTGCGTGGCAATGGACGAAGAGGACATGCGCCTTTTTGCAGATCATGGCTGTAAGGTGGTTCACAATCCCGAGAGCAACATGAAACTGGCTTCCGGTGTGGCGCCCGTATCCGCAATGTTGCGCCACGGCATCACTGTGGGATTGGGAACTGACGGCTGCGCCAGCAATAACAACCTGGATATGTTTCAGGAGATGGATACAGCAGCCAAACTGGAAAAATCCGCCCTTCTTGATCCCACGGTCATGCCGGCAGAGACCGCTGTCCGCATGGCTACACGCAACGGAGCAAAAGTTCTGGGCATGGAGAAACATACAGGTCTCCTGGAGGCAGGCAAGAAAGCGGATATCTGTATCATTGACATGAATAAACCTCACCTGACCCCGATGTACGATGAATATTCTCACCTTGCTTATTGCGTGTCAGGATCAGACGTGGACACGGTCCTGATCAACGGACGAATTGTAATGCGCGGCCGCAGGCTGACCACCATCAATGAAGACGAGGCCATGAACAGGGTGCGGGAAATATCCATTCGCATAAAAAAAAGCCTTGGCCAAACATAATTCGGCCAGGAGAAATGACATTATGAAAAATTGTTCATTAACCCGCTTATTGTTATGCCTTGCGTTGCTCTCTTGCCTAACCGGCTGTGCCAAACAGCCTGGAATGGTCCGGGATATCGTCTCCCTGCCGCAGGATGCACAGCATTACCTGGTTGAGCCGGACAAAGAACTGATCAGCTTAGAGAGACAGGCTGATCTTTATGGGGATTTTCTGGCCCGGACTTTTGCTCCCTGGAACAGAGAGGAGCCCAGATTCGTTGCCCGGGAAGTTTTCTGGGGACTTGACAGGTACAGGTCAAGGGACGTTTACGGTGAAAATAATCTTCCTCTTCCCTCAGGGTGGATAGATGAAATGGAGCAGAAATCGAATATAAAGGAGTATCCGGCAGTTTTTATTCCAGGAATTACCGTGGTCCACGCGTCCATGCGGGTGCTGCCTACACAAAGACCGGTATTTTACAATCCTTCCAGACCAGGTGAGGGATTTCCCTTTGATTATATGCAAAACACATTGCTGGCTGCTGGTACTCCCCTGCTCATCACCCATGTGAGCAGCGACGGACAATGGGCTCTGGCTGAGACAGATTATGCGGCAGGGTGGATCAGGTGGGAAGAACTGGCTATAGCGGGTGAGGATTTTCAAAAGGCTTATAAAGGTAAACCGTTAGCAGGGTTTGTAACTGATGATGTCCCGATAATAAGCCAAAGCGGTATGCATTTTTTTTCCGGACGGGTGGGCATGTCTCTTCCTCTGGCTCTGGATCAGGAAGAAAACGATGAATTCTGGCAGGTTCTGGTTCCCGTACGGGATCATTCCGGGTCCGCGAAAGTTATGCAGGCCAGGGTCCCGAGAAATGATTGCCAAAGGATGCCTTTTGTTCCCAATCCGGAAAATTTCGCTAAGATACTTAACTCCATGATGGGGCAGACTTACGGCTGGGGGGGGCTTTATGGGAAGCGGGACTGTTCCGCCCTGCTCAAGGATGTGTTTGCCGGGTTCGGCATTCTACTACCCAGAAATTCCGGGGACCAGGCCAAGGCTGGTCATTTTATTCCCCTGGAGGGTCTTTCAAGACAGGAAAAACAGGATTTAATCTTTGAAGAAGGCAAGCCCTGGATAACCATTTTATATATGCCCGGACACGTAATGCTTTACATCGGTCAGGACCCGGGTACCGGTCAGGCTCTGGTCTATCATTCCTTGTGGGGGTTAAGAACCTGGCGTCTCTTTGGGGAGGACGGCAGATGGGTGATAGGCAGGACAGTGATAACCTCCCTTGAACCAGGAAAGGAACTGCATCGACTTGCAAGGCCTCGGGGTCTGCTTGTGGAAAGGATTACGGGCATGGTTTTACCTGTGGAGCCATGAGCAGTGCTTGAAATTTTCGGCCCCCGCAACATGATCCAGCACATGATTTACAGTTCGTGTCAGGTGTGGGAGAGCACAGCAATTTGGGAGTTCTTTATCGCTGACAAGACAGCGTTAATATAAGGAAGCATGTTAAAAAAAAAGCAAAGGGCGGACTGGCCGGTCCGCCCTTGCTTTTTGATGTCAGACAGCGATGTTGTTCTCAGTCAAACTTTGCTGCCGGGTTTTGGCCAGGGCATATTCCTGACTGCCTATTGGGTTTATTGCTTCAGCAGATCATCAAGGTCTGCATGGGGGAGATAATTTCTGTATATCTCCTCAAATGTTCCATCCTGTTTCATCTCATTCAGGGTTGACTGCCACTTTTCTATCATTTCCGGAGTTGTCCCTTTGGACATGCCGATATAGAAATAATTCTGCTCGACCGCGAAGACCGGTTCAAGGTCATCCATGCTGTATCCGGCATTTCTTGCAATTTCAGGAATGGTCACATCCGTAAAGATTGAAAGCTGGACTTCCCCGTCCATAAGCTGTCTTACGTTTTCGATGGGATCAGGAGAGCTGACCAGGTTGGCAAAGCCCGCAGCCTTCAAATTCTGTTCGGTCCACCACTGGGTTGTAGTGGCGATGGAGGGGATGGTTTTGGCTTGATCCATGCTCTCCACGCTAATCCCGGATCCCTTTTTGGCAAAAAGTATGGCGCTGTTTTGTCCGACAGGTCCAACCCACTGAAAGAGATCTTCTCTGGCTTCAGTACGATCCATGCTGAATATAACAACATTTGGATGAACCAGGGCCATGTTGTAGGCGTTTTTCCAGGATGTCAGGTTGATATTGTCTGCAATATTCAGACGGGACGTTATTTCCCTGACCATGTCCGTAACGAAACCAGCCGGCTTTCCATCCTGCATGAAGGTGACAGGGGGATATTCCTCGGTCATCATCTGTAATTTTCCCGGGGGGGTCGCAGCCGGGAGCCATTTGGCGTAAATATCCGCAAAAGTAGTATCCTGTTTCATTTCGTTCAACGTTTTCTGCCACTCAGCCACCAGCTCCGCTGATGTCTGCATGGAGAAAGCGATATAAGCAAGATCAGTTGACATGGTAAAGACGCTTTTCACATCATTCATGTCAGCCCCGATGATTTCAAGAACAGCGGGAATAACAGTATTGTTGCTGGCCAGAAGCTGAACTTCCCCATCAATGAGGCCGCGCATGGCGGATCGCTCATCCGGATAGCTTCGGATATTGGTGAAGCCTTCTTCTCTAAGTACCTGTTCCGAATAGTAATCCTCAACAGTTGCAATGTTGCCGGATTTTCTGGCGTCATCCAGATTTGTAATCCGGATATCTGATTCATGTAAGGCGTAAAAATTAGTGTCAACAGCAGCAATGGGACCCACCCATTGAAAAGAATCCTTTCGTTCCGGGGTCATTATCACTGAAAAAAGGGCAGTATCCGGTTGCTCCAAAACCGCCTGGTAGCCTTCCCTCCAAGTGCCCAGACTGATGTCCGCATCAGTGCCGGTCCGTTTAGCAAGTTCCCTGACCAACTCTGTGGCCTGACCGGTTACTTCTCCGTTTGCCATAAAGTTCAGCGGTGGATACTCTTCCGTCAGAATCTTCAGCTTCGCAGTTTCCTCAGGGTTTTGCTGAGTATCTTGGCATCCCATAAGAAAAAACAACATCAACAGAAATAAACAACCCATTTTCTTCATCAGTTTCCATCCCTTTTTAAAGGTTAAAATGAGTCGATGCCGAGCCTAAATGAATATTTACAACCTCAGCGTCTATAACCAGAACCGAGCCTATGGGTATGCCTCCCCGGGACAGGCTTTTGAGGCCTGGGCATATGCCTCAGGCATAAATGAATTCAATTGTTCTCTAGCCTGAAAAAACAATTATTTATTAAAATTTACTAAAAATTGCAAATCAAAACAGGATGACTATGATGTTAAAGATATCTGGCAATTTCATTTACAATGAGTGATTTTGAGGTGGTTGATTTGTCTGCGCCTTTCAGCTCATTTCTTGTTCTGCGGGTAATCTTTCGAATCAATGGGGCAGGTATGTTCTTCGGAGTTATGGGCAGAAGCCAGCGTCTGTTCGGTAAACCCGTTGATAGGTCCCAGATACTTTCTGTCCCTTTCTGTAACCGGTGGGCTCTGCATGTAAACCGTCATCAACTGGGCCAGTGATTCCAATGAGTCCAGATGGGTCCGTTCATAGCCATGAGAAGCGTCTATTCCGAAACAGGCAAGAGCAGTGCGTAAATCATTGCCGGCCTCAATGGCCGAGGCCGCATCACAGCGGTAATATTTGAACACGTCTCTCTGGTGCAGGAATTTATGTTGCCGGCATAAGTCAATCAGCCGATGGGTAAGATGGTAATCAAAAGGCCCGCTGGAATCCTTGATGCAGACAGTCACCCCCTTTTCAAAGGTGTTTCTCCCTTCAATAAGGGGAGCGCTGTCTAAACTGACCATCTCGGCCACGTCTCCGTGGAGTATGCTCGAGGCTCCTGAGCCAACTTCCTCGGAAATAGTAAATAGAATATGACAGTCTACCGGGAGTGTTAATCCGCTGTTAACCACAGCTTTGGCGGCAGCCATCAAAACAGCCACTCCTGCCTTGTTGTCCAGATGCCTGGCGTTAACATATCCGCCAGGGCTTATTTCCAGAGGTGAATCAATGGATACCCAATCTCCGACATTAAAACCCAACTCTCTAAGGTCAACCTGATTCAGGCAGTCTTCATCAACTCTGATTTCAACCTGATCCCAGGAAACAGGCTGGCTGTCTACCTCCCCATCATAAGCATGGCCTGAGGCCTTCAGGGGAAGTATTTTGCCCCGCCGGGCACCGAAATCAGTAAATATGTTAACCCCGGCACCCTCCGCAAAACGGCTGGACCATGTACCGATGGGCGTTATGCCGAGTCTGCCGTTGGATTTCAGCTTGGCGACCATTGCCCCCAAGGTATCCAGATGGGCCACCAGGGCCCGGTCAGGAGTAGACTTCCTTCCCTTGATATCTGCTCTTACAGCTCCCCTTCTGGTCAATTCATAAGATATGCCAAGCTTCTCCAGTTCATTGCAGGAGAAATGGACTATCTTGTCCGTATATCCGGTAGGGCTGGGGATGCTCAGCAGCTTGTCCAGCATGTCTTTCAGGTATTCCATGTCTATTGATAATTTATTTTCCATATCCCTTTTCCATTTTATTTTTT
>SKKD01000158.1 GCA_007121655.1 Desulfonatronovibrio sp. | reverse complement strand
CTCCAGGGTACGCACGAAAGGAAGCATTAACTGGACGTTGCTGCCTCCGAAGGCTCCCCTGGCGAGTTTGAAGGCTTCAAGTTCCCAGTCATGAATATCCCTGGAAACTCCCCTGTAACCCAGCATGGGATTGTCTTCGTAATCTTCAAAAAGCATCCCTCCCAGAAGATTTCTATATTCATTGGATTTATAATCGGTTGTCCTGTAGATTATCTCTTTACCATAAAAGGCCATGGCAAAAAGGGCGAGACCCTGGGACAGGGTTTGAACATAAAGTTCTTTTCCGGAGCGGTAGCCCTTGGAAATTATATTCTGGGTAATATCATCAGGCAGATTGCGGACACGATCCATTTTATTCTTGAAACCCACTTTCTGGGCTACTTCTGTCCTGAGGGCAGAGATGCTGTTCAGAACCTCATTTACATACTCGTCCTTTTTGATTCGTCTGTAAATTTTCTCGATTCTGTCTCCAATCACCTGTCTGGCCTGCACGGTTTCCGGATCATCGCCAACCAGAAGCAAAAGTTCATCAGCAAAACCCATTATTATGGAAATATGTTCATGCAGATCTATTGAAGTCTTTAAAACATCCAATCTTTTGGTTGCCAGGTCAATGTGTTCATCAAGCTTGTTGTCCAGCTCTCTGAGCTGTCTATGCAGGGCCAGAACTTCATCAGTCCCCCTGGCCCCTTTTTGCTCCGTCAGTTTATTTACCCTGTCCTCAAGACCGGAAATGACTCCGACATATCTTCGCAGGTTAAAATCCAGGGCAATTGCTCCGGCGGCCAGCTGATCCCTGACAACCTTGGTTAGATCATTTTCCAGCTCGCCGAGCTTTTTTTCCACAACCTTTTGCAGATAACTTTTATCATAGGCTTCCAGAGCCTGAGGATGAACCCCGATGTTGCCGAGCATAAACTCGGCTCTCAGCAAACCTACTTCAAAATCCTGCACCTGTCTGAGCCTGGATAGAAATAATGCCTGGCCGACATCCGCAAGGATCAGGCCGACCTTTGTCTTGGTAGGAGGCAATTTACTCACGTCCATCTCGCCTCCGACTTCAACCAGAGGGATTAGGCCGCGGTAAACCTGGCCTCTGGAGCCGTCAACTGTAACTTCCTGGCCATCAAGAGCGCGCAGTGCTTCCAGGCGCTTAATCCCGATTACTGCGGGAATGCCCAGTTCCCTTGAGGTAATGGCGGCGTGACTGGTGTCTCCCCCGGCGTCGGCCAGAATGGCTGAAGCAATCCGCATGCCCGGAACCATATCCGGATCAGTTCGATCAGCGGCCAGAACGTTGCCTTTATTAATTTTGTTAAGTTCCAGAGCGGAGCGCAAAAACTTAATGGTTCCCTGCCCCGCTCCCCTTGAAGCGCCGTTGCCTTCAAGCAGAACCTCGGCCTTGGGTAGAGCCTTGTCGTCAACTTCCATGCGGCGCATAAAAATGGTATGGGGAAACTTCTCAAACTCTTCATTCCACCTGGTTTCCGGCCTGGCCTGGACAAACCAGAGTCTGTCCCACTGGTCTATGCAGAATTCGGTGTCCATTATCATGTCGTCATACGCTTTGCTTATGGCCCTGACCCCTTTGGCCACGATCTCAGCCTGGGCAAGAGACAGGGACCAGCGAAAAATCAGATCCGGGGCAACAGTTTCTTCTTTGGTACCCGCCCCGGTCTCATCATAAACCACCTTCTTATCCTTATAACCCATGTTCCGGATGACGATTTCCTCCCCGTCATTGCGCTGGAACACGTAAAATTTGTCAGGTGTGACCATTCCGCTTACAACCGCTTCTCCCAGACCATAACTGGCGTCAATTGAAACAAGATCCATCCGGTCGCTTCCACGGCATCCCGTGGAAGTTTCAGCGCTGAAAGCGGTCCCGGAAATAACCGGATTGATCATGCGCATTATGCATACCGACAATGAAGTGTTTTCAATGGACCATTCTTCCTTTGCTTTGGCCGCAATAAAATCATCACCTGTTCTTTCCGCCTTGACTACCGCATCCAGTATTGCTTCCCTTCGATAAGTCATGCTGCGAAGGTTGTACGCTGACGAACAATCCCAGTGATATGCTTCAACTACGTTGTTTTCCCCGACAATATTCAGATAAGTATCCTGCAGGCCGGCAAAGGCCTTTTTGCGACTGTCTTCTCCTGCGGCTGACGACCTGACTGCAACCGGAACATTTTCCTGTCCGGCTTCTTTACATATGGATCGATAGGACTGACGCAGCGCTTCTTCAACATCCTTCGGCAAATCCACACTTAATATGGCTACCTGAACCAGGACGGACCTTTTCCTGAGCTGATCAATTCCCTCAGGTGAAACAGCAAATCCTTCAACCACATTGTTGATGAATCTGCGAAGTCTGATGAGAGTTCCATCAGTCTTGAAATTTCTTTTTAATTTCAGTGCAAGCTTACGTACAAATTTCCTCAGGAATTCAGGGTCATTATTGATGGCCTCATCATTCCAGTCTATTGAATCGTATTCCCTGTCCACAGCGTTTCTGACCACAGCAGCATTTACTTTTGTCTCATCAAGAAGTTTATGAAATGCAATGGCTGATATTGCCCGGAATTGGGGAGCACGAATATTTTCAATGGTGTTCATTATGGCGGTGTTATAGTTTTTTCCACCAACCAGAAGCTCCGACTCCACTCCTATCTCTGTTATTTCCCGAGCATTAAGGACCAGCTGAGACTTCAATTTTTCAATTTTCTCAGATTTTTTGGCATCCCCCTGCTTTTTAACGTTTGTCTGGGCCTTTTTTTCATCCTGCTGACTGGTGGACTTTGCCATTCCTTGCTCTCCTTTGGAATTAATTCATACTCTAAAAAGAAAAAGGGATTAGTAAACTATTGATAATGTCACTATTTTAGTACTGTCCGGCCTATGATTAGTCAATATAAAAATAAATATTTTTTGTAATTAACTGAACAGTTTCCATCCGGAAAGTTTAACTTTCCGAGCCAGGGACTGCTGGTTTTCTGTACGATAATGAGGAGTTTTTCTTTTGGCAAGAAAATCAATCAATTATAAGGCGGCGTATCTTAATACGTTGACGAATAACTGTGCAGATTGACGCAGCCAAAAGGGAAAAAGAACCTTTCGGATGAAAACTGAATGAACTAACAGATCTCCTGGGCACATTCAGGACAAAACTTACACCCGTCAAGAACTATGTGACTTCCGCATCCCGGGCATGTATTGGGAACAGGCCCCAGCTCAACAAGAAGTTCTCCTTCCTTGACCGGCACCATTATCTTGTCATCCTGGTAATCAGCAAACTTGAGAACTCTTTTGATCACTCCGTCCAAAGGAGAAGTGACCGCCTTTTCCTGCTTCATTATGGAAATGTTGAAAAGTTCTTCCCCTTTCCTGACTTTGTCTCCGGGCTTGACGTGCATAACCCAGAGATCGCAGTTATTGGGTGCTCCCACATGGTATATGTTTTGGGGGTCAGCCATTTCCAGTGCGTCTTTGGCTGTCCCGTACCCTTCGCTGACTTTGACCTGGTAGGTTAAAAACTCGGAGTCGAGGGAGTAACGAACCACGCTCATGCCGTTATTATCAGGGACGGAAATATCAAGTATCATTAAGTTGTGAGGTTTCCCCTTGGTATCCTCAAAAGTGATTTCCTCGCCGGAATACAGACCTTCAAACCAGACATCAAGGGGAAGCTGGTTGGGATCGCCGAATTGAGTCTTAAACTGGATGTTGGTCAGCGCGTCTCCTGGATGATTAAGGTAAATGACCAGTTCTTCCCTTGTTGGCTCACGCCCTATATGGGTAATAAGATTTTGCCTCTCCTTGTCCAGGTCAATATCATTGAGACTTTCCAGGGGCGATTCCTCGGTTCTGGAATAAATGGCGTCCATGTATTTTTCCCCGAAAGCGCTTTCATAGACCCAGTCAGGGGGAAAACCAAGAGGAAGCCGCCCGAACTTACCCAGCAAAAGATTTCTGAAAGCGTCATTGCTGTGCCTGTAAATTTCCAGCCTGGCCTGTTTTGTATCACTGTCCAGCTTGTCTTCAGGCAGGGAATTGACTTTATCCAGGACCTTTAACAGCCTGCGCACCCCTTTTTCTCCCTTTTCTTTATATACGTTGGTAATAGTCAGAAAAGCGGTATTCCAGGTGATCTGAGAGCCCGGCGTGACGTCATGGTAACGGACTATTTTTCTAATGCCGGCCAGAAAATCGAGCATATATGGGAGTAGATGGATGTAACCCTGTTTCATGGCCCCTTCCTGAGAAGAGGAAGTGGCTCCCCCGGGCATGCCATGTTCAACCACATCATAATCGATGCCCTGAAAATACGGGGCTGTGTAGCGGTCATAATATGGCATGATCTGCTTGAGGACAAAACCGCATTTCCGGATCATTTCCTTGTTCAGGCTTGTCTTCATGCCCAGTTCTGCTATGTATGCGGCAGTGGATAAAACCTCCCCCTGGCCGTACCATCGAACGGCCGCACCAATGGCCGTATCAACGATGTGCGCCCCGGCTCTGGCGGCTTCTGCCACCGCCGGAACAAAAAGTCCATCAGTGTAATGGCGATGATAATGAACCACAAGATCAGGATATTCCTTCCTTATCTCCGTAACCAGCTGCCTGATCATGGCCGGCGGGCAAACTCCGGCCATGTCTTTTAGACCAAGGATAAATTTTCTTTTAGCTGCGGCCTCGGACAGGCCGGTCACTTTTTTGATCATGGCCAAAATTTCCCGGACCACGCCCATGTAATGGGGAACATCAAATCCCCTGGCATAAGAGAGAGAAATGGCCGGTTCAAATACATTTTGCCTGGAGTTCATGGCCACTTCGGCAAAGGGTACCATATTGTCGATATGATTTAGAAAATCAAAACATCTTATGACATCGTAATCCTCACAAACCATTTCGCCGGTAAGACGCATGATATTTCTTGGCTGGGGCTTATACCCGAGAACGTTTGTGGAACGGATAAGCACCTGTTTCATAGTTTGGGGAGCGAATTGATTCCACTCTCTTGCTTCGGTAAACGGGTAGGTCATGTTGGCCATCATGGCCACATGAAAATGAGCTCCGCCGCCATTCTCCAGGGAAAAAAATCCGCAGTTATCCAGATATGGACCTATGATACGGTCTTCGGCCAGTCGAAACCTGTTGCCGCTGTTGGACTGGGTGATATCTCTGGTGGTCGTGTCGCAGAAATGGACATAGTCAGAATCCCTGATGAAATCCAAAATCGCATCCCTGTCCCCCCTCGGATATGGACTTTCATAATCGTCAATTCGGGGCAGAACCGGTTTTATTCTTCCCAGACGCTTATCATGTACGGACCGGTATTCCCCAAGCTGAACATATGGATTGTATCCCTTAGCTGATATTTCAGCCACCAGACACGACAGCCTCAGGGCTTCAGGTTCCTGATCCCGGTAAACCATCAGTTCAGGTGTCTTGGCTACAAAATTGGTATCATATTCCCCTTCCCTGAATGCGGAATCGGTAATGATCTTTCGATGAAAAGGAATTGTGGTTTTGACACCGCCGATAATGTATTCGCGAAGGGCTCTTTCCATGGTCCCCAGTATCTTGTTCCAGGATTTACCATAAACGATGAGCAGGGATGCAGCCGAGTCATACTGGGACGGAAAAGTATAACCTGCTGTAATACAGGAATCCACCCGGACTCCCTGACCTCCGGGAGATTGGTACCTGGTGACCAGACCCGCATTGGGAGAAAAATTCTTCTGGGGATCTTCGCAGTTGACCCTGACCTGCATGGCATGACTGGTGGGAATCATGTTATTTGCATCAAACCTGAGTTCGGATCCAAAGGAAACTGCTATCTGCTCTTCAACCAGGTCAATACCATACCTGCACTCGGTTATGCCGTGTTCCACCTGCAGCCTGGTATTCACTTCAATAAGATATGGGTTACCCTGTGCGTCCACAAGAAATTCCACAGTTGCCAGAGAATGATAATTAACTGCTGAGATAAGTCTTCTGGCGTATTCCTTAAGCCTCTCCCTCAATTCCTCTGTCATTCTGGGCCAGGGAGAAGGAGTTATTTCCACCAGCTTCTGGTGATTGCGCTGAAGGGTACAGTCCCGTTCATCAAAGGCGAAGACATTCCCGTATTTATCAGCGATGACCTGGATCTCGATATGCCTGACGGAAGTCAAAAGTTTTTCAACATACAGCCTGGGATTTCCAAATGATGCCTGCGCAAGGGCTGAAGCTTTGACGTAACCCCTTTCCAGCTGCTCTTCCCGGAAAACCTCATAAATTCCGCGGCCTCCCCCTCCGCCCTCGGCCTTCAGCATTACCGGAAAGCCCATTTCATAAGCCAGGTCAAGGGCTTCTTCCACGGTCACGGCTCCTTCGGAGCCGGGCACCACGGGAACTCCCAGTTCTTTCGCCAGGTTGCGCACAGCAACCTTGTTGCCGAGGGCTTCCATAGCCCGGGGATCAGGCCCGATAAAAACTATTCCCGCTTCCTTACACTTGGTGGGAAAGGAATAATCTTCGGAAGCAAAACCCCAGCCCGGATGAATGGCCAGGACATCCAGAACCTTGGCTCTGGATATGATCCTGTCTATATCAAGATAAGCGCGGGGATTTTTTCCAAGAAGAAGCAGCTCCTGAGCGCCCGAGGTGAAAGGAGCGGTTTTATCAACATCGGTAGCCGTCATCATGGGGATGGCGTGAAACATTTCCCTGATCGATCTGACTATTCTCCTGGCCGGAATTCCGCGGTTGGCTACTAAAATTCTTTTGCCCTTCAATTCGGAAACTACTTGCTCGAATGTCTTAACTGCCATCGTAATATTCAACTCCTTTTATTAATTACGCCTGAACCTGTCATGAGGCTGAATGCTTCTTATACTCCCACTGCTGATGCGGACAACTCCCGTGGGCTGTTCAACAATAATTTCTCCCTTTTCTCCGATCCCTGTCAGGATGCCCTCTATAAGTTCAGGTCCTGACTCAATACTTATATTTTCACCCATCAACCACAAATTAGAATTAATTTCCCGGATAAAGTCAATTAATGAAAATTTGCACAATATATCAACGTACCAGAAATGTGCGAGATAGACAAGCTTTGCCCAAACCTCTGCCGGACTGGTATCGACAAAGTGATCTGCAAGATGTCCCGGGGCTGTTGAGCTTGATTCCCTCATCCGGTTTTTTTCAGGAAGCACCAGGTTTAGACCTATTCCGGCCACCAGTTGATTGTTTTTTTCCTCGATGAGTATCCCGCCTGCTTTTTTATTTTTATATATCAGGTCATTGGGCCATTTAATGCTTAATGTAATTCCCAGGTTGAGCATGGCCCTCTTTAAGGTCAGCCCCATGATCAACGGCAACAGGTTATTGCACGGGGCTGGTTCCGGGTATGGAATCATCCAGGCTGCCAGAATATTGCCCCTGCAGGACACCCACTCCCGGCCCATCCTTCCTCTTCCCTTAGTCTGCGAGAAACAAAGTACCGAATCGCCCGGGTTCATCCTCTTTTCCCGGATCAGTTCCCATGCCTTGTCCAGGCTTGATGAACAGCAGTCATAGACATACACGCGAAACAAACCGCACTCATTGCCGAACAAAGTACATTTGCCGTGCCTGGCGATATCAAGAGAAAACTTTTGGGGCAGGAGCTCTTTGAGATAATATATATTTTTCATAATACTCTACAAATATGGTGTGAACAGCCAGCACAGGGAGTCCCTCAGCCTCACCGGCATACTTCTTGAATCCACGTCAGCCAGGCTGACCTGCCTGGACCTTTTTATCCTGTCTTGAAAATGATTACAGAGCGTGTTTGCCAGATCCCGGGAATAAACTTCCACCATCATTTCAAAATTCAGTCTCAGGCTGCGGGGGTCCATGTTGGCCGAACCAATCAGGGAATACATGTCATCCATAAGAAAGAGCTTGGAATGATCAAAAGGAGGAGGTTGATAATAAACCTTAACGCCATACTGCAAAATCTCCCAGAGCATATTCTGGGTGGCCCAATGAACAAACCGAAGGTTGTTTTCGGCAGGCAGGACTATGTTTATATCCAGTCCCTTCAGAGCAGCCACCTGCAACGCTCCCACAAGTTCCTGGGAGGGCAGGAAATAAGGGGTCATTATAAAGATACTTTTCCTGGCCTGGGAAACCATCCCGGTATACAGCATGCGCAACTTGTCCAGATCCTGATTGGGGCCTATGGTGATTGTCCTGCAAACTGCCGATCCATAGCTCCTGACGGATGAAGGGCCTGACCGTGAGGGATAGTTGAGCCCCTTACAAAAGGCCCAGTCTTCCATGAAGACCTCTTTCATTTGAGTGTTTATGGGACCCTGGAATTTAAATTGTATGTCTTTAACCCCGGTAAGGCCTTTTGCATCAACCAGGTGACGGTCACCTATATTCATTCCCCCTGTAAAGCCGGTTTCATCGTCGATGATCAGCATCTTTCGGTGATTTCGAAGATTTAAAAAGGGTGAGAGAGGGATAAATCTGGGGGGAAGGAAACGGACAAACGGGACATCCGCCTTTTTCAAATAGCTGCCTGCCCTGGGCCATGAGTAATATTCGCCGATCCCATCCAGCATCACCTTCACATCCACCCCTCTTTTCCGGGCACGAGACAACGCTGCAACAAATTTCTTACCTGTTTTATTAGTTTCAAATATATAAGTGGCCAGATAAACATATCTTTCAGCCTTTTCAATCTCCTCCAGCATTTCAGGAAAAGCCTGGTTTCCATTAAAAAGGACTTTTACATCGTTCCCATTCAGTAAAGCCCGATTGCTGATGGTCCTGGAAATATTATCCATCCCGATCAGGTCAGGCGTTTGCTGAAAATCTAAAAAAGCTTTCGGAGAAATATTTTCAAAAGACCTTCCAGAAATATCGCCTCCGGAAACCAAAGGCTCCATCTTGAGTTTTTTGGCCTTGGTTTTGATCCTGTTTATGCCCAGCATAAAATAAAGTACCGGGCCGATGGTAGGAATCAAAAGACAGGTCACTATCCAGCCCCAGGCCGCTCTCGGGTCCCGTTTGTACATCAGAGCGTGCCCTGCAGCCCAGAAGTTAAGCAGTAAGATCAAGAAGATAACAAGCCAGCTCATCAAATTAATCCTCAAGGTTATGGACATTCAAAACTTTGCAGCCGTCATCCAGGCATAGTCTGAATCCTGATTTTCAGAACACTAAATACTGGACATGAAATCACACGAAGCATATTAGTACTTCTTTTGATTGAACAACAGGAGTTTGTACATGCTGATTGTTGAAGCGATAATTTTTGGGATAGTCCAGGGCATCACAGAATTCCTGCCCGTTTCCAGCACGGCGCATATCGTAATCACGGAGCTTTTGTTAGGTTATCATTTTCCGGGACTGGCTTTTGAGATCTTTCTGCACCTGGCTTCGGTCCTGGCTGTATGTTTATATTTCAGGAAAGACCTTTTGGAAATTATATCCGGTTTTTTCTCCTATTTGAAGAACAAAAATGAACATAACAGAATACAATACTATTTTGCATGGTATATTTTAACCGCCACCATGATCACGGGTATTCTGGGTCTTTTCCTCAAGGACTATATCGGCGACTCATTGAAAACGCCGGCAGTCATCTCTGCCTCCCTTTTTGTCACCGGATTGTTTCTTGTTTTTATCGAAAGGATAAAAACATATGGAAGCCGGACTCAGAAAGATATGAATTTTCTGGACGCCGCAATAGTGGGCCTGGGGCAAAGTGTGGCTATCCTGCCGGGGATTTCGCGTTCAGGAGCTACCCTGGTGACGGCTTTATGGAGAGGACTTTCAAGAGATACTGCTGTAAGATACTCATTCCTGCTGGCAATTCCCGTCATTCTTGGTTCTTCGGTGCTCATGTTCGATGAAGTCAGTAAGGATATCTGGCTGGAAATAGGGCTCATTCCCCTTATTCTTTCATTTATCATTACTTTTATCTTTTCCTGGATCGGTATAGTCTGGCTCATTGATTTTCTTAAAAAAAGCAAACTTATTTATTTCGCCCTTTACTGCTTTACAGTGGCCATCCTGGTCTTTCTTTTTGTTGATCCTGCAGTGACCTTTGATTAAGTTCCGGATAGAGGGGTAAGGCAGTTAAAAGACAATCGCCTGAAACCAGAAAATTTCAGTAGCCGGTTCTTTCCAGCAGTCAGCCTGAAGACCGGCTTTGCGGCAGGTATGCGCCAGAAAAGTTTCCCGGTCCCATCCCCATTCCGCAGCTACCTGAGGCAGCAACAGTCCGGTTGATCCACCTTTACGAATCAACAGCCCGTCGCGTCCGGGAACAATCTTTGAGGGATCGTCCAATGGCTGCAAAGGACTAAGAATGGAAATTTCCAAATAGACCTGATCCAGCTCCTCTTTTTTAAGAGGTGCAAACCTTGGATCATTAAAGGCCGCCTGGGGAGCCATTCTAATTATCGTTTTCCACAAGGGACTATCTCCTGCAATATGCCCTATACATCCCCTGAGTCTGTCGCCCTTCTTCAGAGTTACAAAAGCCCCCAGCTTTTCGGTCATTTTTTCGGTGGGCGGTTTCGGGTATTCAATCTCTTCAAACCTGGCCCTGATGCTTAACAGGGCAATCTGTTTGAGATATTTTTTCTCATTATCGTTTATTTCAAATATAAAATCAGACATAGGGCCCACTTTAAGAATCTTTACTTTCTTTTTCTTTCAAATAAGAAATGGCTGAATGACCGGCGATGGCTCCTTCTCCCACTGCAACGCTTATCTGTAGAAATCTCCCAACACAGTCTCCCGCGGCAAAAACACCGGGAATATTGGTTTTTTGATCGTAATCAGCCTCAATAAATACGCCCTTGGTGATTATACCCAGTGAATAGGCAAAATCCAGTGATGATGCTTCTCCCATGGCCACAAAAACCCCTTCGACATCAATGATCTCTCCGTCTTCGAAAACAGCCTTTTCCAGGACGTTTTCTCCGGCTAGTTCTGCAACTTTTCTTGAAAGAATGGGAATTTCTCTCTTTTTCAATAAATCCAGGTAGTCCTGGGTGATTTTTTCTTTTTTCCCCTGAGTGCAGATTGTCACATAAGGGGTATAGTCTTTCAGTTCCAATGCCTGGTTGGCCGCGAAAATTCCTTCACCTACGACCAGTACTTTTTTATTCCTGTAGAAAAAACCGTCACAGCTGACACAAAAAGAAACCCCTTTTCCCTCATACTGAGAAATATTTTTTATGCCCGGACGAACCCGGGAAACTCCGGTAGCCAGAATAAGTGAGGTAGCGGAAATTTCTGACTGATCGGTCTTAATTTCAAAACCTCCATCCGCATTCTGGAGCACCTTCAGGACCCTTTGGCAGCTTATTTGGGCACCGAACTTTTCAGCCTGCCTGCAGCCCAGTTCAATGAGTT
>SKKD01000035.1 GCA_007121655.1 Desulfonatronovibrio sp. | reverse complement strand
TGAGGCGTAACCAGGACCGTGACTATCCAGTCATTCGAGGGAGTCTTCTTGCCCTGTTGAATACACGAAGTGTAGGCGCAGCCATTCAACTGGGGCGAGCGCGGCAATCTCATTGGCGCATAGGGTGCGAGCAAGGCGAAGCAATCCAGGCGCATAGGTCATTTCAAGTTATTTGCAGGTTTGATCCCGGGCCGCCCCGATGGGGCGCTTCTAAAATCAGTTGAACCTTTTTTTGCAGGACATAAAGATGTTGCGGTAGAATCGACACAAATAACATCGGTACTGGATGGAATTCGGGTTCTCCGGCTTAGCGTTACTTAAGCACACTTTTTTTGACTTATCTTAAGCTTTTGTTTTTACTGGAGCCGGGAAGGGGAATTGAACCCCTGACCTGATGATTACGAATCAACTGCTCTACCATCTGAGCTATCCCGGCTCTGGGGTAATTTTCATTATAACCAACCATGTTCTCTGTCAAGATGCCCTGAAATTCCCGCGGATTCATGGCTCTTTCATTGCCGGAATGAAATCCATGAATTATGGTTTAATATAGGGTAATTTTGGTTCAATCGTACTTTTTTTTAACCTTTGCACCTGTCCCGCACTTTGATCAGGATTTTTCTTTGTCATCCGGGTTCCGCATAAGGTCTGGAACGTTAACACAGGATGAGGTAAAACAGCATGGAAAATATCAGCTGGAGCCATTTTGATCACCAGGCGGATATCGGAATAGAAGGAAGAGGACCAGACAAGGCTTTGGCCTTTGCCCAGGCGGGCCTTGCACTGAACGCCGTCGTCTCCGACCTGAACTCTGTAAAGCCCCGCACCGGCAGGGTCATCAAGTGCAGCGGAGATGATCCCGAGCTTTTGTTCTTTGATTTTATTAACGAACTGATCTTTCTTATCTCAACTGAAGGAATGCTCTTCAGTCAAATTGAAGTGGAGATCACGGAAGATGAGCTTGAGGCCCGGCTTCTCGGCGAATCCATTGATCCTGACAGACATGATCCCGCGGTTGAAATAAAGGGTGCAAGCTTCAACAGTCTTTCGGTGAAGGAAGAAAAAAACGGTCAATGGGTTGCAAGATGCATAGTTGATGTTTAGAAATGTCCCAAGTCTCAAGACGAATTCTCCACCGGCTAGGGTGAGGTTTGACATCGGAGCGGGCAATAATTAGTTTCCTTCCGGAAACGGTTTTTTTCCTTTGGCTATGTAAATCTGCATAATTATTTGACAGCGCATTAAGATACGCCTTCTCACGATTGATTGATTTCCCTGTCGAAAGAAAATACTTCTCGTTTACGTGAAGAAACCCGGTAGTTCCAATATCCGGAAAGTAAAACATTCCGGATGGAAACTAATTGATGGAAACTAATTAAGGATAAATGGATTGAAACAGGCCGGCAATATCAGCATTTAATTTAATTAAGGTAATTATAAAAGACAATCGTTATGGACGCTGCAATTCTGAAAAAAACAGCCCCGTTTACCTATCAGCTGGAAAAAACCGGATCCATGCGCGTGCCCGGAGTGATCTTCGCTGATGAAGCACTCCTGAAGGGCATGGAAGACAAGGTTATGGAGCAGGTTGCAAACGTGGCCTCCCTGCCCGGCATTGTGGGAGCATCCATGGCCATGCCCGACGCCCACTGGGGGTATGGTTTTCCCATAGGCGGGGTTGGGGCCTTTGATCCGGACAGGGGCGGAGTCATATCTGCCGGGGGAGTAGGATTTGACATCGCCTGCGGAGTCAGGACCATGCTTACGGGCATCCACAGACAGGACATCATGGACCAGCGGAAAATGCTGGCTGATCTTCTTTTTAAAACAGTTCCGGCCGGCCTCGGCTCCAAAGGCGCATTAAGTATCAGCGGAAGGGAAATGGATCAGCTGCTTACCCAGGGCGCTTCCTGGGCGGTGAAAAAAGGCTTTGGTCAAAAAAATGATCTGGAAAAGATCGAGGAAGGCGGAACAGCCCGGGGTGCAAGACCTGACTTTGTTTCGGAAAAGGCAAAAGAAAGGCAGAAGAAAGAAATGGGTACCCTGGGCTCGGGCAATCACTACCTTGAAGTCCAGGCCATTGATGAAATTTTTGATGAAAAGGCAGCCAGGGCTTTCGGCCTGAGAAAAGATGACGCGGTCATATGCATTCACTGCGGATCACGGGGACTCGGACACCAGGTGGCGACCGATTATATGCGGCTTATGGTCGCCGAGGCCCGCAATCAGAATATAAGCCTGCCGGACCGCGACCTGGCCTGTGCTCCCATTCATTCTGAAACCGGGAAACAGTATCTCGGGGCCATGCGTTCGGCCATTAACTGCGCCCTGGCCAACAGGCAGATAATTACCCATCTGGTGCGCGAGGCTTTTGCCGGGGTATTTCCCTCGGCTTCGCTGGATCTTATTTATGATGTCTCCCACAATACCTGCCGCGAGGAATATCATGAAGTCAAAAATAAAATGACAAGGCTGTTCGTGCATCGCAAGGGTGCCACCAGGGCCTTTGGTCCTGGCAGCGCCGATCTGCCGGCAAGGTATATGGAAATTGGCCAGCCCGTGCTCATAGGCGGAAGTATGGGCACCTTTTCCTATATTCTTGCCGGGACCAGGGAAGGAATGAAAATCAGTTTCGGATCCGCCTGCCACGGATCCGGAAGGGTGATGAGCCGGAAACAGGCCACGAAAAAATTCAAGGCAAGCAGGATAATAGACGACCTGCTGAAACAGGGCATTGAGCTTCGCGGGCATTCATTCCGGGGACTGGCCGAGGAAGCTCCGGATGCCTATAAGGATGTCAACCGGGTGATTCAGGTCTCCCACGACACTGGGCTGGCCAGAAAGGTTGCCCGGCTCAAGCCAATGATTTGCGTAAAAGGTTAACATGGTGCTGAAAAACTTTTAATCGCCGTGTCGCTGTTCTTGAAGTTATCAGGACTTTTTCAATCAGTCAGGTACTGCCATGGAGATATTTGCCAGAATCGCCGAGGAAAAAATCCGGGAAGCCATGAACAATGGAGAATTTGAAAATCTGTCAGGCCATGGTAAACCTCTCAGATTTGAAGATGACGCCCATGTTTCGCCTGATCTCAAAATGGCCTACAAGATTCTCAAAAACGCCGGATATGTGCCTGAGGAGATAGAGCTGAAAAAGCAGATAAGCAACACCAGAGATTTGATCGGGCACTGCACCGATGAAAGGGAAAAATACCGGCAGATTCAAAAGCTCAATCTGCTGATAACCAGGATGAACATGAGGCGCAAAACGCCGGTAAACCTGGAGGAAAACCAGGTTTATTACGAGAAAGTGGTCAACAAAGTCAAATAAAACCGCTAAACTAAAACTGTCCTTATTTATTTAATATGGGCAAAAAAAGGAGCATTTGATGACAAAAGTTACTGACGGAAGCAAGGTTAAAGTTCATTACACCGGGAAGTTTAATGACGGAACGGTTTTTGATACATCCAAGGACAAGGAACCCCTGGAATTTACAGTTGGTCAGGGCCAGGTCATCCCGGGCTTTGAAGAAGCGGTCCGGGGAATGGAACAGGGCGAAAGCAAAAAAGTGACCATTGCTTCGGATAAGGCTTACGGGGAGCGTCGCAAGGATATGATTCTTGAGGTTCCCAAGGATAAGTTTCCCGATGAAATATCCCCGGAGGTTGGGCAGCAGCTTATGCTCAGACACCCTGAAGGACAGGAAATCCCGGCCTTTATCGTCGAGATCAAGGACGAAATCGTAACCCTTGACGCCAACCATCCCCTGGCCGGTGAAGATCTTAACTTCGAGATTGAGCTGGTTTAATTCAACAACCGGCGAGATTTAAGAAAGAAGAGAGGGGGTGAAGGGGAATAGGGAGGATGAGGCGACTTGGAGAGGGGGCGAGGGAGCGAACAGGGCGAAAGAGAGAAGTTGAGAAGTTGAGAGGTTGTCTTGTCGCAAAGTCTCCCCCTCGCTCAGTCGCTAAGTCGCTCAGTCTCCAAGTCTCCCCCTCGCCCCATCTCCCAGTCTCCAAGTCTCCCCCTCGCTCAGTCGCTCCGGACCTCAGCCCTGTTCACTGATTCTGGTCACCTCGACGACTTCCTTTAACTTGCGCATTTTACTGAGGCTGTTGTACAGATGGGATGAGTCATTGACCATGACCGTGAATACAAGCTCGCTTTTTCCGTCAACATTGGACTTGAATGTCCCGGAGTCGATGTTGACCTCCTCCCTGGTCAGAAGATTGCTGATCTTGGCCAGTACACCTTTCTGGTTTTCGCAGATTATCCTGATCTTGGCCGGGAATGACTTGTCCACATCGCTTTCCCAGAAGACCTCGATCCTGCGTTCCGGCTCCATCTCCCTGACGTTATGACAATTGGCTGTGTGAACCGTAACCCCCCTGCCCCGGCTGATGTATCCAACAATAGGGTCTCCGGGCAGGGGATTGCAGCAGTGAGCGAACCTGACCAGTACATCTCCGACGCCCTTTATGCTGATGCCTTCCTTTTTTACGCCCGGATGGGCAGTCTTTTCTTCTTCCCTGACCTGTTCTTCCTGGACAGGAGTCCGGGGTTCGGGTTCTTCCCTGGATAAAATCCGGTTGAGTACCTGTCTCGGAGTAATCCTGGCGTATCCGATGGAGGACAGGAGGTCTTCCTCGGAGTGAAAAGAGTATTCAGCGGCGATTTTCTTAAAAAGCCCCTGCTTGAAGGCCTTGTTGACATTCACCCCAAGCTTGCGCCCTTCCTTTTCCAGAACCTCCCTGGCCAGGGCAATGCTCTGCTGGCGCTCTTCGTTGCGAATCCATTGTTTGATCCTGGTCCTGGCCTTGGCTGTCTTGACCAGCTTGAGCCAGTCCCGGCTTGGATGCCGGTGGGGATCGGTTATGATTTCAACCGTATCTCCGTTTTTGAGTTTTGTGTTCAGGGGCACCAGCCTGCCGTTGACCCTGGCCCCGGAACAACGGTCTCCGACTTCAGTATGGATATGATAGGCGAAATCAATGGGAGTTGCTCCTTCCGGCAACTCCATTACCTTCCCCCTGGGAGTAAAAACATAGACTTCATCCTCAAACAGATCAAAACGAAGAGAAGCCATAAATTCCCTTGGATCTTTGAGCTCTTCCTGCCAGTCAAGAATCTGTCTCAGCCAGTTGAACCTTACAGCGTCTTTTTCATTGAGCTTCCCGTCTTCCTTGTATTTCCAGTGAGAGGCGACGCCGAATTCAGCCAGCTTGTGCATTTCCTCGGTCCGGATCTGAATTTCAATGCGTTCCCCATCAGGGCCGATTACAGTTGTATGAAGACTCTGATACATATTGGCCTTGGGCATGGAGATGTAGTCCTTGAACCTCCCGGGAACGGGCTTCCAGATTGAATGGACCAGTCCCAGAACCGCGTAGCAATCCTTAATGTTTTTCACCGTGACCCTGAAGGCTATGACGTCATAGACCTGATCCAGGGTCAGCCCCTGCAGGGTCATTTTATGATAGATGCTGTAAACATGTTTCAGTCTTCCGGATACCTTTCCCATGATGGAATTTTTTTTGAGGACATCGTCAACAAGGCCGCAAACCTTTTGAATATACTGCTCACCGACGAATTCATGCTTTTTGATTCCTTCCTGGATATGGAAATAGACGTCCGGCTTGAGATAACTCAGGCTTAAGTCCTCCAGTTTGATTTTTATCCGGTAAAGCCCGAGGCGGTTGGCCAGGGGTGCGTAAATGTCCATTGTCTCCTGAGCCACCATTTTCTGCTTAATGGTTTTCTGAAACTCCAGGGTCCTCATGTTGTGGAGCCTGTCTGCCAGTTTAACCATGATAACCCGGATATCGTCGGCCATGGCCAGAATCATTTTGCGGATATTTTCGGCCTGAGCTTCTTCCTTTGACTCAAAGCTCATTTTGCTGATTTTTGTCACGCCATTGACTATCTTGGTTACGTCATCGCCAAACTGTTCGTTGATCTCTTCAAGAGTCGCCTTGGTATCTTCCACGGTATCATGCAGTATTCCGGCGGCAATGGTTGAAGCGTCAAGATGCATTTCGGTAAGGATGTTGGCTACCTCAAGAGGATGGGAAAGATAAGGCTCTCCGCTCAGACGGATCTGTCCCGCGTGGGCGGCTGCCGAAAAAACATAGGCCTTCTGGATAACGGCCTGGTCCGGTCCCGAAAGATAAACAGCCGCTTTGTCCAGTATTTCGTTAATTCTGATCATTCTTTATTACCATTAGATAAACATCGGCCCGGTCTTTCATTTGTCCGGCTATGAATTCGGACCGTTCTCCAAACCCGCAAAACAGATCAAGATGCCTGCCTCTGATCGCACCTCCGGTATCCTGAACCAGAACCGGTCCGGCAACGGAATTTTCAATTCCCTGATATTCAGGCAGGACAGCATCCAGAATCATGACCGATCCCCACGGGATATAGGCCGGATCTCCGGCAACGCTTACAAAGGGGGTCAGTATCTGTCCTATTGAACCTTTGGGCCCGGAATCCGCCAGGCTGAAAAAAATATAACTGGGATTGGTTATAAGCAGTGAATCAACCAGATGAGGATTCTCGACCAGAAATTTTCTGATAGACTGCATGGTTACTTCTTCAGGTTTGAGGTATCCCCTGTCTGCCAGCACTCTGCCCAGGGCCACGTACTGCAGGCCGTTTCGCCCAGCATACAATACATGCCGGGATTCTCCGTTGGGGTATTTCAGCCGGCCCGAGCCTTGAATATGGAGGAAAAAAAGATCAACAGGATCGTTGACCCAGGCAATTTCAAGGTCCCTGCCCAGCAATGCTCCCTTTAGATCTATGCTGGCCCGGTCAAAATACGGCTCAATCCGGCCGTCATTCAGGCGGTAAACCAGTGACTGGCCCTTCCAGCGGGGATGAAATCGTCCCAGATCCACGGTCATCAGGTCGTCGGGGGTGGAATATACGGGATAGGAATATTCCTGGTCGGGTTGCTCAGAGGCCCTGAGAAGAGGTTCGTAATAACCGGTCAGCAGGATGTCCGGATCAATGGAATAAAAATCAAAATAATGCTTCAGGATTCCGGGATCGCGATCAATATCAGGAAGTAAGACCAACAGAATCTCCAGAGTTTTTTTGAGCTCACCCCACTTCAGGCAAAGGTCCGGCAGGCAAACCGCATGGACCTGCTGGTCCCTGGACCGGACATAAGTCAGGCTTCGTTCAAGAGGTGCTTTTAGATCAGTCCAGCCTGCAAGTCCCTGACTTTCCAGGCCGTCGGACAGGATGGAGATTACCTTGTCCGGATCAGCCCGGAGATAAAACGCCGGGTCAGGCTCCGGAGGCTTGGGAGCGCACCCCCAGATAACCGCAGCCAATAGGAATGCCGATATGATATGGATGAGTTTATTCATGTTTTTTCCGTTAAGTTTAAATCTGCCTGCGACTGGGCGACAAGGCGAGAGGGCGAGGGGGCGACCTGGCGATCCCTTCGATTTGCCACTCTGCAACAATACGCTAGCATGACCAGTTCTCGGGTTTAATACACATGTTAACAATCATTGAGATAATATGCTCATATTTGTCATTTATTGCGGCACGCGCTTCAGTATCAAGATATTCGCATGCAAGGGCGTAATCAAGCCAGACCTGGGTTTCAGCCGCTTCAGATTCAGCGTCGGATAGTTTAGAAATAAATGATTTGGGATATCTGCGTTTACGAAATGCCTCGGCTATATTTCCTGAAACGGATCTGGAAGATCTTCGTATCTGATCTGTCATCGAGTATGTCTCTTCTTTGGGAAAAAATTTGCTGATCTTGTATATTTCCATCCCTGCCTCAAAAGACAGCTGATAAACCCGCAAGTCCCTGTGCGTCCTGATCCTTTTCATCTTCTTCCCTCTTTCGTCCTATCTTCTGCCGGTTACTCCTCTCTTCCCTCTTTCTCCAAGTCTCTCCTTCGCTCCCTCGCCCCCTCGCCCAGTCTCCCCCTCTTCTCCCTCTCCCTCTTAATTCCTTCACCCATTCCCCGGAGCCTCTTCAATAACAGCGTCAAAGAACTTGCCCAGTCCATACTCCCTGCGGCGGAAAAACTTTTCCGGGCTGGGGCCGATTATCTGCATCTCCGGGTATTTTTTCTGAATTTCAAGGGCGATATGCATTTCCTTGGTACAGCCGGTGGAAAAAGTGGCGTCTTTGCCTGCCCAGATGGGAGGAACCTTCCTGCCCATGATTTCAAAGCTCTTTTCTATATCACTTACGCTCTGAAAGCGCCAGACGTCGATGAAGCCGCTGCGCTGAACCATTTCCCACATATACATCAGGTCGTCACCGTCCATGCCCTGTTCAAAGTGCTCGGCGGGATTGACGATGAATGTCTGGTCCATTCGCTCGCGCATATAACTGACAAACTGGTTGATTACTTCAATGGCAACCTTGGTCTGACCGGGAATGCTCCCGATAATGGCACTGTAAAAAAGCACTCTTTGACCCTTGATCCTGGCACTCAGCATGCTGTTTTTGATTTCCTGGGCCTTCTGCAGAATTTCCGCTTCAATAAACTTGCGCACCTCTGAGCTTCTTTTTTTGAACCGGAAATGGACTTCTCCCTGCGCGTCCCTGAAAAAGGCCAGGATATCCCTGGTAAACAGAAAGGAATTATTGATGAACCGTCTGTAGTTTCCGTTGCCCTTGGCAATAACCAGGTCGGACTCCTTCCAGGCCCTGGCGAATGTGATATTCGTGCGGTAGAGATTCATCCTTTCCCTTGTGCCGTCGGAAATTACCAGAAGCCTGTTTTCCCTTTGTTTTTTT
The DNA here is from genome assembly GCA_007121655.1 of Desulfonatronovibrio sp. Taxonomy (GTDB): domain Bacteria; phylum Desulfobacterota; class Desulfovibrionia; order Desulfovibrionales; family Desulfonatronovibrionaceae; genus Desulfonatronovibrio. The sequence continues at coordinate 2,791 of SKKD01000035.1, read as the reverse complement.
AAAAAATCCTTCTTGGAGATCTGACTTTGCTGAACCTGTTTCGCCTCACGCAGGGCGCTGCCCAGCACAGGGTCGGAGTCCACATCCCAGAGTGTGGGATATTCGTAGTAAAATCCCTCCTTCAGAGCCAGTACAACCTTGTGGCCCTGCCTGATAAGCGCCTGGATGATTTTCAGGTCAAACATGATTCCGCCCGCGCTGTCGGGCAGATAAAGTATCTTGTAGCCATATACGTTATCCGGACCAAAAAGCCCGGTCATGACCGCATCAAATCCATCCCAGTGCCTGCTGATTTCCTTTTCCACCAGGGCGGTATTGGGATTGAAATCCTCCTGTTTCCAGATATCCGACCATGTGGAGATGCAGAAAAAACGCCTCAGCTCCAGAAGATCAAGCTCCCAGCGCAGGTCCTGAATCCTTTCGCAGCCCATGGTGGAGTCGGGGCATGAGCTGATGAATCTGAAGAAAACAGGTGAATTCATAAACTCCAGAGCCCGGCGGTTATAGTCTTTTTTTATGGATTGGTAAGGATCCTGAAGAGCGTTCTGGCTCAGAAAAATATCCAGCATCCTCTTGAGCAGCCTGGACGGGATCATGAAAGGGGAATGCAGGGCCTTTTTGAACAAATGTTTGCACAAGGAGAGAATCTTTTTGCGGATGAACGGCTCTCCTGAATAAGCATGAATAAGGCTGACCACCCTTTTCCAGGTTTCCAGGTACTCTTTTCTGAGTTCCCTGGTCATTTTGGATTTCAGAAGATTGTCAAACATCCAGTCCGTGCACGGTGCGAATACCTGGTCTTCCTTAAGATCTACCATAAACCTGAGCTGCTCGGCTGAGGCGTTTACCTTGGGATTAACCAGGTGTTCAATATTGTTTTCAATCATAAAGTGCAAAAACCAGGCATCCAGATAGGGGTCCTGTCCGGTTCGGATCTTGGATATTGATGATATGTCGGGTAGCTTGGGCAATTATTTTCTCCTTTTACACCTTGGTGTTCAGCCCGGTCTTTGAGGGGGTACGGCGTTCAGGCCGGGGAACGCCTTGACAGAAAACCCTTGGCCGCAAGCTTGGAGGTGAAGCTGTGAACCGGACTGCAGAGGACCTTAAAATCCCGGTCATGTCTTAAGATCCGGATCCTGTCTCCGGCCATCAGCCTTGTTCCCAGCTGGCCGTCAATGGTCAGATAGGCTTCCGTGTCGGATTCGGCAATGCTGACCATTGCTGTTTCCGAAGAGGGAAGCACAAGGGAGTTGAAGTCATGCAGAAAAGGGCAGATGGAAGTAATGATCATCACTTCAAGATCAGGATGGACCAGGGGACCTCCCGCTGAAACCGAATAGGCTGTTGATCCTGTAGGCGTGGAAAATATGATCCCGTCGGACCTGATGTCCTGCCTGACTCCTCCGGGCAGGTCCAGGCCCACCGTGATCAGCCTGGCCAGTTCCCCCCGGTTGAGCACCACTTCGTTTATTGCGCAGCCCTTTTTAATTGTTTTTTCCTCCCTCATGAGCTCGTAACCAAGGACCACTCTTCTGGAAATACTCAGACTGGCGGCGAAAATCCCGGCAAGCTGTTCCTTCCAGCCGAGAGGGGAAATATCAGCCATGAAGCCCACCCGGCCGAGGTTTATTCCGAGAAAGGGGATTTCAAGCTCCAGCATGTTCCTGGCCCGGCTGAGGATCGTCCCGTCCCCGCCCAGGATGATTATCAAATCAGATGCCGATGCAGCTGATCCGGGCTTGAACTCATCAGCCGACCCCAAAGGCATGTAGACCGATACCCCCTGTTCATCCAGCCAGGCCTCGATCTCAACAGCCAGGGCGGAGGCTTCCCTGCTTTCGTTTTTGGTGGCGAGAATAACTGAACTGATTTTCATAAATACCAACCTTGAGGCGCTTTAGAGGTGAAATGGCCGACAGTCTGCTGTAGTCCCCGAGATTGATTGTCCGGGAGAAAAATTTTAACAGCCGGGACGTCGAAAGCAGTTTTGAAGTCAATAAGATTTATTTATTTAGTCAAGAAAGCCCCTTGATTCAAGAAGAAGTTTTTGTGGAAAATTTAGGCTTGATTGAGGGATTGAGGGATTGAGGGATTGAGGGATTGGGAAATATTAAGAAGAGGGGGCGACTTGGCGAGGGAGCGACAGGGCGAAAGAGGTAAGAAAGAAGTTGAGAAATTGAGAAGTTGAGGGGATTGTCTTGTCGAATAGTCTCCCAGTCGCCAGGTCTCCCCCTCGCCCCAGTCGCCGGTTCGCCCACTCCTCTTCATCTCCCGGGACCTTATTTCACCTAAAACTTCTCATCAGGCATGGCGGTTTCGCTTGCGCAAATTCTAACCCAGTGCTGAATCTGGGAGTAAATAATTGCGCTGGCGATGAGCGCGCCCACCAGAAGTCCCAGGCCGATGCTGTCGGTGGTTTTAAAGAATAACAGCGTAAAAATGAAAAATGACCCCCACCATCCTCCAGTCAGGATGATGATTGTTTGCCAGAAGGATTCAACCGCTTTTTCAGCCACTTCATTACCCTCACTTCCTTTGAGACAACCGATTCAAACATCTCCATTATTATCCTCAGGATAAGAGCAGGGGAGTGACTGTCAAATGTTGAAGAAGGGCGTAGAGTTGACGATGGGGCGACTTGGCGAGGGAGCGACAGGGCGAAAGAGAGAAGTTGAGAAGTTGAGAAGCTGAGAGGTTGTCTTGTCTCCAAGTCGCCAAGTCTCCAAGTCGCCAAGTCGCCCACTCTCCAAGTTCCCCCTCGACAGTTAGCCCCCCGCCGTTCATAAGT
>SKKD01000100.1 GCA_007121655.1 Desulfonatronovibrio sp. | reverse complement strand
TTACCTCATTGCTGCTCAGTCTTCTTTTTCTTTTAGGTCTGACGGCTCTATACAATCTTTCAGGAATAAGGGTGAGGGTTTATAGCGGGAACGTGCTGACCTCCAATGCAACGGGAACTGTTATGGTCAGCGTTGAAAACAGCAAACGCTTTTCATCGCTGGTGCTGGATGTTTCCCTTGGAAATGATTCAACCCTGATACCCGTGATTCCACCCGGAAAACATAAAGAGGTTTTTCTGACCTGGATTCCCCCTCACAGAGGAATGCCAAAATTGCCCCGGATCAGATTAACGTCTTCATATCCTTTTGGATTTGTCAGGCGCGGCAGTCTTTTTGATGCCGGCGCCAGGCTTGTTGTTTCTCCAGGACCAGCAGGGCCTGTTCTGAATACAATGCCCTCAAGTAAAGGAATAAAGTCATTGCCGGGCAACATAGATCAAGGGAGGGGAGAATGGAACGGGATCAGGCAGTACCGCCCTGGTGAAGGAAAAGCCAGCATTGTCTGGAAACGTATAGACTGGCAAAAGCCGGGCATGGACGCTGATTACGGACAATGGCCCGCTCATAGCTTTGCACAGGACAATTCCGGGTCCCTTATACTGGATTGGGATGATCCCATGTATATACATCTGGGAACTGAAAAAAGACTGTCATTTCTTAGAAGTGCATTGGACGAGGCTGTCAGGGAAAAAGAAACCTGGAAACTCAAGCTCCCCCATAAAAACATTTCAGGCAACGGCAGGATGAATTATGAGCAGGCCCTGCAGGCCCTGGCCCTGGTGAAACCTTTGCCTGCCCCAGGATAATCTATATTCCAGACTATGAAATCTTACGCAATAACTCCCAAACAATCGGCACTGAGGGTTTTGTCTCCTTTGCTGGCCATAATTGCCGGATTTTGCGTAGTTCTTTCCCTGAAGAGTATTTTGGCTGAATGGGCGGCCCTTATCTGGCTCATATCCTGTATTCTTGTGTTTATCGCCTTTTATAGAGGCAGAAATGAAGTTTTTTCATATAATTTCAAGATGATTACGGCATTATTGCTTGTCAGTGTGGCCATTGCCGCTCATTGGACGCAGGGTTGGCAGTATGTCCTGGCTCAGGCCATAGTGCTGATGCTTGGCATCAAACTTATGGAGCTTAAAAGTCAGCGTGATTCGTTCCAGTTCTGCGGGCTTGGAGTTCTGGGATTATCCCTGGCCTCTTTGATTCGCTTTGATCTTGGTTTTGGGGTATTGATTTTCCTGTTTCTCTTTCTGGGTCTTGTCCTGATTATGTGGCAGCATCTTTTTGACCGGACGGGAAATATATCCGGTGCCATGACTTCAGACTGGAAATTTTCTCTGAGACTTATTCTTTTTGCCTTTTTGCTGACTAATTTGACAATAATTGCCGGTCTGCTGCTTTTCTTTGTTATGCCCAGAAATATCAACCCTGTTTGGAATCTGGGTCCGGACATGGAAGTTCACCGGACAGGTTTCAGTCCGGAAATGACCCCCGGAAACATCAGTGAAATCGTTGCTTCCAACAAAGTGGCATTCAGAGCCCGGATTAAAGATCAGGTTAATCCTTCACAGCTTTACTGGCGAGGCACTGTTTTGTGGGAAACAGACGGAAGGGTCTGGAGACCTAACAGTCCGCATGAATTTCAAGCTCTTACATTTAACGCTTCGGGAGATGATCCAGACCTTATCGAACAGACCATTACTCTAAATCCGGGCAGAACGAATTATCTCTTCGGTCTTTACTTTCCGGAACAGGTCGCTGACGTTTACCCTGTTTTTTATAACCCTGACAGAACAGTCAGACTGAATAAAGAAACAGCAACAGCCTTAAGGTACAAGATTTTTTCCCGGCGCAGCGACAAAAACGGGCTTTCGCCTCAGGAAGCCAGGGCCGGGCTGGATATTCCAGCAGGACTTGAGCAGAGAGTTATTGACCTGGCCGGAAAATTTGGTCGGGAAGATTATGATCCCTGGAGAGTTGCACGGGCTATCCTGAATTATTTCAGCGCTGATGGATTCGAATACAGCATGACTTCTCCTCCAGGATTCGAAGAAGGTCAAACTCTGGCTGAATTTCTTCTGGAAACAAGGAAGGGTTATTGTGAACTATATGCCGCCGCCACGACAATTATGCTTAGACTTAACAATATACCGGCCAGGGTGGTGGTCGGGTTTTGGGGAGGAGAATTCAATCCTCTGGGAGAATACTGGATAGTCAGGGACAGCATGGCTCATGCCTGGGTCGAAGCCTGGTTTGAAGACAGGGGATGGGTGCTTCTTGATCCTACCAGGCAGTCGGGGATAAACAGTATGGATGAGACAGGAAACGTAATCTCAGGGCTGGAAACTGAATCTTTATATCCGGTCCGGATGGTGTCCCCGGCTTTGAGAGTGACGGATTGGCTGAGCTGGCAATGGGTCAATGCCGTTATTGATCTGACTCTGAACAGACAGACGCATATACTGGGAACCATCAGATCAGGAATTCAGGATAGCTGGTCCGTTCTGTCCGCTCCGGATGTTTATTCCCGCGACCGACCGGTACGAAACAAAATTTTTTTTGCTGTAATATCATCATTGATACTTGTACCGGGTTATTTTATTGTACGCAGGCTTTCCAGGGGGGAGAATCTCAGAACCAATCCTGAAGAAAAACTTAGAACAAAAGCCTGGAAAAGACTGGCCCGCAAGACCCCGGGCAGACATGATCTTAAAAAGCCGGGCAGGGAAGAACAGATTTGGGAATGGTGGGAAAAAAACCACCCCGCCAGGATCTGTGAACTCAAAAGGATCTATTATTCACAGAGATACGGGCCCAGCCCTGATTCAGTGAAGGATGCAAGGTTGAAGTATCTTCTATCCGGTACTTACTTCAATTGTAATCGATGAAGGCGTTATGGATTATTGAAAGGGAGAGAAAGAAAGGAAGACTGAAGTTTAAAAATCCTTCAAGTAACTTGAAGCGTATAAATAATAAATTCAGATTGTTAAAGGTTTGCCATAAAGATTGCTTCGGTCGCTACGCTCCCTCGCAATGACAGCTGAGGCGTAACCAGGACTGTGACTATCAGGTGTCATTGCGAGCGAGTCTTCGAGCGCGGCAATCCTTGTTGCGAGCAAAG
>SKKD01000063.1 GCA_007121655.1 Desulfonatronovibrio sp. | reverse complement strand
TCACATGGAGAAAAAATTTGAAAAAAAACTTTTTTCCAGCCGGACTGTGGGCCCCGTCCCAGATCTGATCCGGCCGGTAAGCGATATGAGTCAGGCCAGGACGGTATTATCCAGAATTGTGGAATTGAGCAAAGAGTATTCCCTGCACGAGATTGCTGTGCTGTTCAGAGCGGGATACCATTCCTATCCCCTGGAGGTTGAGCTTAACAAGGCATCTGTTCCCTATCAAAAGTTCGGCGGAATCAAGTTTTCCGATGCGGCCCATATCAAGGATATTTTGTCCCTGGCCAGAATGGTTGGGGGTAGTCCTGACCTTCTGGCCTGGAAAAGAGGACTTGGCCTTCTGCCGGGTGTCGGGCCGGTAACCGCAGAGCGGCTGTACAAGGCTTATGAACAGGGCCATCATGAGGATCTCCTCAAATTTGCAGATAAAAATAAAGAGTTTGCCGAGCTAAGAGATCTTCTGACAAACCTGGCAGGATCGGAAAAAGAACCTTCCCGGATTGTTTCCTCTCTTATTGAATTTTACAAACCATACCTGGAAAAACAGTACCCCGAAGACCTCCCCAAACGACTCGGGGGTCTGGAGCAGCTGGAACAGATAGTAGCCGGTTATAATGACCTGGATGTTTTCCTGGCTGATATGGTCCTGGAAAATCCTGATCCTTTCGGCTCAAATGCCAGAGAGGACGCCCTGGTCCTTTCTACCATCCACTCCGCCAAGGGGCTGGAATGGCCCGCGGTCATGGTCATAGATCTTGTCGAAGACCGCTTCCCCTCCAGACACGCCATGCAGGATCCGGTAGAAATGGACGAGGAGCGACGGCTCCTTTATGTCGCCTGCACCAGAGCCAGGGATTACCTGGGGCTTTTCGTGCCTTCGTGTGTCTACCACCGGAGTAGCGGCTTTAACCAGCCGGTATCGGAGAGCCCGTTTATCAGGGAGCTTTCATCTTTTCAGGAGCTAAGAGAGAATCACCTGGGCAAGCTCAAGGCGTCTGAAAATTTTTCCAATTCTCAGCAGGGAGTCAAGGTGGGAAGAATTTCAGCCAGCGCATACTGCAATCACAAGATATTCGGCCGCGGAAAGATTGTCATGGCCATGCCTCCCAACAAATACAAGGTTAATTTTCCGGGATTCGGGCTCAAGGTGATCAACGGAGATTACCTGGAGATTGAAGAATGAGGGAAGAGAGGGATGAGAGGTGAGAGATGAGCGAGTTTAGCGATGGGGCGACTTTAGCGAGTTTAGCAGAAAAGGAAGGTTTTTCTTCGTCTTAAACTTCATGCCCTTCATGGTTAAATTTCTTTTGTCTTATGAAAAGAATAAGAGTTATTCACCATGAAGGACATGAAGTAGGAAACATTATTCGGGGCGAAGCCCCCTCCATGGTCTCCATGATCTTTATGGTAAGTCAGCTCTTTGTTTTTGAAGACTTTATCACCATGGGCACATGGAGAGCATGGAGTACAGGGCAGGAAGACAGGGAAGGGAGGAAGAGTGGCGATTTGAGAGGAAAAAAGGTAGAATGAAGACGGAGCAGGGAGAGGGAAGGGTTTATAACACCAATCTTTATCAAGACAGATTATCATGCTGAAATCAGAAGAACATTTCCTCGAGATAATCAATGATGTTTTTCCCAATGCCCATCCGCACATGCTGGTGGGCAGGGGAGATGACTGCGCTGTGCTTGCCTGCCCCCGAAAGCTGTGTCTCAGCAGCGACCTGTTTCTGGAAAACGTGCATTTCCGCCTGAGTTATTTCAAAGCTGAGGACGTGGGCTATAAAGCCCTGGCGGTAAATTTGAGCGACCTGGCAGCTCACGGCGCCAGGCCTTTGGGATTTAATCTCAACCTGGTCTGGCCGTCCTACCTTGATGCCGGATTTTGCCGCTGCATGCTGGAAGGCATGGCTGAAATCGCCGGACAATTCAATCTGGCCCTTACAGGGGGAGACCTGAGCTTAGGGAACTGTCTAGGTTTGGGAATAACCATCTGGGGGCAAAGCCCGGAAAAATATCTTTTGAGAGAATCATGTCTGCCGGGGGATGTCTTGTTTGTTGCCGGAGAGGTTGGTCTTGCCAGGTGCGGGCTGATGCTCCTGGAAGAGAATTGCCGGCATATGAATCAGTATCCTTTATCTCTGGCTGCTCATTTAAGGCCCGTTCCCCTGATTCTGGAAGGTCAGGTTCTTGCCGGGCAGGAAGCTGTCAAAGGGTGTATGGATGTATCCGATGGTCTGGCCAGGGATTTACCCAGATTTTTGTCCCGGGGTACCGGAGTGGAGATAGACCCTGCTTTTGCGGTTCACCCTGAAGTTGCGGGTTACTGCCGGGTCATGAAAGTCGACCCAATAGTCTTTTCTCTTTTGGGGGGGGAGGATTATGCTCTTTTGGGGGGATGCGCCGAAGATGACTGGCCTATGGTTCAGTCCAGGGTCTCTTCAGCCTGGAAGCTTGGCAGGGTTGTGGCCAGGGAACGCGTTTTTCTTGACGGAAACAGGGTATTTTTAAAAGGATTTGATCATTTTGAACTGTAAAAAGCCTGCGCCTGATATCAGGCGCAGGCTTTTAGGAACATGTATTATGTTATCCGAACCGGAAAAGACTTTCCGGAGGGATCTATTTAGCTTCAGGAGGAAGAGTACACTCTTCTATTCCGCAATCACACAGGGTCTTGTCCAGATAGGTGCGCTCGTCCGGTCCAAGGATGCCCATTGCCAGGGCCATTATTGTCCACAGATGCACTGCCTCGTATCCGCCTTCAAAATGCTCGGACAGGTCATGGACCTGAGAGTGACAATTGTGGCACGGAGTTAAAACATATTTAGCTCCTGTTGCCATGATCTGGTCATGCTTCAGCTTGCCGTACTGCCTCCGGGCCGCAGTATGGCCTGCCTGCAGGAACCCGCCACCTCCGCCGCAGCAAAAATTATTGGACTTGTTGGGCCAGGTGTCAATGAAGTTTTCTTCACCAACACAGGCCTTGAGGACGTAACGCATGTCATCTGCAACTGAATCGCCAAAGGTTTTGCGGACCAGGTTGCATGGATCCTGAATGGTGAATTTTACTTTCAGGTCCTTGTTCCAGTCGGAAGAAACCTTTATTCTGCCTTCGCGGAGCCACCGGGCATAAAGACGCAGAATGGATT
>SKKD01000137.1 GCA_007121655.1 Desulfonatronovibrio sp. | reverse complement strand
ATTTCATCCTGCTCAAAATTGAACTTCCCGAGATCAACCTTGGGGTCAAGTCCGGCTTTATCTAGTTTAGACATCTGACACACTCCTTGTATCCGTACTTGCTTATGTGATCCAAAATATCCCGGGGTCTGGCTGTGCAGCATAAAATGCCGTTGTAAAGCACCTGCCCGCGATCAGCGTTAATGTAGTCCAGGATGTAGCCCGTATGGGTGATGACCAGTCCCGATGTTTTGTATTGAGACTGAAGTTCCTTAAGAGAAGCGCTGTTCTGGGGCTCATGAGGTCCGTCAAGAATGGCCCTGGCTGTTTTTCCAATCAAAGCCATATTTTCAAGATCAACCCCGGATTCAGGCTCATCAAAAAGAACCAGACTGGGATTCTGGGCCATCAGCTGCAAAATTTCAGAACGTTTTATCTCCCCTCCGGAAAACCCCGAATTAATATCTCTGTCCAGAAACTGCGTAAGATTGACCTTCCCAGCCAGGTCTTCAACATCCACCTCTCTTTCTCCGGCGCATAACCTGACCATATCTCTGGTCTTAAGACCATGTATGGTGGGAGGCCTCTGAAAGGACATTCCGATCCCAAGTCTGGCCCGCTCATACGTGGGTATATGGGTAATATTTTCTCCTTTAAAAAAAATATTGCCCTGGATTATTTCATAACCGGAAAACCCCATAAGAGCCATAAGTAAGGAAGTTTTACCAGATCCGTTAGGACCAAATAAAATAAAGGTTTCACCCTCTTCTATCTCCAGGTTGATCCCCTTCAAGACCTCATTCCCGCCTACCCTGACGTGCAGGTCCTGTATTTTTAGCATTTTCAACTCCGTTAAATTAATTAGTTTTTCATCAGAAAGCATTCCCGGGTTGGAAAAACAACGGGCTTTCTTTCAAAGACAATTTACCTTGTGCAATTACCTGGTTTACTCAGACAAAATTATTTTTTCCGCCTGTTTAAGCTATAACAACGATAGCATCTTTTCTTATCTCTGAAAAGCGGGATAATAGCCATGCCGACGATAAACCCGCCTGCATGAGCCCACCATGCCACGCCGGCTCCAGTACCGGTAATATCCGCGCCAATAGCCGAGACTACTTGAATGAGAAACCACACTCCAAGAAAAACCACTGCCGGAATTTCTATTATATAAGGCAGAAAAAAAATGGGAATAAATGTAATCACCCTGGCATGAGGATATAGCAGAAGATAAGCGCCCATGACCCCGGCAATGGCTCCCGACGCCCCAACCACCGGTATCTGCGAGTCCATATTAAAAATTATGTGTACAACAAGAGCCCCTGCCCCGCAAACAAGATAAAAAACCAGAAATCTGAACGGACCCATTACGTCCTCGATATTGTCGGCAAATATCCAAAGCATCCAGTTATTAAGGACAAAATGCAATAATCCCCCATGGATAAACATATGAGTGATCAGAGTGTAATAACCGCCGTCGGGGTAACCAATCTGCATTGCCAGCTCAGGTTGGGTGAACCGGATGGGAACCACGCCGAAGAAATGAAAAAAACCGACCATACTAACCTGGGTAAGGCTCAACGTATACATAAAAACAATGGCATTTGATCCAATAATAGTCCAAACCATATAAGGCCGGAATACGTTTGGAATACTGTCCTTTAACGGAATCACTAGTGGCTGCCTTGTCAGGTTTGTGGGTTATCAATCATACCGAATCCGAAATTGATTTATTAAATCAGGATTGGCTTCCATGATACAAAGAGCCGGCTGGAGCCTTTAACTTTTTTGATAAATAGAAAAAAAGCCTGCCTGCTTATTTTAATTCTTTCATCAGGCTGACATCATCTTCTTGAATAAGGACAATTTTGTCCGGGCACTCTTAGTTCTTAAGTACCTGAGCACCCTGGTCAAGGCTTCGACTTTAACCGTCAAATCAGCCTGAGAGGAAGAATTATCCAGCACCAGGGCACATCGGTTGATCTTGGAAGCCTGATCCATCTGGGATCGATCCATAAGCTCAAACTGGTTCGGAGATACTTTTCCGGTTTTTGACAATCTTTTTCGTCTTATCTCATCCTGGCAGTACACACCCACTACTAAATCGCAGCCATGATCCATTCCGGTCTCAAAGACCAAAGGTATTTCAGCGAATGCCACCCGCCTGTCCCTGCTTTTATTCCAGAATTCTTCAAGCCTGTGCCTGACCAGGGGATGAATAAGGTGTCCAAGTTCCGCCAGAATAGACTTATCTCTGCTCACAGCCCTGGCCAGTCTGGCCTTATTCACAGGCTGATCTTCTCCGTCAATGAACAAACTTCCGAAACGGCTTTTGATGATTCTCCAGCCGTCATTCCCCGGCTCATAAAGCTCTGCCACGCATTGATCAGCAATAAAAACCGGATAACCCAGGCTTTCAAGCAGGAAGATCACAGAACTCTTGCCCGAACCCATGGATCCGGTTATCGCAACTCGTTGAAGCCTGCGCTCCATGTACAGGCTGGCCTGAATAAAATCTTTCGGAGGCGGCTTGGCAAAACACATCTTCTTTCCGGTTTCCGGATGAGTGAACTCAAGCCTGGCGGAATGCAGAAGCTGACGTTTAATCAGTTTCGACAGCAGCCTCTGCTTAAAGTCCCATGAAATCTTTATTCTTCCCCCGTATAAAGAATCACCAAGCACAGGATGTCCAAGCTCGGCCATGTGAACCCTGATCTGGTGGGTCCTGCCGGTCAGTATTTCCAGTCTGACCAAAGCCCAATTTTTATCAATACCGCAGTGTAGCACATAATATTTTGTCCTGGCCATGCGGCCATCGCTCAGCACAGACACCTTGATTCTGGTCCTGGGATCGCGGCCCAGAGAATGATTGATTTCACCCTGACCAGTTTCGGGACACCCGGAAACGAGTGCCAGGTATTCTTTATCAACCTCGCGATCATGAAAGGCCCTGGCCAGGTTGACCGCGCTTTCTTCGTCAAGGGCCACAACCATAAGCCCGCTGGTGTCCCTGTCCAGTCGGTGAACTATGCCCGGCCTGTCGCCTGAAAAATTATTCTTAAGCTGAGGATATTTATCCAGCAGATAATTGACCAATGTAGGTTCATTAAGGGAAGGAGCCGGATGTACGCTTATTCCTGGCTGTTTGTTCAAAACAAGTACATGCTCATCCTTGTAAACTT
>SKKD01000166.1 GCA_007121655.1 Desulfonatronovibrio sp. | reverse complement strand
TAAAGGAAAGTTCCCTGCCTGAGGTAAAGGAAAGTTCCCTGCCTGAGGTAAAGGAAAGCTCCCCACCTGAAGTAAAGGAAAGTCTTCCCCCGGAGATAAAAAATGATGATTCTTATCCAGAAGCAAAAGTTGATTCCGGGTCCAATGATATTCAACCTGAACCAGACAAGAAAAACGGCACAGCCTGATGAGTCCTGAAGATACAGACAACAAAGAGGAAACTGCACAGACCGCGAACGAAGCCATGAGCTTCACGGACCACCTTGAAGATCTGAGAAAAAGACTGTTCAGGGTGGTTATCGGGGCCTTTGTGGGATTTCTGGCCTGCTACGCATTTAAGGAAGATCTTTTTCATCTACTCATGAAACCGCTTCTTGAGGTATTGCCTCCAGAAAGCACAATGATTTTTACCTCACTGCCCGAAGCCTTCTTTACCTACCTTAAAGTATCTTTTGTAGCGGGAGTATTTTTAGCAAGCCCTTATATCTTCTATCAGATATGGAAGTTTGTAGGGCCAGGCCTGTATGATACCGAGAAAAAGTTTATTATACCAATAGCTTTTTTTTCTGCCCTTTTTTTTGTTACAGGGGCTTTATTCGGGTACTTTATTGTTTTTCCCTTAGGTTTCAATTTTTTTATGGGCTATGCAACGGAAATGATCCAGCCCATGCCCTCCCTTCGTGAATATCTGAGTTTTTCCATAAAGCTGCTTTTTGCCTTTGGTCTGGCTTTTGAGCTGCCTTTATTCATTTTCTTTCTTGCCAGGCTGGGCATAGTCAGCTCCAAAAGTCTCAGAAAACATAGAAAATATGCCATACTCATGGCCTTTGTGGCTTCGGCTTTGCTTACCCCGCCTGACATCATCAGCCAGGTTCTCATGTCGGGACCACTGATTGTTCTTTACGAATTGGGCATACTGGTGGCCTATATATGGGGAAGGGAGAAAAAGGACAGAGATTCCGATAAAGACGACGAAGATGAAGATAATGATGAGCAAAAATAATTTGCCGATATTCTGGAGTGTATTATGAGAAAGGCGACAATCAATAGAGAAACGCTGGAAACAAAAATTTCCCTTGATCTGAACCTTGACCGGGAAGCAGCAAAAAATGAAATAACAACCGGTTTCGGATTCGCCGATCATATGCTTGATCTCATGGGGCACTGGGCCGGAATCAGTCTCAATATCAGGTGCCGGGGGGATATGAAGGTGGATGCCCATCATAGTCTCGAGGATGTGGGCATCTGTCTTGGCCAGGCCTTTGTTGAGGCTCTTGGTGATCGCTCGGGAATCAATAGAGTAGGATGGGCCAAGGTGCCCATGGATGAATCCATGGCTGAAGCTGTAATAGATCTTTCCGGAAGGCCTTATCTTCATTATGACGGTGATGTTCTTCTGTCACAAGTCATTGCCGGCCAGGAAAAGGACCTCTGGCGCGAGTTTTTCAAATCATTTGCCTTTAACGCCAGATTAAATCTGCATATTATATTTCATTACGGCTCTAATTCCCATCACCTTCTGGAATCGGCCTTCAAGGCATTGGGCCTGGCTCTTAAGCAGGCTGTAACCCAAAACAGGAACGGGGTTTTAAGCACCAAGGGATCACTCGATTGAAATGAAAAAAGTTATATTATTCATAATAATGATGCTGACCTTTACCTCATGGGCCTGTACTCCCAGAAAGCCCGCCTATGAAATGCCTGAAAAGGCTGTGCTGGCCGTGGCTAATTTTTCCCAACCCATGCACAGATGGCAAATGATCAACAATCATTTGGTAATTGGAGAAAAGAGAGTTGATAAAGATATCCTGGCAAAACTTGACAGTGAACTGGCCGGTCTGACTTCCAAAAGCAGGCAAGCCATAGTCGGACCAAGACTTCTGGAGCAGTGTACTCAGCTTGTCTCTCACGGGACAGATCCGGGATCTGCCTTTCACTACTGGGTACAGGTTGGCAGATGCGTGCCTGCCGATTACATCCTGGTACCATTTTTATTTGACTGGAAAGAACGAAGAGGTAATGAATGGAGTGTTGAAGAGCCAGCCAAAGTAACTTTGGAATTGAATCTCATTGATATAAATGAGCTGAAGCTGCAAAGGTTTCTGTTTGATGAAAGGCAGCAATCTCTTAGCGAAAATATTTTGAATATGGGAGTCTTTTTCAAGAGGGGGGCCAGATGGGTATCCGCCGGTGAACTGGCCGGTGGAGGTCTTGAACAAGGAGTAAAGGAGCTTGGGTTATGATTATATTTCCGGCGGTTGATATCAAGAATGGTCAATGCGTAAGACTCAAGCAGGGGCTTGAAAATGAAGTTACAGTGTTTTCTCCGGATCCTGTCGCCATGGCGGAGCATTGGGAGCGTCTGGGTGCCCGGTGGCTTCACCTGGTGGACCTGGACGGGGCTTTTTCCGGGGATCCGGTCAATCAAAGCCTTATCAGGGATATTTGCCAAAGGGTCAAGATTCCGGTCCAGCTGGGTGGCGGCATAAGGGATATCGACATTGCAGCAGCATATATAAATGCCGGGGTAAAAAGGTTGATCGTCGGAACCATGGCCCTGGAAGACAATAGCCGGTTTACTGATCTGTGCACCAGGTTTCCGGGCCAAATCGGGGTTTCTCTCGATGCCCGTGACGGAAAGCTTAAGACAAGAGGCTGGGTTGCTGACACAGGCCTGATGGTTAAAGATGTGGTTCCTCTTCTTGAGGATTCCGGCAGCTCTTTTTTTGTTTATACGGATATTTCCAGGGATGGAATGCAAAGCGGAGTAAATATCAAGGCTCTGGAAAAAATGCTTGAACTGACCACCAGACCGGTTATCGCGGCCGGCGGAGTGTCTGTTATCGAAGATATCAGGCAGGTTTATCCTCTTGCATCAAGAGGACTGGAAGGGGTCATTACCGGCAGGGCGATTTACAGCGGAAGTCTTGATTTTCAAATGGCTGTGCAGTGGATTGAGAAGCAGGTTTAACAATTTTTAGTTTTGTTCCCGCCTCCGGACGAGTCAAAGTTCGCCCGAAATGTGACAGGTGTTAAGAAAGCGGCTTGAGGCCGCTTTTTCTCTTTTCCAGCCTCTGCTGCAGTCCTTTAATCAGTATAGGCCACGCAATTGTAGCGTCGGAGTATACTTCTGCATATCTTCCACCCTGTGTTTTAGGAACAAATTTACCCCAGGAGACTCCTT
>SKKD01000162.1 GCA_007121655.1 Desulfonatronovibrio sp. | reverse complement strand
TCTCCGCTCACCCTGAGCCTAAATTCTCCGCTCACCCTGAGCCTGTCGAAGGGTCGAAGCCATTGAAAACCATTTCAGAAAGCCCTTCGACAAGCTCAGGGCGAACGGAGAGTGCAATAATTGGGAGCTTTTCAACATCTTGACAGGTCATTTCTAGTTACTTGCAGGTTCGGTTCCGGGCGCGTCCGGGTGGAGCGCTTACAAGTAACTTGAAGCGTATAAGTAACAAATTCAGCATTTTAAGGGTTTGTCATGCAGATTGCTTCGATCGCTACGCTCCCTCGCAATGACAGGTGAGGCGTAACCGGAACCGTGCCTATCCAGTCATTGCGAGCGAGTCTTCGAGCGCGGCAATCCTTGTTGCGAGCAAAGCGAAGCAATCTATAAGTATAGGTCATTTCAAGTTACTTATCGGTTTGGTCCCGGGCCGCCCGGGTGGAGGCTTCTAAATTCCTGCTGAATATGAATAAGCACATTGCAACCGATGATACTGTCTTTTCTGCGCAGATTAAACCTTTTGCCCGGATACTGGCAGAACACGGTCTTGATTTTAAGAGAGCAAAAACAACCTGCCTGCAGATTAACACAGGCCTTGTCTGCAACCAGTCCTGCGCCCACTGCCATCTGGAAGCAGGTCCGTTCCGCGGGGAAAGCATGGATCTGACCACAGCACGGCAGGTCATCGACTACGCCTCCAAAAACAGGTTTGAAATAATAGATATCACCGGCGGTGCGCCGGAACTCAATCCGCATATTGCCATGCTCATTGCCGGGCTTGGCAGATACACTCCGAGACTCATGTTCCGGTCCAATCTGAGCGCTCTTAATAATGGACAAAACGATGATCTTATGGCTCTGCTTAGAGATAACCGGGCTGTTATAGTGGCCTCCCTGCCTTCCCTGAACCAGAGTCAGACCGATTCCCAGAGAGGGAACCGGGTTTTTGCCGGAAGCATCGAGGCCCTGCAAAAACTCAACAGCCTGGGATACGGAAAAGATGGAAGCAAACTGGAACTTGATCTGGTATCCAACCCCACAGGGGCATTTCTTCCCCCCTCACAGGAGCAGGCCGCGAAAAGATACAGGCAGACCCTGCACCGCAAATGGGGCGTTACTTTCAATAATTTTTACTGTTTTGCCAATGTACCCCTGGGCAGGTTCAGCAAATGGCTGAAAAAATCAGGCAACCTTGATTCCTACCTGGAGCAGCTGGCCGTTGCCTTTAATCCCTGTGCAGCCGGGGGCGTCATGTGCAAAAGCCTTATCAGCGTATCCTGGGACGGATCTCTGTATGACTGCGATTTCAATCTGGCTGCCGGTCTGCCTATGAACAGGCGCAAAACCCATATTTCCGACATGCAGGGGAGGCCTTTGCCGGGCACTCCCATTAACTTTGGTGACCACTGCTATGCCTGTATGGCGGGAACCGGATTTACCTGAGGCGGAAGCATCCTGTCCTGAGTTCAGGAAAAATAAAAGGAGAAGTCATGGCCCATAAATTTGACTATGATCTGGCAATCATCGGCGGCGGTGCGGCCGGTCTTACAGCCGCCTCAGGCGCGGCCAGGCTGGGCGCAAAAACACTGCTTATTGAAAAGGAAGATAAACTTGGCGGTGACTGCCTGCATTATGGGTGTGTGCCCAGCAAGACCCTGATTCATTCGGCCAGGGCCCTGCACATAATAAAAAACTCGCAGAAATACGGGCTGCCCAGGGTGGAGCCGGGACTCGTAGATTTTTCCCTGGTCAGGCAGAGAATCCTGGATGTTATTTCCGTAATCCAGAAACACGATTCAGAGGAGAGGTTCTGCCGGCTGGGCGTCAAAGTGGAGTTCGGCTCTGCCAGGTTTGTGGATGAGCACAGCGTAAAAATTAACAGTCAAAGTGTGTCCGCCGCAAAATGGCTCATTGCCGCGGGCTCTTCTCCGGCATTTCCGGACCTCCCCGGCCTGGACAAGACGCCCTATATCACTAACAAAGAAATATTTTATCTGGACCGCCTTCCAGAGTCCATGATCATCCTGGGAGGAGGTTCTGTTGCCGTGGAAATGGCCCAGGCCTTTACCAGGCTGGGCACCAAAGTATCTGTTGTGCAAAGAAGCGAACAGATTCTGTCCAGGGAAGACAAGGACATGGCGGATGAACTCCTGGAAATTCTCAAGACGGAAGGGGTTGATTTTTATCTGGGAGCAACGATTCAGGGAGTGCGGGAAAAAGACGGGCAAAAAGAAGTTGTGATCAAAGAGTCCACGGGTGCTGAAAAGAAACTGTCCGCCGAATACATACTGATGGCCATGGGCAGGACACCCGGCACGGATGGACTGGATCTGGCAAACGCCGGCGTTGAATACGGATCCAAAGGAATAGGAGTGGATGCCAGACTGAGGACTTCTCAGAAACATATCTTTGCCTCCGGGGACATAACCGGTGATTATCAGTTCACCCACGCGGCAGGATATGAAAGCGGAATTGTCCTGGCCAATGCCGTGTTTCGTCTGCCCAGGAAGGTGGATTATACCTTTCTTCCCTGGTGCACCTACACCGATCCGGAACTGGCCAGTGTGGGCATGAACGAGAAAAGGGCCGTCCGGGCAGATATTGATTATAAAGTCTGGACCGAGAAATTTGCAGGAAATGACCGAAGCCTGGCCATGGGCAACACTTCCGGAAAGATCAAGATGATCCTGGATAGTAAGGAAAAGATCATCGGGGTCCAGATCCTGGGGCCAGGCGCAGGTGAACTCATAAACGAATGGGTGGCGGTATTAAGCGGCAAAGTAAAGCTTTCGACCCTGGCCTCCGCGGTGCATCCTTATCCCACCCTGGGTGAAATCAACAAAAGCGTTGCAGGGTCATACCTGGCTCCGAAAATTTTTTCCGAGCGGATCAAAAAAGGACTCAAGTTTTTTTTCAGTCTAAAGGGGCGGGCCTGCGAGTAATCTTGCCCTGGAGTTCAATACATGAATATGCCTGATCCCAAAAAGATTATCCTGGCAGCGGTCATTGCCGCGGCGATCATCCTCTTTTTTGTGTTTGACCTGCAGCAGTACCTGAATCTTGAGTACCTCAGGCAGTCCCGTGAGAGCTTTCAGGAACTGTATGCTGAAAACAGGGTCATGGTTCTGGGGGGATTTTTCCTCATATACATTACAGTTACAGCGCTGAGCCTTCCGGGGGCAGCGGTCATGACC
>SKKD01000205.1 GCA_007121655.1 Desulfonatronovibrio sp. | reverse complement strand
GCTTGTTTTTTATCTTCGCCCTGCTGGGAGGAATGATATTCCAACTGTTCGGCATCACCCTCTCCGCCTTTCGCATAGCTGGAGGAATAATTCTTTTTGGAGTCGCCATGAAGATGATCAGCAGCAGAGACGATCAGAAAGAAGAAACACAGGCCACCAGGCCCGAAGGAGAAATTGCCGACGACATATCCGTCATCCCCCTTGCCATTCCGTTCATCAGCGGCCCCGGATCAATTGCCACGGTCATGATTCTGACAAGCGAGGCGCCCAGCATTTATCACATGGTCATTGTATTTATAGCCGTGCTCTTCACCACGGTAAGCTGCTATTATTCAATGTTATACTCAAAGATGATCGTCCGGTACCTGGGAGAATCCGGCAAGCAGATCGTCACCAAGGTTTTTGGTCTGATACTTTCGGTCATTGCCGTGCAGTTTGTGATCAACGGAATTGCCAGCACAGTGGTGGATTTTGGAATTATTGAGATTCCGGGTATTGAACCAGACCCCGGATATGAAAGAGAATAAGTGGTTGATGTCAATTTTTGCCTGAAATAATTTTATTGCGGACTGTTTTTGTCTGTCTCCCTTGCTCCCCAACCGAACTTGACTGGCATTTTCTGCGGCTTATCTTATAAAAATTCATAAAATAATGATTTTATTATGTTACAAGATAGAAATCCTCTGTACCTGATAGTGTCCTCGTCCAGGGAGCGGTAAATTGTTGCGCCTGAAAAGACTGCCGGCATCAATCAGGAGATAATCGCCATGGACTCTCAAACCATCCCTGAACTGTTCTCCTCCGGAGATATTGACAAGGAACGGATCGCGATCGTTGAGCTGGATCGTGATTCAGTTAATACCAGGATCCGCAAGGAAATTTTCCAGCTGGCAGGGCAGTTGTCCGCAGGGTTACTTAAAGCCGGAATGGAACATGGCGACCGGGTCGCCATAATGGCTCCCAACAGTGCTGACTGGGTGGTATCAGCCCTGGGAGTGATTTTTTCCGGTGCCGTTATTGTCCCTCTTGACACCCAGATGCCGGGGGAAGATCTGAACCACGTCCTTTCAGACTGCGATCCACGCTTCATCTTCACAACATCTGCCCTCAGTAAAAAGATTGAAAAGAAACCGGAAAGATCACAAATACGCTTCCTGGATGCCGAAAACGATGATCAGGACAGCTGGAGCAAACTGCTTATCCAGGAAAACACCAGACCGGAGATCAGTAAAGACGATCACGCAGCCATCTTCTATACCTCGGGTACCACCGGACCGCCCAAGGGCGTGCCCCTTACCCATTACAATCTGGTCAGTAATATGAAGGCCCTGAATCCGGAACAGTTTCTGGACGAAACTGACCGGGTACTGGTCCCCCTGCCCTTTCATCATGTCTATCCCTTTACTGTGGGATTTCTTATTGAATTCATGGTTGGTGTGCCCATCATAATCCCTTATTCCCTGGTGGGGCCACAAATCCTGCGCGCCCTGCAGGAAGGAGAAGCCACCGCCATGCTCGGGGTGCCGCGACTTTACGAGGCTATCTGGACCTCTCTTGAAGACCGGATCACCGGGCGAGGCCGTATACCCTCGGCCCTGTTTCGAACCGCACTGAGAACTTCCATGGCCGCCCGCAGATACCTGCGAATCAGGATTGGGAAGTACCTTTTTTACGGTTTACACAAGCGCCTGGCTCCCAGACTGCGTCTGGTGGTTTCAGGCGGGGCAGCCCTTGACCCTGAACTGGGACGAAAATTCCAGGCTCTGGGCTGGGAGGTGGCTACCGGCTACGGACTAAGCGAGACATCGCCTATCCTGACCTTTAATCCTCCTGAAGAGATTCGGCTTGAAAGTGCGGGTAAGGCCCTTCCCGGCGTGGAACTGGCCATTAAGGATCCGGATCAGAATGACGGCAGCGGCGAGGTAATAGCCAGAGGACCCAACGTATTCAGCGGATACTGGAACCTGCCGGACAAAACAGGCAAAGTTCTGGACCGGGACCGCTGGTTCCGGACCGGGGACATGGGCCGCATGGACCAGGATGGATACCTGTACCTGCTTGGCCGGGCATCAGCCATGATCGTCCTCTCCGGTGGTGAAAACGTAGACCCTGAGCGGGTTGAAAAAACCCTTTCTGCAACAGATGAAATCCGGGAGGCTGGAATCCTGGATCACGAGGACCGTCTGGCAGCGGTGGTTGTGCCGGAAGCAGGTCTGCTCCGGGAGGCGAGCGGAGAAGACCTTCGCCAAGGGATCGAAAAGACTGTGGAACAGGCGTCCCGGGATCTTCCCAGCCATCATCGCCCGGGTATCCTGCGCATCTCCCTGGATCCCCTTCCGCGCACCCGGCTGGGGAAGCTTCGCAGACACAAGCTTCGTGAACTGTTCCAGAGCCTGGAGGAAGATGATTCCGTTTCCAGGGCCAGGCCTGAGCCCGTGTCTATTGAATCCATGTCTCCGGAAGATCAGCAGCTCCTGTCCGATCCCACGGCCGGAAGCACCTGGAACTACCTGGCCGGGCGATATGATGACCTTCGGCTCACCCCGGACAGCAGCCTGTCTCTTGACCTTGGCATTGATTCCCTCAACTGGGTGAACCTGACTCTGGACCTGCGTGATCACGCCGGTGTCGAGCTGGATGATTCTGCTGTCGCCCGGGTGGAAAACGTGCGCGACCTGCTGCGCGAAACAGCCGGGGCTGCCCGGGCCGATTCATCCGGCAGGAACCTTGTTGAAGAACTTAGAAATCCGGAACAGCTTCTGAATTCCAAACAGATAAATCTACTCAAACCACGCGGCCTAGTGCACAGGTTTGCGGCAATAATCCTGCTTGGGCTTGTACGCTTTTCAATTCGTCTTATACTGCGGGTAAGGGTCAGGGGCAAAATTCCGAAGAAAGCACCCTGTGTGATCGCTCCCCGGCACCTGAGCGTGCTTGACCCCCTGGTGATGCTGACCGCTCTGGATTTGAAGAAGCTTGAATCCCTGTACTGGGCCGGCTGGACCGGGTTATTGTTTACCAATCCCCTGTCCCGCTGGTTCAGCCGCGCCGCCCGTATTCTGCCCATTGATCCGGGTGCCGCGCCGCGAGCCAGCATGGCCCTCGCAGCTGCCGCCCTAAAACGCGGCGACGGGCTTATCTGGTTTCCCGAAGGACAGCGGTCGCGTGACGGAAAACTGCAGGAGTTCAAGCCCG
>SKKD01000009.1 GCA_007121655.1 Desulfonatronovibrio sp. | reverse complement strand
TAGCCGTGTTTTCTGGCCACCTCCTTGACCACAACCCTGTAGGTAATGGCGTTGTCAGCCATTTTCAGGGCTTCCTGGTACCTGAGATCAATCTCGTGCTGGCTGGGGGCTACTTCATGATGACTGTATTCAACATCAATGCCCATCTTGCCCAGGGCAAAGATGATGTCCCTGCGGATGTCATTGGCCCTGTCCAGAGGCGGAGCGTCGAAGTATCCGCCCACGTCTATTGTTTTGGGGGCTGTGGAATCCTCAAACAGGAAGAATTCCAGTTCCGGTCCCACATAATAAGTATAGCCCTTTTCCGCCGCCCTGGCCAGGGCCCTTTTAAGTACATAACGGCTGTCACCTTCGTAAGGAGTGCCGTCTGGATTTTTGATGTCGCAGAACATTCTGGCCACAGGCTTGTCCGACGGCCTGAAGGAAAGTATCTGAAAAGTGGTGGCATCAGGAAATGCAACCATGTCGCTTTCATGAATTCTTGAGAAACCCTGTATGGATGAACCATCAAACCCCATGCCTTCTTCAAAGGCGGTCTCCAGTTCGCCGGGAGTGACCTGAAAGCTTTTGAGCATGCCTAAGACGTCCACAAACCAGAACTGAATGAAACTGACATTATACTCTTTTACCGCCTTGATGACATCGTCAGGGTTTTTGCAGTTAAAAACCGGGAAATCCATCATATTAAGCCTCCTAAATGTTAAAGATGATCTTTGCTGTAAGTCATATACACTTTTCAGGCCAAACCTTAATTTATTGTTAAAGTATAATATATTAAAATATTATACTTCAGAATTAGTATGTCTGTCCCAACCATGTTTTACAATATTGTATAACAAACAGATAATTATATCCTGACAGTTTTGCAATTTTGTAGATAGTCTTCCCGGAAAATTTTTTCGGATGATTTGCTCACGGCTCATTCAGAAAAATGAGCTCAGCCCGGTTCAGCCCCCACTAATCAGGCCGTGACGGGATCATCTTTTTTATAACGGCAAGGATTTCCCTGATTAAAACCCTTGAACTGCCGCTCAGCTTCTGACCATTGATGTCCCTGGCATAAAAAACATGCAGAGTCTGATCCATATGGGTAGAGATGCCTGCATATGAGATGTCGATTCCCAGCTTTGACAGACACAGGCTGATCTGCCAGGTAAGGCAGGGGTGACGGGGTGAGTTGATTTCAATGATGGTATGGAAATCAGACGAATCGCTGTCTGCGGATATTTTGAAACGGGAACCTGCCGCGGGCTTCTTTTTCATGGACGCGCAGAAATGAGCAGCACTCTTTTCTTTTTTGAGCATTAATTGAAGATCTGATCTGACATCGGCCCAGGTTTTAGCAGTGTACAGGGGATCAGCAGGCGGACTGACAGTAAACAGGTCAACGGCCAGGCCGTTTTCCCAGGTAAAGAGTCCGGCTGAATAAATTTCCATCTGATTCATGGCCAGGCTTGCGGCAACCGCAGCCAGCAGACCATGTCTGTCCGGAGTAACCAGGGTCAGGTTCCAGAACCCCTGTTCCTGGTCCTTGTTTTTCTCCGCGCGCAGGACAAGATCCTGTTTGTGGGGGCCAAGTTCATTGACAAGGCTGATATGTCCGATGATACGGGAAACCGGGGTTTTTAGCAGATAGCGCCGGGGCATGACCTGGATACACTTTTCCCAGGCGTAGTTATAATCAGGGTGCGACCTTATTTTGTCGCGGGCCGCGGCCATTCTGTGCCCGGCGTGATGCCCGGCCAGTATCGTATGCTGCATGAGCCTCGCGGTCTTGAAATAAAGCCTGCGCATGAGGTTTTCCTGCCATGAGCTCCAAACCCTGGGCCCGGTGGCTTTGGAGTCTGCAAAACTAAGAAAAGCAAGCAGGTTCAGTCTGTCCATTGACACCACCTTTGCCGCGAATCCGGCCACAACCTCCTCTTCGTCAATATCCCGCTTAAGTGCGGTTGTTGTCATAAGCAGATGATTTCTGATGAGAAATACTACCTCCTCTGAAATTTCCCGGCCCAGCTCCAGTCTCTGCAGAATGGACAGGGCAAGACGGGCTCCGGCTTCAGAGTGCTCCGGACTTTTTTTGCCCAAATCATGTAATAAAGCTGCCAGTCTCAGAGACAGGCTTGTCTTGTAAGAGCCAAGGTGTTCAGCCAGAAAACCATGCTTTTCATCAAAGGAGACTACCCTTCCCAGACAGTTAAGGGAGTGTTCCCCAAGGGGAAAAGTATGCACCCCGTCAAACTGGACAAAGAACCACAGTTTTTCAAGCTCCGGAAAAATTATCGTCAAAAGTCCCGCCTGGCGCAGCCCCCTGAGACAGCTGTCCGGTCGACAACCCATGATTATCTCTGGCAGGGCTGAAATCAGGCTTTGGGCCAGGGAATTGGATGCAAAACCTTCACGGACCAGGCTGTTAATTCTGCTGAGGGATTGCCATGAGACAGGAACCCCTGAACGGGCCATGGCTTTGAAAATCAGCACGGCCGCTTCGGGCCTGTCCCGGAGATCGAAATCAGATGAAAATTCAAGCCTGCCCGTTTCTTCCATGATCCCGGAATCGATTGTCCTGCATCGGGATACGCCCTTTTTGTCCATCTCCCGCATGGATACGGTTTGTTCAACGGCCTCCATGGTGATGGACGAGATTATATTCTGTTTTTCAAACAATATTTCAAGAAACTTTTCCACTCCCGATTTACGGGAGGAACAGCGAAAGCCCATGGCTTCCGTCACTTCGGGCAGGAGATCGGAATACAGCCTGTCGTTCTTTCTCCTGGACAGGGAGTGAAGAACATTTCGCAGGTCAAATAAAAAATCCATTGTATCCCGAAGGAATTTGCCGCGCCCGGACCCCGGCGGGATTGATGCGGCACCCCCTGATAGACCGGCCAGCTTTTCAAGCCAGATCACCAGGTGATAATCACGAAAGCCTCCCGGATCATATTTGATGTCCGGCTCCATGTAATTTTGTGCTGGTCTGTGCAGGGTCCTGCTGGAAACTGATTTGACAAGAAACTCGGTGAGCCTGCCTGCCTCTGTAACCAGCATTCTGAGGATATCTTCACGAAGCGAGGAATAATAATCCGGGTCACCGCAGATAAACCTGACGTCAAGAAGTGAGTTGAGGACCTTGAAATCATCACTGGCCAGATCAAGGCATTCTCTTGAAGTTCTTATGCCGTGCCCCACATCAAGTCCGGCATCCCACAG
>SKKD01000144.1 GCA_007121655.1 Desulfonatronovibrio sp. | reverse complement strand
GAATACGGAGGTTGGTTTTTTATATTATCGGTAAATTTTTTCTTGATTTTTTCCATACAATCTTCCGTATTGTGACTTTGGTTATATTTACAAACGAGGTAACCATTCCACATTTTGCACTTCAGCAAAGCCTGCATCCTGATTGGTTTTCGCCATTGCTGCCTGTTTGACCGGACGTGAGCCCATTAGTCAAAACATGAACAAGAACTGTCTTCTGAACACTCGAACAAATTTATGGTATTGACTTACGGGCTCCACGCCGGGAATTTGCAGCAACGGAAAACCAATCAGAATACAGGCAGCCCTGACAGCATTGTGAATAGTTGCCAAGCGAGACTCCGAACACACACAGTGCAGAGAGAACCGGTGCAAACCTGCTTACTTTTCATTCGGAAACAGGGCGTCAGCGCCCAAAAAACCAACAAATGGGGCAACTTTTCAGTTTTTACAATAACCCGGCTGAAACATGATATTTCAACTGGTCAGTCCATCTCGCACATAGAGCAGGCAGAATTCTCAATTCTTTTTATTAATCATATTCAGGGTTTTTGCAATAAACATTAAATTCGTCAGCCGGGGACGCGCCACAGGCTTAAACCTTATGAACTTTGTCGCGTTTATTATCAATCAGCAATGGCACTGCCGCCGCGCTCAGAGCGATAACAAGCCCCAGAAAAATAAAACCAGCAGCAAACATATCATGGTCCCCGAAATAGCCGAGCATGGTTGGGATAACCCCCCCTCCGGTCAGAACAGCCGTGGGAATGATCAGGGATATGGCAATAGGCCTTTCTTCAGGCAAAAAAGATCTGGAAAGGGCCGCGAATCCCGCGGGGAAATAACAGCAGGCCATTGTCGGCTGAATAATTACCGACGCAACCAGCCAGTTGCCCGAAAAAGTACCCAAAGCAATGGTGGAAAGACCAGTCAGGCTTATAAAAATCAGCAGAGCTCTTTTTACTCCCAGACGGTCAACAAGCATACCGGCCCAAAAAATCAGAAAAATGCCTGATATCCTCGAAAATGACAGCAGATAATTCACTGTTCCGGGATCAAAATCATGTGCTGTTATCAGGTATAGCGGAGTCTGGGCAAAAATACCCTGGGTGGAACCGATGGCAAGACTGAAAAAAAGAACCAGGACCCAAAATGCTCTATTTGAAACCACCTTGTAATACCCTGATGGTCGTGGAGGCTGACTCCTCTCTTTGCCTGACCGGCAAAACCTTGTGAACAAAAAAATGGCCAGCAGAGCGTATAATCCAACAAAAAACAGCATCCAACGCCAGCCAAGTCCTGTCCGGATAAAGATCTCGGCCAAAAGAGGAGCCATGACAAAACTTAAATTAGGAGCGATCTCGTGTATGGCAATGGCTTTGCCCCAGTCTCTAGGGTGAACCATTGAAGTCAAAAGTGAGAAACCGGATGGGAAATAAAGTCCCCCGAAAAGTCCCGCTCCAAGCAGACTCAGGCGCAGCCAGAGGATGGAAGGACTCAGAGCGGCCAGACCAAGAAAAACGCCTATCCCCAGCGCGGAAATGATCACCACTTTTCGGTGCTCCACCCGCGACGATACAAATGTGGAACCCAGGAGGGCGATGCTGTAGCCAAGAGACAAAAGCAGGAACAGCTCTCCGGCCTGGGCCTTGGTCAGTTGAAAGTCCTCAAGGATAAAAATCAAAAAAGGAGAGAGAATTATCCTGGTAATAAAATTCAGGAAGAAAATACTGGTCAGGGCAAGAAGAGGAGGTACGGTTTTATTAAAATCCGAGGCTGACATCAGAGTCCAATGGCTTCCAAAAGCAGATTATCCCTGTGAATGGCTTCCGGATAAAGACATTCCCCAAGAAGGTCTTCTATTTCAGACGACCTTTTGCCCATTATCTTTCGAAGCTCCGAAGAATTGTAGTTGATAAGGCCCACTGCCGGATTTCTTGAACTGTCTCTTTCAATAATCCTGACCAGGGCTCCCTTTCCGAATTCACCTTTCACTCCGATAATTCCGGCAGGAAGCAGGCTTTTTCCCTTTTCAAAAACAGCCTGAGCAGCCCCTTTATCAATTTCGATTACACCACCGGGCTCAAGATTATAGGCAAACCAGAACTTGCGGCTGGAAATGGCTTTTTCACAGGGCATGATCCATGTCCCGATATCATGGCCTTCAAAGGCTTTTTCCAGACAAAACCTTTCCGTACCGGACAAAATCAGAGTGGGAACACCCAGCTGGGCCGCCTTTCTGGCAGCAAGAAGCTTGCTGTACATGCCTCCGCTTCCCTGCTTTGTCTTTCCTCTGCACATAATCTCAATGGGAGCGCTGCTGATATCTTCTATACACCTGATTCTTTCAGCTGTGGGCTGTTCCAGAGGGTTATCACTGAACACTCCCTCTGCGGATGTAAGATTAATAAATAAATCGGCTTCAACAAGGTTTAGAATCAGCGCGGCCAAAGCGTCATTATCTCCAAATTTCAGTTCCTGCACGGCAACAGTATCATTTTCATTGATAATGGGAATTGCCCTCCAGCTGAGGAGTTGAAGCATGGTATTGCGGGCGTTGATGAACCGCTCCCGGCTGTTCAAATCCTCCCTGGTCAGAAGAATCTGGGCCGTTACTTTTTTGTATCGGCCGAAAACCTCGTCATAGGCGTGCATAAGCCTGCTCTGGCCTATGGCTGATGTTGCCTGCTTGAAAACAAGGTCGCTTTTCGCCTTACACGTCGATAGTACTTTGCACCCTGCCGCCACTGCGCCGGATGAAACCAGAATAATATCCACCCCACGGTCATGGAGCAGGCAAATCTGGTCGGCAAGGCGGTTGATGACCCGAAGATCCAGGCCATCTTCAGCGGTCAGCACGGCACTGCCTACCTTGATGACTACCCTGCCGGCGCTTTCAAGAACTCTCAACTTTTGTTCTTTGATGCTGTCCTTCATATCATGTTCTCATTTTTAGTATCTTCGACGCATCGAATGGTTGCGGATACCCGGGAACGACAAAACATAAATTAAAGAATGGGGAATGATTAAATTGGCCGGCTTCAAGGCACAAAACTTATAAGTTTTTTTCTTTAAGCCCCTCTGTGCCGGTGAGATTGCCGCGCTCGCCCCGGTTGAATGGCTGCGCCTGCACTTCGTGTATTCAACAGGGCAAGAAGACTCGCTCGCAATGACTGGATAGTCACGGACCCGGGCACGTTTTACCTGTCATT
>SKKD01000104.1 GCA_007121655.1 Desulfonatronovibrio sp. | reverse complement strand
ATTTATTTAAGGAACATGAAAATATAGTCCTGGCTATCCGCCAGAAACACTGGGATTCATGGAAGGACCGGCCTGAAAACCTGAAGATTGTCCATAGCCAGTTTTTAGTGGAACATCGACTGTCGAATAAGTATCTGCTGGCGGTGACAAAGGACTTAGGCTTTCTGCCTTCCGCAAAAATTTATTAGGGGCATACGGCGGGTTTCAGTTTAAAGATCCTGATTTTGTGAAGCGGATCTTTCTCTTGATCTTTTCCGGATAAGGGCCAGGAAGAGCAGCAGGGCAGCGCATATGACCGCAATAGAGATATGAAGCAAAGCTTTGGAGGTGGAATCTTTACCCAGGCCGCTGCCAATCAGGGTGACAATAACTGCTTCAGGCAGAAATCCCAGGATTGAACCCAGCAGAAAGGTCCCGGTGCCCACGGATGTAACCCCAAGGAACAGATTGATGAAAAAACCGCCGACAGGTATCTGCCTGACCAGGAAAACCGAAAAAACTGAGGGCCTGGCAATAAGATTTTTGAGCATCCGGTTTTCAATGCCTGACAGTTTTCCGGATACCCAGTCTTTCCCGCCCCATCTGGCAGAGATGAAAGTCAGGTAGGACCCTGCCAGAGTGCCGATTTGTGACCATAGAAGCCCATGGAAAAATCCAAAGGCAAGCCCGCCCAGGGCGCAGAATATAAGCCTTGGCGCTCCAACGGCCACAAGCAGGGCCACTGCCAGGGTAAATACCGCAGGACCCCAGATTCCCAGAGCCCTCAACTGATCTTTAAGGTCGTGAATATTGCTCAGATATTGCTTAAGCCCGGTGAAGTGAATCAGGACAATACTTGCCACGGCCAGGGCAGCCAGCAAAAAGAGCTTTTTGCCGGATTGCGATATATATCCGTTGAGATTCCACAGTGAAGGGGCCGGTGATGGATCGGAGCCGGCAGTTTTGGGGTTGGGGTGCATCTTCAGATATCGGTTCGGTTTTGATTAAAGGTGAAAATTCAAGAAAAGACTGAGGCTGGTTTTTTAGCAAAACAATTCAGTTCCGGGCTCCTCAGACGTAAAATATCAGCCTGGCAGTTTACGGCTCTTCGGAAATATTCGTTCTCCTGGCCGGAACCACCCTGGCTGCGTACCAGCGCATGGCCATGCAGTCTCTTATTCCCCGCCAGAGCCTGTTGCCCACTCCGTATTTGGAAGTCCCCGCGGCCCTGGGGCGGTCGTTTATCATGACTTCCGTCACCCTGTAGCCCTGAAGTCTTAATATTGTGGGCAGAAACCTGTGCATGCCGTTGAAGACCGGGATTTCCCCCAGAGCCCGCCTGCGGATGACCCGGAAAGTGCATCCTGCGTCGGAAACCCTGTCCCCTGTGATCAGGTTCCGGAAACCGTTGGCGGCCCAGGATGAAAACTGCTTGACCAGGGTGTCGTTTCTTTTGCGTCTGACGCCGCACACGCAGTCTGTCCCGGTATCCAGACTATCCAGAAGGTTTGGAATGTCACCCGGGTCATTTTGCTGGTCTGCGTCCATGGTCAGCACAACTTCTCCCCTGGCCAGCCTGAAGCCGGTAGCCTGGGCCGCGCTTTCCCCGCAGTTGATCAAATGATTAGCGACCCGGATCGTGCCGGGGTTGCGGTTGCTGATTCTGTCCAGAATTTCGGGGCTGTTATCCGTGCTGGCATCATTGACAAAAATTACCTCGTACTCAAGGGATATGGAACCAAGCCTGCTCTCCAGCTCCTCCAGCATGGGCTCCAGGTTGCCCTCCTCGTTGTAAACGGGAATGACGACGGAAAGCATTAAGTCCCGGCCGGCCGCGCCGGAATGATTATTAATTATTTCCGGCATAATATGACTTGATTTCCCGGCATACAAAGTCCACTTCTTCCCGGGTGATTCCGGGAAATATGGGCAGGGATAAAACCCTGGCGCATACATCCTCAGCCACGGGAAATGATCCGGGGCCCTGGTTTAAATGTTTGTAGGCCGGAAGCAGGTTCAGGGAGCTTGGGTAGTGAAGCCCGGTTTTAACCCCCTTTGCGCGCAGATGACTTGCCAGATTTTCCCGATCGGGGGTTAAAATTACATACAGGTGAAATACATGTTCACACCTTTCATCCACCACCGGCAAAGTGATCCGGTCAATACCGCTCAGGTTTTCATGATACCACCCGGCGGCTTCGCGCCTCCGGCTGTTCCACTCGTCGAGAAAGGGCAGGGTGATCCTGAGCATGGCCGCCTTGATATTGTCCAGGCGGGCATTGGTACCTTCGAACTCATGCATGTATTTTTTCTTTCGGCCGTGATTGCAGAACATTCTGATATATTCAAGAATTTCCGGATCCCGGGCGGTTACCGCTCCGCCGTCGCCTATCCCTCCCAGGTTTTTGGAAGGAAAGAAACTGAGCACCGAAGCGTGGCCCATGGTCCCGGCCATTTTTCCGTTGAACCTTGCCCCCTGGGCCTGGGCGCAGTCTTCAATCACCAGGAGGTCATGCTCCCGGGCAAGATCCATGAGCCTGTCCATGTCCACTGGTTGTCCGTAAAGATGGACCGGAATAATCGCCCTGGTGCGCCTGGTGATCAGGGTGGGGATCCTGCTTACGTCCAGGACGAAAGTCCCGGGATCAATATCGCAGAATACCACGTCCGCGCCGGTCATGGTGATGGCCTCGCTGGTGGGGATGGCGGTATGGGCTGTGGTTATGACCTCATGACCCCGGCCTATGCCCATGGACTTGAGCGCCCCGTAAAGGCCGAGGGTTGCGGAAGACACCCCGATGGCGCCCCGCACTCCCCACCACGCGGACAGCTCTTCCAGAAAAAGATCATGCTCCTCCCCGCCGATGAACCGGCAAGAGGATATCACATCCGCTGTTTTTTCCAGGATCCTTTCCATTACCGGGGAGTACTGTCTTTGAAGGTCAACAAAGGGAACTTGCATGAAAGTTGATTATCCTTGGTTTTGTTTGAATTTGTCTCGTCCGCGGCGAAACTGGAGTACATACCCTATGCTCGGATTTTGTCAATTATTTTTCAAGGGGAAGAGGGCACTTTATAATGTCCCCGGGGTTTCTCTTCCCTGTCAAGGTCGGGATCATCCCTGAAAAAAGTACAAATAATTGCACGGTAAAAATATTTTTACTTTTTACCATTTTTTTGACAAAAAAAGCTTGCTTTTTTATCTCAGCAATTATAGATATCTCCTTAACGCCCGTT
>SKKD01000213.1 GCA_007121655.1 Desulfonatronovibrio sp. | reverse complement strand
GTGCTGTAGAGGATTATTTCGTTGGTCATACCCCGGCCTCCTCAACAAACTTCTCGGCATCCGGGACACGCAGTTCGCCGGTAATGAGTCTGGGAAGGACGGTTTCGCGGAGAGAAGCGAGGGTTTTTGATATATTTGGCCTGAAAGGAATCAGAGATGTACTTCAGGAAAATCAAATCCAGAACCACATATTTGTATTCCGAGGCCTCCATATGGCCCCGGAGTTTATCTGCTGCAGCCCACATCTGGTTTTCAAAGCCGAGGTTGGCACCGCTATAATGCTTAGTGGCCACGTATTATCTCCTTATTATTTGCCTGCTCAACTCTAAAGCTCACTTGCGCCGCGCTTCTCGGCGTCCAGTGAAGCTGATTGTTACCATGCCTGGGTTGGCTGTGAAACTTAACCTGCGGGAGAAACCTGAAAAATTTTGCTCCTGAAATTATCCGGCGTGCAAGCACAAAAGCTCATTCAGACATAATCTTCAGCAATTATGAAATTTGACCAGAAAATCAAAGTAAATCAAGCGATTTGTGTGTTTAAGTTTTATGGGGTTAAGTTTTAAGCAGGAAAGCCCCAAGCTGCGGGGGCACATCCGGAATTCTGAGACGGGGGGCAGGTATTTAAGCGGAGGAGAAAGAAATGAGGAGGGATCGACCTCTATGGTCTGACTGAAGTAATCTTGGGCGTGGGTGTTGTAGAATCGGTTGCTCATAAGACCGGGCTGATGTCAGTCTGCTTTTTATTCACTCTGGTCTTCCTTGATAAATCCTTTCTTTCTGAGGTTGTGTATTTTCTTTCAAAAGCTGCCGGGTAGCCTCAAAGTACCTTTCAGGGAGGTGGAAACCGGTTTGGAGACAGTCCCGCCTAAGGCGTGAGTGCCAGGTACCACCATTGAGTACCACCTGAATGGTTACACATGGGGCGAAATTCGATTATGGTGCAAACACGGAAACCTCGTATCTGCTGAATATGTTGTCATGGGTGATGATGTACAGGTTTTCCAGCCTGGCCTGGGCGATAATCATTCTGTCAAAGGGGTCGCGGTGGTGCATTGGCAGACCGCCTGCAGCATAGGCATGATCAGCGGTGATGGATAAAAGCTCAAATCCCTGGTTTTTGATAACGGGATAAAAATCAGGAGAAATTTCCAGTTTCCCCAGCGCCTGCTTGATCCGCATTTCCCAAATCACGGCAGCACTCACAACAATCAGATTGCCGGGATCAGAGATGGCGATTCGTTCAGCATCGCAGAGGCTGGGACTATCGTCCAGCCACCACAACAGCACATGTGTGTCGAGAAACAGGTTCATTTGTCCACCATGCCGAATGCTTCAGCGATATCATCTGGAAGCACATCAAAATCATCCGCGATTTTTATTTTTCCTTTTAAAGCCCCGGGCTGTCGCGGTTGCCGGTTATTCTTATACTTGATAATGCGGGCTACCGGCTTTCCGGCTTTGCCAATAATCACTTCTTCTCCGGCCATAACCTTTTCAATCAATGCGGATAATTGAGCCTTTGCCTCGGAAATATTGGTGATCTGCATTTTTAAACCTCCTGAATATAAATATAGTCTGGCCAGACCAGATCTTGTTGTCAAGCGATTTGTTCCCATTTTGCCCTCTCATTCAAGATTTGACCGCAAAAACTTTTTTGCAGTCGCAGAAGTCATGAGACTTTGGTCAGGTATCGGTAAATCGGTGAGTCGGTGAATCAGTGAATCAGTGAATCAGCGAATCAGTGAATCGGAGGTCGGAGGTCAGAGGTCAGACGTCGGACATGGGCGAAAGAAAAGGAGCTGGATCAACCTCTATGGTCTGGTTGAAGTGGCCTTGACATGAATATCCCTACTCAGAAAAATTCTCCTGACCAGAGCATCCTGCAAAAAAGATCTGCCGGGATTATTTCAATATTATCTTCAGTTTTCCGGGGTTTTTGCTCCAGACAGATAACCACCGCCCTTTTCAGGGGATAATCAGACCTTGCAGTCCTTAACCCTTTCAGATGATCAGATGTAATCTTCCGGGAAGCCTTGGCTTCAAATCCTGCCTGCATGTCATTTAAGATAAAATCGACCTCACGGCCGCCTGACAGTTTCCAATAGCTTAATCCGGCGAATTTTTCCGCATAAAGGTTGTATGAGGTAAGCTCATGAAAACACCAGTTTTCAAAGGCCTTTCCGAACAGCTCGCTTCCTGGTTCAAGGTGTCCGCGTCTGGCCAGAAAATTTACTACACCAACATCGGAAAGATAAAACTTCGGTGCCTGAACTACTCTTCTTTTGGCTCTTTTGGTATAAGCAGGCAGCCATCTGCCAAGGAGAGTGTCCTCCAGTATCCGGTAGTATCCCTTTACTGCCTGGCTGGACACTCCGCACTCTCTGGCAATGGTGGAATAATTGACTGGCTCTGAGTCAGACAAGGCGGCAATTGATAAAAATTCTGAAAAAGCGGGCAGATTTCTGACAAAACCTTCCGCAGCTATTTCTTCCTTCAGATAATCCGCCACATAGGAATTAATCAGTTTTGTCGGGTTATCTGACAGATAAAACCTGGGGAAATATCCGTGGTTTATCATACGAACCAGGTCCCAGTCCGGTCCGAGTTCGCTTGAAACAAAGCCCTGCAGTTCATAACGGATGGCCCTGCCTCCGAGCAGGTTGGCATGACCCCGCCTGACCTTTCGGGCGCTGGAGCCGCACAGGGCGAATCGAATGTCTCCGGATTCATGAAGATGGTGAACTTCATCAAGAAGAGCCGGCACTTTTTGAACTTCGTCCACAACCACAAAGGGAGGAGATGAGTAAAAACCCAGTTCCTCACGCAAAAGGTGCGGTCTTTCCATGTATTTTCGGAACTCATCTGATTTCAGCAGGTCTATCCACAGCGCTTCAGGGTACAGGCTGCGAAGCAGGGTTGTCTTGCCGGTCTGCCTGGGACCCCAGAGAAAAAACGTTTCTTTGCCTGTCGGAGGGAGGAATAATTTTCTTTTTATCACTTACTTTGCTCATGCACTTGTTGTAGTTTGCCGTAAGAATGAGATATTAACGTTTGAGCAATTTATAACGCTTTCTTTTGCAAATTTCAATCACAAAATTATATTTTCATGTATTTTTCAAATAGCAATATAAAAATGCATAAACATGTTTATGACTCATATTTGGCCTTATATGTTAAATAAGCCGGGACACTATTATAGTCTGGTTCAAGTAATCGCGGGCGGGTTGTGGTAGAAAATCTGAGTTTTTTTTGTCATATGTGATCATCATCTGAACCAGGTTTCGGGGCACTGCTCTTATTGTCAACCTGCACAGGGAAGAGGGAGACGGCATAAAGCGGTATATTCAGAATCCGGCCGTCACGCTTCAGGTTCAATTGCGATGTCCGGCCGAGACAGGGAGGGTTGAACTTCTGATCAAAAGACAACAGGCTCTTTCTGCGCGGATTCACCCCTGCCTTGGCTTCCAGAGGATATATGGAATCAGAAACTTCACAAACAAAATCCACTTCAGCACTCCCCTTGCTTTCCCAATAGTAGAGGTCCATGCCCTTTGCCGCCTTGAGCTCCTGAACAACGTAGTTCTCAACCAGGGCCCCCTCGAACTCTCTGAAAATCATGTCCCCACGCACAAGAATATCGGCTGATATCCCGGCCATAGCCCCCAAAAGGCCTATATCCAGGGCATACATTTTGAATATGTTTTCCTCAGCATAGGCCTTCAGCGGCCGTTTTGCAGCAGTGATCCGGAAAACCCGATGGATGAGCCCGGCCTTCTCCAGCCACTGAATCGGATTGTCAAAGTCTCTCAGCCGGGCGCTTTTTTTGAGGACCGAAAAGACAAATTTTTTGTTCTCTTTGGACAGCTGTGCCGGTAGAGAGTCCCAGACCATTCTCAGCTTCGGAATATCCGGTCCGGCCGCATACTTGGCAAAGTCCAGAACATATGATTCAAGGATCTCGTTCTGGATTTCCCGGACTTCATCCAGATCCCCGCTTGAGGCAAAGTGACTCACAGCTTCCGGCATGCCCCCGGTGAAGTAATACCAGCGTAGATGACGGAGAAGCTCTTTATGCAATGGCTCTGCATAAGGCTCCGGGCTTTGAGTGCTCTGGATCAGCTCTTTGAGCTCCTGTGCGCCCACAGCCTGAAGAAACTCAAGGAAGCTGAGAGGATAAAGATCGAGGAAGTTCACCTTCCCCACCGGGAAAGATCCCGGGCCGGAAACTGTTATCCCCAACAGAGAACCAGCCGCCGCAATATGATATTCCGGAGCTTGTTCCTGGAAGTACTTCAAGGAGCTTAGCGCCCTGTTTGAGACCTGGATCTCGTCAAAAACAATGAGATCTCTTTCAGGCCGGATCTTCTGGCCGGTATAGATGGAAAGATTTCTGACCAGCTCAGTGACGTCAAGCCGGTCAGAAAAAAAATCAGCAGCAGAGGGGTCCTTCTCAAAATTAATGAAGATGCAGGAATCGTACTCCATACGACCGAACTCATTCAAAAGGTAGGTTTTCCCGGTCTGACGGGCTCCCTTAAGCAAAAGCGGCTTCCGTCTTGATGAATTCTTCCATCGCAGCAGGCTCTGGTAAAGGTGGCGTTCCATGGCTTTAAAAAATAAAGGATCGCAGCATCAATGTCAATATTATCTTGGTAAAACGTGAAGAGTTTGCCATTTTATGATGGAAAAATGTGATTATTAAATAAGAATCAAGGACAGGAAGGGATGTCCAGAGCGGCCAGTTTCATTGAGTGTTCCAGGCCTACTGGCAGAACACTGAAAATCTTCCAATTGCTGCATTGCTGCAAAACACTCAAACTCGAACCTGGCAGAATACGCTTCAACCTTGATGTTTTTTTGCTCCTTACACTTGAAATTTTTGAGCGTACTGCCTGATAAGGTACACTTCATACTGGAAAGTCAGAGCATATCACGGCATGAATCAGTGGTCAGGGATCAGAGGTCAGAGGTCAGAAGTCCCAGTAAAACACCCCAAAGGGACCCCGGTTTTACGGGGCATGCAGTGGTCAGTAGTCTGACGTCAGAGATCAGCCTCCGGCCCATAGGGGCCTACGCCCCGGAGGGTGTCAATAGTCAGAGGTCAGTGGTCCGATGACGGATGTCCGACATGGGCGTAAGAAATGAGGAAGGATCAGCTTGTTTGGTCTGGTTGAAATATTCAGGCGCGCGTGTGTGGTAAAAGTGATTGTTCTGAAGTTACCCCGGGACCTACTTCGTAAAGCAGCGGGGTTGAAGCGGATTCAGCACTTGAATCTCGAAATATTTTCCTATCCCGCTGTCCCGGGTGATAAGAGTGAATCCTTTGACCGCGGCATGGGCTCCGATTAGAAAATCAGCCAGCATTCTTTTTTTCTCACCACCAGCCCTTTTATACCGGGTAAATGCTTTGCCTGCGAGAAAGGCTGCTTCCCAGGGCAATGAATCTCTACGGAACAGCCCGTCCGGCAGAAGAGCGACAAGCTCTTCAAGGGTGTCTATCCACGCGCCAACCTCGGCAAAGATGACCTGATTGATCACTAAAACCCCGTTTTCCGCGCAATAAGTCAGGGCCTGCCGGGATACCTGACCAAACTTTTCGTCAGCACCCAGAACATCAAGAATCACATTGGTATCTACAAGCCACTGTTTCATGTGCGAAGCAGACTCATAAGTTCATCTGTGGTCTTACTGAATCTCTTTTTGCCGTAAATGTCATCGATTTTCTTACGCCTGCTCTCTTTGACCGGCAATAGTTCCAGACGCCCCTCCCTGACCACAAACTCAACTTCGGTGTTTATCCCGAGACCGAACTGCTCCCGAATTGTTTTAGGTATTGTCACCTGTCCTCTTTCACTGACCCGCATATCAGCCTCCATAATTTATGTGTTCCTGGATAAAAATATGAATACATATTCTTATCAAAGATGTCAATAAAAGTCTTATTCTCCGCAACCAACCTTAGTCACCACTGCAACACTTCTTGAACTTCTTGCCGCTTCCGCAGGGGCAGGGTTCATTTCTGCCGATTTTCCGGGCTGGACGCTCAAAGGTAGCGGACTTCCTGTGACTTTCAGCATAAGCTGCCCTGTCCTCAGCGAGGTATTTATAAATTCTGGGGATAGTAAATGTCAGCAGGGCCAGAATTTTTTCCCGCTTTTCAGGGTCGATGGGTTCCGGGCGCATCTCGGGATCTGGAGAATTTTCATGAGCAAGCAGGAAAACAGGGACAAAAAGATCTGACTGTTCTTCGTCTTCCAGCAATTCCTCCCAGTGTTCTTCGCCTAACTGCACACCAGACAGGAAACCTATAGCCCATTCATTTCCAGTTAATCCATCATCATATTCAAGCAGAATTGGTTCAAAAAAATCATTATTTTCCAGCTGGCCAATAATGGAATTCCAGCGCCTGAGGATCAAACCTGCATACTTTTCAGCCTGTCCAGCCTCTTTAAAGGCATGCTCCTCCCCTAAGATATGCATCAGAAATTCACCCGGCATGATTATTTTCGGAGAACAGGCTATTGCAGCCAGGAAGCCGTCCATGGCTTCCAAAGTCATGGCATCGGGAACGTCATCAAGAAAATCTGCCAGTTCATCCAAATCCTGCTCAGAAAGGGGCTCGTCAAAAGTGGAAAATTGTTTTTTGTTCATCATAATTCCTTACTAATTAGTTTATCATGTCTCTCCCTGGACCTGATCGGAATAACCATACCTGGCAGCAGTTATTCATCAATCCGGGATAAAGTGCTTATCCAGGGCCAGGTAGTTTATGTCTTGCTGGTTTTAAGCAGTCCCCGGCCACTAACATCAACCGTCAACCTGTCCGCCGAGTTTTTCCGAAACCCTGACAGCCAGGGCCTCAGCCTCCTGATCCGGAATGACGGGCGGCAGTTTTGCTTCTGTCATTTCCTTTTTCTTCTCTTTAATCCCGGGCACTGAAAGGAACACCTTCAGAAATTCACGCCACTTGATTTTGCGGTTAAACAGAAACGAACTGTAATCCTGGCAGTAAGCAACAGCCTGCTCATAACCGTGCATGGCGCAATGAGTGACACTGTCACTCATAAGGTATCTGTAATCAAGAAAGACAGAAGGTACATGGGCATTGGCCTCAAGGGCTTTGACCGCGGCCAGGGACGCTTTGTAAAGCTCTCCCTTTTCAAGATAAAGCCAGACCAGGCTCCACGCGCCATCCGGCCAGTCACTGGCATTTCTGTAGCATTCTTCCGCCTGGTCCAGTTCATCCAGCTCATGATAAACCCGGCCGATGAGATAGCGGATACCGATGTGATCATCGGGATCAATCTCTAACAGCTCAAGATAGCACTCCAGGGCCTGACTCCATTTCCTCTGTTTTTCCAGCACCAGGCCCAGACCATGCAGTCCCCTCATAAACGGCCTGGTATCTATATCCAGCCAGGCATTTCCCGGTTCAATCTCACCCAGCTGCCGCCTGCCCTCCTCCACGGCGGCCGTATAAGACTCCCGGGCCTCATCAAAGCTGCTAAGCCTTGTCAGAAAATTTCCAATGTGCACGTGGGCGTCAACATGGCCTGGATGAATCTCCAGGGCGCGCCTGTAGGTCTGAAAAGCCTTTTTAGCCTGTCCGGACCAGGAGTATTCCATACCTTCATTAAAGACTTCATCCGCTTTAAACCAGTCTTTTTCCGTCAGCGCTTTTTTCCGGTGAACCCGTATTGAAGGGGAAAAAGCATTCTCAAAACCGGCCACATCCTGCCTGGTCTGCTCGTCAAGCAGGGACAGGAAATCCCTTTTTTCGCCGGGAAAGCGCAGTTCACGGCTGTCATTATAAAACACCTCCGCTCTGCTCATGCGACTTCTGCCGGCAGGCAGACCATTATAAAACTCCTTCAGCAAAGACAGCATAAACCTGTTCAGATCAGCCAGTTCCACAGGCCATGCCGTGCTTGGAGCCATCCACAGGCCGTCGTCTTCATAATTGCTTTCATACCTTGTTATATCCCCGATAATAGAACGGCCTTTTCTGAATCCCGGCTCAGGGGTTTCAACGTCGATGCCGTGGCTTTGCAGAAAATTCACCAGCTGCGGGTTCTGTCTGGGCCTTGGCAGAACCAGGATTTCCGGCATGCCCGATAAAAGATCTTCTTCAGGCCCCCTGGCTGCAAAGGCCCTGTGCAGAAAAGGATACAGGCTGCCTGGATAATCATCAGGCAGGTATTCAAAATAAATACAGCCGGAATTTTCCTCCATCAACAGGCAGCGGTTCAGATATATCCTTTTTCCGGACTTTTTATCTGCCGCAGACGGCTTCATCTTTGTGGAAACATACTTGAGCTTGTGTCTGGTGGTCAGATACAGATGGGGAGACAGGGAAAGAAAGAGATGGTATTTTAACATAATGCGGCTCCTTACATATGTTTTACCCTGTAAGTCCGATAATCCCTGGAACCAGAGCCTGTTGTCATATCCTTGATATTTTTATTTCTACTCCAGGACTTCGACCAGGGGCATTTGTTCATTGAGAAATTCAACATCCGGAGGATCATCAGGGTTGATTTGACCTCCAGCAGTCACTTCAGGATAATTATCTGCGAATTCTTTAAAGAATGGTATAAATAATTAGTGTCAACAATAAAGTAAGGGTGGTCAATTCTTTTTTCTTGCTTTTATCTGAACTATGCTTGAATTTGCCAGGCCGAAGCAAAGCCTGAAGGTCTTTGGAGGTCAATGAAGCACCGGCTTTTACCTCATACTCAGATTATATCTCCGCCGGCATTTACAAGCCGGTTGGTATCTAAAAATTTGTTGCTGAACTTTGATAATAATGACACAGGAGGAGTTGAAATAACGCGATGTTTTACATGCGAAGGGATGTTTTATCTGCGAAGGACTAAAATTTCATTGATCATCCCAGGTGCCGGGGTAAGGATATCCATTTTTATCAACAGGAATAATTCTGACGCGGCAGGTCTTTCCCGGCTTGAAAATCGATCCGGGGATGAGCATGGGAATCCGCAATAGAAACCTGAGTCCCTGGCAGACCAGAACCATGATGAATAGATAAAGCTGTTTTTACAATATTTTCAAATAGAACTTTAATACGGTCATGAACAATTCAAACGAAGCCCAGGCCGACGCAACGAAAGAACGAACGGCTCTTATTACAGTCGTCATGGACCTGGCCTTTCTCGGCCCCTCCATAGCAGTTGCAGTTCTTGCCAATTCCATGACGCTTTACGCGGATCTTCTCGGCGATTTCAATGTTTTTATCGCCAACGCCATGCTCTTATTCATTATTTACAAAATCAGAAAAGGGATGGGCGCCAATTTTGACTACGGCTCCGGGAAAATCGAAAACCTCATAGGCGTGATCGGCGGCTGGTTTGTTGTGCTTTCCATCGGATACATACTGTACACGGCCACCGGGAGGCTCTTCAAGCCTGTTCCCCTTGATCCCGGTCCCCTGGCCATGGGGGCAGTACTCATGCTTGCATCCATGATTACAAGCGGCTATCTCTGGATTCGCAACTATCGGATCCACAAAAGGATCGCTTCTCCGGTTACGGACATTCAGTGGCGGGTGCCGATGTCCGACACTGTCATTGCCGGCGGGATACTCATCAGCCTGCTGGCCATGATTTTTCTGCGGGAATATGCATGGTCGCTCTATATCGATCCCGCCATATCCCTCGCATTAGGCGGAGTCATCATCTATTCCTTCTACGGCCTGATCAAAAGATCTCTTTTCGATCTCCTGGACAGAACACTCGAAGAAAAATACCAGATGATCATAACCCGGGAACTGGCGAAATTTTATCATGAGTATGTCCAGTTTCATGGTGTCCGCTCGCGGAGAACGGGAGGGCGGGTTCTCATTGAAATCTTTCTGGAATTTGCCCCCGATCAGAGCGTGGGCGAAGTCCACCAGGTCATTGAGTCCATGCGGGATTCACTACAGGGAAAGATCGAAAACAGCTTCGTGAGCGTTTCTCTTTCCAGGAAACCTGTGCGCTGATCACCAGACAGGAGGTGAAAGCACATTTCCCTGAAACATCCGGAGAAGAAATCCAGACCAGCCTCTCTCGCCTTGTTGATCCAGAACTCCGCATTAATTCCTTGATGCCCCCGCAGTCCTATACTGCGGCTCATTATATGTGCCGGGGTCCACGGCTCGCACATACTCCAAAAGCCCACGACAAAAGGGAGAGGCAAGGCGAATGGAGTCGTAGTCAGGATCTACCCCATGCACATACTGGAGCAGGAGAACTTCTCCGCCATCGTTATTCAAGCAGACTCCGGCAAAGAAAAACCCCATCTTTTCAACCAGATTGGCCACAGCGCCGGTGGCTGGATCTGCCAGGGGAAGCTCGAGGTGAGCCACCGGAAATCCCTGCCCGCAAGACAATGCCAACTGATCGGTCACTTGTTTCAGGATATCGTGTCCGTATCGCACGACGCTGATCCGCGTCCACCCTTCCTTGAAGTCGGATTTTGAATGAATGTGCGCGGGACCTTCAGGCAGACCCCGCCCCGAATCATCGGAAAAGCGGCATTTTCTCCCCAGATGCTGGAATATTTGTCTTACCATGGGGCGGTGCCTGTCCGGAACGTGGAGAAGTGTGTCGTGGTCTCCGTGCAGATAGTTGACGAACACTACGTTGGCGATGCGCCCCGGATCAAGCCCGTCCTTTTCTCTCCAACTCCGGGAGGCCGGGCCTGCCGCCAA
Organism: Desulfonatronovibrio sp.; assembly: GCA_007121655.1. Classification (GTDB taxonomy): domain Bacteria; phylum Desulfobacterota; class Desulfovibrionia; order Desulfovibrionales; family Desulfonatronovibrionaceae; genus Desulfonatronovibrio. Next base: position 1,258 of record SKKD01000213.1, on the reverse strand, counting down.
AAGCAGTGCGCTTTCCTTGCATCCTTGCTGAAGAAGGTTGCGCTGGGTATGGATATGATTCGTGACCGCTAGGGCGTGCATCGCGCGAAGATCAAGCATTCGGGCGCTTTCGCTGAGAAAGGCGAACACGTCCTGGCTCATGCCGGGGCTCTTGAACCGTGTATCCAGGAAGTGATAGGTCAGTTCCCTCACGCGTGCTCCAGGCGTGTCGGCCACCAGGGCGCAATGCCCCATGAGTTCTCCACTTATCGTTTCAGCCACCACCGAGACCATCTCCCCCTGCTCGAGCATCTCGCGAACCCGGGCTGGATAATAGATGGCTTCATTGAAGAAAACCTCGCCATGCGCCCGCAAAGCCAACCGGGCAATGCTTTCGGCATCCTCGGGCTTGCCCAGGCGAAGGGCGTGGCTGGTCAGTATCCGTCTCTTAGACAGACCGGTGGAAGACTTCCGCGACAGTGCCCTCTTTTCCTGTCCCTTGTCCTGTTTACTTTCATGGGCGGCCCCATGCTTGACGAGCCGGATCTCCCGCTCTCCTCCCTCCAGTAAAGAAAACGTAACCTCGTCAACCATCTGCCGGGCAAGATAAGAGTGCAGCCCGGCGACGTCCCCGGCGGCCGCAAACCGTTGCGGATCAAAGCTCGGGAGCGCCTCGTCCTCCAGGGGCAAACCTCTTGAGCGGACAACCATCTCAAGGCCGATCGTGGTGCTGGACAATTGGAGCTTCAACAAGTCGTCCTCCCGCCCGAAACCCAGCGAAATGGCGTAAGAAGCAGATTCTTCAAAGGCTAGGCAAAGACGTTCGGCATCCTTTGCGGAAAACCCGGTCAGCATGGCATACTCCCGGATCGAAGCCCCGATCACAGGGATCAGGGCCGCTTTGGAAGGGAAGGTAAATGAAACGACATTGGAGTGCTGCATGATATTCCTGTGGGTTGATGCTGAAGGTCAAAAAAAATACTGAATGAAAAAGCTCAGACAAGTGAAAATTCATCCTGAAACCGCCAACAATATCAACGCACATGGACTATTTCCGGAATTCTTTAATATGGAAGCAAAATCCGACAGGCTTCAAAATTTCCACGGCAGGAATATTGAGCCTTTACAGCAGCATGCTGCATTACATCCAGCTGATTTTTTATTTAATTTTGCAGCTTTTTTCTTCCATTGCTTTCCTGGCAAGACCCGCTCCCGCCTGTTCATACATATTATAGGCTGTACAAACTCCGATCCTCGAAAGCTCTTCCGCTTCTTCAGG
>SKKD01000041.1 GCA_007121655.1 Desulfonatronovibrio sp. | reverse complement strand
GTGGTTCCCAGTACATCGTTTGTTTTGGAAAATCGCAAATCAGACATTTATCTTTCTCCTTCAAAATGTGGTTTTTTTATAATAACTACACAGACAAATGAATAAAAAAAGGCGCCCTTTTTCCTGCCGCTAAAACAGGAAACAAGACGCCTTTGTCTGCTTATTATAGAATTTATATGCTCACACGCCGTTGTGCGACATTGATTTAATTTGTTTATTTATAATTATTCAGGGTGTCAATAAATTTTTGCCAGGCTGTCGCCTGGTATGAGTTTTGACCTGGCAGGGTGAATCCATGCTTTGGCAGAAAATCGGCACTGGGGCTGATGCCTTGTGGCAGGCGATACCAGCCCTGCCTTGAAGGTTTAATAGATATCTTCGGAAAGCAGAATCGCCTCGGAGATCTGACGCATGGATTTACGGGAATCCATGCTTTTTTTTCTCATCCAGTGAAAGGCATCTTCAGCAGACATTTTCTTTCTGCGCATGATTATTTCCTTGGCTTTCTCAACCATCTTGCGTGTCTCAAGCTCCTCCTGGATTACCTTGGTCTTAATGACAAGCTCGGAATTATATATGGCTACCGCAGCCTGATTGGCCACTGTTGTTATAAGATTGACCTCGATATCGGAAAATTCATGGTGTTCCGGGGAAAAGCAGTTCAATACCCCGATCACCTGATTGTCTTTAAGCAAAAGAGGTACACTGGCCAGAGAGGTGAGTCCTATGCTTCTGGCCATCTTTTTTTCCTTGAACAGCGGCTCTTCCAGAACATCGTAGATAATCATCGGTTTTCTGGTGGAGGCAACATGACCGACTACCCCTTCATCGATATTCAGTTCACGGTCCTTGAGATACGTGGGCTCGATTGACTGGGTAGCCTTTAAACGGATTCTTTTGCCCCTGTCTGTTTCCTCGATCAGCCATAAAGAACATATTTCAACTCCGGTGACCTTTGCGGTTACCATAACAATCAGCTTCAGAATGTCTTCCAGGTATAGATCCGAATTAATGGCGCTGCTGATGTTCATTAGCGCTTTGATGTACCTGTCCGTGCTGCTGGAAAATCTTTCACTGTCCATTGTGGAGCCTGCGATGGTTTAGATAAAAATTAAACATTATTGTAAATAGTAATATTCAATGAATTTAACAAGCTGAAATATTCAGCTGATCTTCATAAGTGGCTGAGTCCGGTCATGATATTCCCCGGTTTTATTCTGCTACCTGAATTGCTTTTTACAATTGCAGGGATATGTTTATTTTTGTCATTAGGAAAATTTAAATCGATTGTTGATATGGAATACGAAGAAGTCCAGGTTGAATGTCATAGCGGGTACAAAGTGAACGAATACCCTGTTGCCTTTACCTTTCAGGGTCAGCGCCGCAGTGTGTCTGAAATTGTGGATCGCTGGTATGAAGGAGGAACAACTCCGGATAAGCCGGTTATAGACTACTTCAAGATAAAAACAGACGAAGGAAACATTTGCATACTCTTGTACTCAGGACACGAGGATCAATGGTTCATCCGCTGTTAACGGATAAGAGCCTGGATCCGGATTGTTAATTATGTATTAACTGCAATATGTTTAGAGGGCGGTGCATTCTTTTACCAATGCTCATGCTGATATGCCGGCAGGGCTGAGTATCATCCTGAGATTCGCAAGACGGGCATTTGCAGCCATGGAGCAGTTTTTCCGGGAGATTTTCGAATAAGTTTACATGCCTTCCGCTCTGCAGGGCCAGGCATGCCGGCCGCAACCGGATTTTTCAGGGTAAACAGGCCAGGTCAGGATTTATTTGACCAGCATCACGGGACAAGGTGAAAGAATGCCGACTTTGTGGCTGATAGTCCCCCAACCACTGGCAGGCACCTCGTAATCGATTTTGTGAGAGTTCAGTATGATCAGGTCCACCTTATTTTCCCCGGCAAAATACAGTATTTCCTGAACCCTGTTGCCGAACAGTACCTGCTGCACAATGGGAGTATCCCCGGGAAGATCCTCAAGCAACCGCTGCATTTTCTTAAGGGCCTTTTTTTGCAGTGCAGCGTAAAATCTTTCAAACTCGGGATCAGCATCATCGCTGATTGTTTCAATGACATGCAGCAGAGTGATTCTATCCACTCCGGCCTGTTTTTTTTCAAGTTCATACAGCCTGTATGCTATCTGCAAAGCGTTTCTGCTGCGTTCCGTCCCATCGGTGGGCACCAGAATATGTTTAAACATTTTGGTCTCCTATGTCATGAACACGGTCCAGGCAATCTAACGGTCCCCTCTCAGGTCATGGTTGTTATAAATAGGTTCTTTTGATCTTCTTCCTCTGGATCCTGCCCAGGACGAAGCCCATCAAGGCGGTGAAGGCCATAGCGCCCCCTCCGGCCAAAAACCATTGCAGATTTTTCTGGGAGCGCAAATCCTGATTTTCCTGTCTAAGCTGACCAAGCTGCTCTCTGTCAGATCTCAGGGCATCTTTTGTGGTTTGTAATTCCTGCTTGATGCCCTCAATGTTTCCTGAGTCCTCGCGCAGGGTCTGATGCTCACGGCGTAAACTCTCCAATTGCTGTCGTACATCCTGCAGTTCAGCTTGAAGACCAGTGTTTTCCTGTTCAAGAACAGCAGCTTTCTGCTCGCTGCTTCGGGTCCGGTCCTGCAATTCACCGGTTTTGTCTTCCAGTTGTCTGACCATCAGCGCCCAGGGTTGTCGCTGCATGGTGTATCTTTTCAGGACCCAGCCCTCTCTGCCGTCAGGTATGCGTATATGCAGCCAGTCAGTGGTTTCATCCAGGACTTCCAGAGAAGCCCCGGAGGACAGCATGTTGATGACCCTATGCTGAAGACTGGGGCCTGTCCGCATGGTAATCTCAAGTTCGTCGGTAACATAAAGCGTATTGCCGTGGGCAGGACCGGCAAGAATCAGCACGGCAAAGAAAATCATGGTAAATATTTTAGGCATATTTTGACTCCAAATTAATTTGACGCAATTTTTTACTTTTTCCCTGATCTTGTCAATAGAAGCGGAAAGATGCCGTACTGGAACGCAGGGCAGAGTGCGTGTCCGCAAAAAAATAATTAATTTAACGGTAACTTCAAAGAGCAGGAATCCCGAAATCAGGCCGGATCAGAAATGAATTTTTTCGGAAGCCAAACCCCTGTTTTCAAACTTTACAGTTGAGATGATAATGGATTGACAGGGAAATTCTGAATGTTAGGTTTACAATACGTTAAAATAATTAAACTTAAGATTTTTCTGGAGGCCTGTTATGTTCT
>SKKD01000098.1 GCA_007121655.1 Desulfonatronovibrio sp. | reverse complement strand
GCCTGTCCAGTTCCTGAGCGGTTGTCAGTCTGAACCTGATGCCTGTCTGCCTGCATATCTCGATAACCTGACGAAGCTCACCCGGGACCGGTTTTTTTATCAGAACCAAATCCACGCGATCTGCGGATACGGATAGAAGTTCAAGTACCGGTTTTCTTCCTTGTATATAGCTGGATTCCATAAGTTTAACCTGATCGGAAATAAAGGTTTAACCCTGCAAAAGGCTCTCTTGCCGGGGAAAGGCTGAAAAATACCCATTGCCAAGCACCAGAGTTTTTAATATCTATGCTAGGTTAACAAGTCCCATTGCAATGGATGTTGAAAAATATATGAAAATCTAACCAAAATCTACCCGCCTTTGAGTAAAAAAATGCTGATAACAAGGAGAATTTGATATGGAGTTTCGTGCTTTTCTTGTGCTGATCGGTACTTTCACGTTGTTGGCATGTGCCTCTACTCATTCTGACGAAGTTTCCCGCAGTGATGCTTCATCTGACCGGAAAAAACAGTTTTCCCGTGTTGATCTTCCCTCTGATCAGAAAAAAAGGCTTTCCAGCATTGCCGGCCTGTCTTTTGAAACAGAGCTTGCCCAGCATACCCTTGAGGCTGAAGCTCTGGAGCTTACGCCGGAAAATATAAAGGTGCTTGAAAAAGAAGATCTGACCGCCGCCGAGGAAAAGGTTCTTGAAGCGGATGTGGGTTTTGATTTTTTCCTTGACGCCCGGGAAACCCAGGCCATGGAAAATTACTTCAAGATGTATACCCATACGCACAGGAAATCCTTTGAAACATGGCTCAAAAGATCAGAGACATTCCTGCCCTACATCAGGCAGGTTTTTGAAGAAAGGGGCCTTCCCCCGGATCTTGTCTATCTTCCGTTTGCCGAAAGCGGCTTCAACTGCCTGGCCTATTCAAGGGCCGGGGCAGCAGGCCTGTGGCAGTTTATGCCGGCCACCGGAAGGCATTACGGGCTAAGGGTTGACTGGTGGATGGACGAGCGGAGGGACCCCTATCTCTCTACCCACAAGGCCGCCGATTACCTGGAGAAACTATACGGCGATTTTAATGACTGGTATCTGGCCCTGGCCGCCTACAATGCAGGAGAGGGCAGGGTGGCAAGGGCTATGGCCAGCAGCGGACATGACAATTATTTTGACTTGATCGACGGACCGTACCTGGCCAGGGAAACAAGAAACTATGTGCCCAAGTTTCTGGCCATCCTGAAAATAGTTCATAACCTTGAAGAACTGGGTTTTGAGCCTGTCGACTGGGAGTCAGCACCTGTTCTTAAAGAACTTGAGCTCAAGCCGGGTACAGACCTTCTTGCCCTCTGCAGGGCGTGCAATATGAGCTGGGACCAGTTCAAAACTATCAATCCAGCCTTCAGAAGGCAGGTGTCCCCTTCTGATTCAAGCGTCAGGGTGATGATTCCTGAGAGGAGCTATGAAACAGCCAGAAGATTTCTGGATAGTCCTGATTCGCGGCCTTATGCCGGATACCAGAGATATCAGGTTAAAAGCGGGGATTCCTGGTGGAGAATTTCCAGCAGGTTCGGGGTTCCTGTAAATGTTTTAAAGGCAGTCAATGATACTAATTCAAACCTTCTTAGAGTAGGCGAACACGTAATAGTCCCTGCCAGCGGTTCCTCGGGCACGACCGTGGCTTCGACAACCACGCAGGAATATGCCCAGAAAAGGGCAACATATATTGTTCAGAGGGGGGATACCCTGTCGGAGATATCGCAAAAATTCAATGTTAACCTGAATACCCTGATGGCTTCCAACGGAATTACCAATCCCCGGACTCTCAAAGCGGGGCAAAGGCTTTATGTGCCCGGTCCCACACAAGCCCTTCAGGAAAGTGGAAAGCAGGTCAATTACCAGGTACGAAGCGGTGATACGTTATGGGGAATAGCAAGACGTTTCGGAGTGCAGGCTACAGACCTGCAAAGATGGAATAATATTTCCGGCAATCAGATAATCAGGCCGGGTGAGAGCATAAGGGTTTTTGTAAGATAATCCGTGATCGTCGAACCTGTAGCCGGTGAAGACTTCACCGGCTACAGGCAAACTGCTTAAAGCCAACCAAACCAGTCTTTCCAGGATCCCTGATCCTGCTCTCTTTTTTGTCTGGACTGATCCTCTTGAAATTTAAAATAACTGACCTGTGATCTTTGTTCGGCGTATTCGGCTATATCAGGAAGGTCTTGAAAATTATCCACGACATAGCTGTACCTTTGCCAGGCGGACCCATATCTTTGGGCTCTCCAGTAGAAATCGGCAACGAACAATTCGTGCTCGGCTATTTTTGTGCGTGACTGAATTACGTAATATCTCGAGTGCTCCGCGTATTCAGAATCAGGGTAAGATTCAATAACCCTGTAAAAATACTCCAGGGCGTCAACCATATGGGTTTGAGGTCTGTCCACGGTTTTGAATTTACTGTAGTTGGCCAGACCTGTCCTGAAGAGAGCATAGGGGATAAGCTCATGCCGAGGATTCATCTCAACAAATTCCCTGTAAGAGTTAACGGCAGCCGAGTAATTGGCCGCCTTGAAATAGGCGTCTCCAAGGGCCACTTCCGCAACCGGAGTATGAGGGCTGAAAGGATACCTGTCTTTAAGATCGGAAAAATATCTGATGGCTGTACGGTACCTTTCTTCATCCATGGCTGAAGTCCCGGCCTGGACCAACTCCCATGGACTGTCCTCAAGCGGTCGCGGGCCGCTTTGAAAATAGGTGCAGCCCGAAGCAGACAATACCACAGAAATAATAATAAGATTCATCAGAACATTCTTCATCGAAAAATATGTCTCCGGCGGATTAATCCGCAAGTAATAAAGTTATTGAACATGTTTGAATTTTCCGCTTGTAATGCCGTGGCGGGATAATTTGAATCTCACGGACGGATAAATTGTGCAAGGGGTTTTTGAACGTCATGACGGGGGTGGTTTTAAATCAGGAGTTATGCTCCAAATAGGCCTGGGCGTTGTAAGCGGCTGTAGCTCCGTCTCCAACCGCAGTGGAAACCTGGCGACAATATTTTGATCTTATGTCGCCGGCGGCAAATATCCCGGGCAGGCTGGTCATCATTTCCTGGTCCGTCTTGATGAAACCAAGGGCATCGGTTTCAAGGCCCGGGGGAAAGAACCCACCAGCCGGATCGAGTCCGATAAAAACAAATGCTCCGGTCACGTGGAGTAAAGATTTGGAACCGGTCAGGGCATTTTCAATATTAATGCCGGTAAGGCTTGTGTCTCCTGCAAATTCAGTTGCAATTGTATCGTAAAGAATCTCAATTTTAGGGTCTCTGAATATTTTATCCTGGTAAATCTTGGCCCCGCGAAGGGCATTGCGTCGATGAATAAGGTAAATCTTCTTCACCAGTTTGGACAGATACAATGACTCTTCAAGAGCAGTGTCTCCCCCGCCTATGCAGGCAACCTCCTGACCTCTGAAAAAATTTCCGTCACAAACCGCGCAATAGGACACCCCGCGGCCCGTAAATTTTTTCTCGCCGGGAATTCCCAGTTTACGCCACCTGGCCCCGGTGCAGATAATCAGGGTCCGGGCTGAGATTTCACTCTCTGATAATTTCACGACGTAACTTCCGGATTGTGATCTTATTTCTATTGCCTCGTCCCTGAATTTGTCAAATTCAAACTGGTCAAGATGAGCCGTGAATTTATCAATCAGTTCCCAGCCTTTAACTCCCTGGGGAAAGCCGGGATAGTTGTCAATGTTTTCAGTGAGAAGGACCTGCCCCCCGGGTGACAGCTTTTCCGCCCATCCCACTTTTATTCCCGCCCTTAACAGATAAAGGGCAGCCGTGATTCCAGCAGGTCCACCCCCTAATATAAATGATTCATACTCCTTCATCCCGCGGCTATACCTTGTCTGAAATCATCTGTTTCAGATTTGCTTTGGAAACCGCTCCTGTAACCTGTTCCACAACTTCTCCCCCCTTGAACAGGATCAGGGTAGGTATAGCCCTTATACCGTACTTGCCGGGAGTATTGGGGTTTTCGTCTACATTCATTTTTACGACATGGATCTGTCCGGCATATTCCTGCGCAAGTTCTTCAACAACCGGAGCTATCGCTCTGCACGGGCCGCACCATGGAGCCCAGAAGTCCACCAGAACAGGCAGATCGCATTTTAAAACATCAGCATCAAAAGTATTGTCGGTAACTTGGTTTGCCATTGTCGACTCCTTTAATTTTGGAAGTTATACATGCCAGCTTATGTTTTGCTGGATAATGCTAAAATAAAAGAAAAAAAAATGTCAACCTGCATCAGGTTGATCGGTTTTCCTCTTCCTGAACAAGAGGCTGGACAGAATTTTTATATTCTCCATCAAGACTGATTCCGGCCTTTACTTTGAACTTTTCCAGGCTATATAGCAAGTAATAATTATACATTATGCCAGAGAACAATCCATCTTTCAAGAGATTCCTGGAGCATAACAACAGGAACCAGCCTGATATTTCAGCTCCTCAGGCCTCCTCATCCCGGATAAGTTTTCAGGTCACAGGCTCCCGGGCCGCAATATTATTATAAAAAAAAATATTAAAAAGGCAAGCTTGACCTTAATGAATAATGCGCTATATACCAATACCTGTGGTTGAGGGCAGGAGAAGTCTGCCCGGTCCCAGCATTTTTTTATAAAGTTCAAAGCCGATTCATACTGCAATCTCCGGCCTTGAACTTTTTTTAGTTCAATTGCTTGTCAATTATATGAAAAAAGCTGCCCCCTGTTTTGGAGTCGGGCAGCTTTTTATCAACAAACCAGAAGGATGGTAACTAAAAATGAGTAGTATTCCCATATCTGTTGAAGGCTTTGAGAGGGTGAAGCAGTATCTGGAAGAGCTTGAGGCTCAGCGTCCGGAGGTAATTCAGGCAATCAAGGAAGCCAGGGAGGAAGGAGATCTCAAGGAAAACGCAGGCTACGACGCTGCCCGCGAACGCCAGGGTATGCTTGAAGCAAAAATTTCATATATAAAATCGCGCATTCCTGATTTTAATGTTATCGATCTGAACACCATGGACGGTGAAAAGGTCTGCTACGGAGCTACCGTCAGGATTGAAAACATCGAATCCGGTGAAATGAAGGAATACACGCTGCTGGGTCCCGATGAAACGGATTACGTCAGTGGAAGTATTTCTGTCTTTTCTCCGGTGGCCAGGGCACTTCTGGGCAAGGAGGCAGGCGACGAAGCAGTGGTCAACGCTCCCAAAGGAAAGATAGAATACGAAATCATCTCCATAGAGTTCAAGGGACCCCAGGTACCGCCTGCTGACTAAGGCCTCATTGTCCAGACAAGATTCCAGGAAGGGCACGGGGCTAATGTTCCCGGGACATTGCTTCAATCAGTCTTGAGATTTCAAGGGGAGGGCATTTTCCCGGATCAAGCTTCAGAGACAGGCATTGATGTCTGCATTTGGTCAGGCAGACTCCGCAGCCCATGCACTGTTCTTTGTTGATGACCGGGTGATTTTCAAACATTTTTATAGCCTCGAACTGGCAGGACTTTGAGCATTCCCCGCATCCAAGACAGTTTTCAATATTTGCCCAGGCAATAAACCCGGATGAAGCAAGCATGGGAATCCCGTTTCTGTGTGATTTAATCGCCCCGCAACAGCATGAACAACAATTGCAGACAGCGTAAAAGCGGTTCAGCATCGCGTCTTTGAAAAAGGCATGCTGGACATGACCCCTCTTGTGTTCCGAGTCCAGTATTTCAGAAGCCTCCTTTCCGGATATTTTTCTTGATCTTTGGGGATGGTGTTCAAGGATAAAGCCTGCAAAAGGTTCTCCGATGACCAGACATACATCCATTGGAAGACATGGATTGTCGCTGGTAGCCCGGCAGGGACAATCCAGGGCTACGATATGGTCGGGATTTTTCAGAATGATTTCCCTGGCCCTGGTGTAAGGGATAATCTGCTCAAGATCACCCAGGTTGATGCTTTTGCCTACCCTGACCAGTTTTTTGGCTTCCCCGACCAGCATAGCCTTGCCGTGATAGCCATTGGCGAATCTGATTTTCCCCGGAGTCGTTTCCTTCCCGGAGAGGATTTTATTGCCGGCAGTAAATCTCCATAACTTTTTTAGCGCCCGGGCCATGGGATGTCTGCCGGTCGCTACTCCAATATAAAAATAGGTCCAGCGAGCATAGATATACCCATGAATTCTGGCGAAGAAAGAGTCACCCGGAGAGGTTACTCTTTCGGTAAAAAAGGCTTTTGTGGAAGGTTTAACCAATTTGTCGAAGAACTTGTTCATGATTTAACTTTAGCTTATAATTTTTATTAATCAAGGAAGTGGTTTCAGGTCAGGAATCTCCAGCTTGTAAAGCCGTGGTGTTAATGATATTTTGGATACAGATCAAGTCTGGTTGAAACAACATGCTTAATTTGGAAATGGTAACAAATATTGGAGGTATGGAATGCAGGAGCCGGTAGTATTTAATTGTCGCAATGCGGATGATGTCACCAGGGCCGTCAGGGATTATAATATAAGTTTTGTGCAGTTCTGGTTCGTGGATGTCCTGGGTACCCTCAAGAGTTTTCAGGTTACTCCCAGCGAACTGGAAGAAGCCTTTGAAGAGGGCATGGGTTTTGACGGCTCATCCATTCAGGGCTTTGCGCGTATTCACGAAAGCGACATGGTGGCTTTTCCCGACCCTGCAACCTTTCAGCTGGTTTCCTGGCGTCCCATGGAAAGGCCGGTGGCCAGGGTGTTCTGCGATATAAAAAATCCTGACGGCACGCCATACGAGGGGGACAGCCGCTATGTTCTTAAGAGAATACTCGGCAAGGCTGCTGAGGAAGGCTACAGTTTTTATGTGGGTCCTGAGTTGGAGTTCTTTTTGTTTGAAAATTCCAATGAACCCAAAACCCTTGATTTTGGAGGTTATTTTGATGCGCCGCCCCTGGATCTCGCCAATGATATCCGCAGGGATATAATCTATGGTCTGAACAGGATGGGCATTGTGGTTGAGTACAGCCATCATGAGGTGGCGCCAAGCCAGCACGAGATTGACCTGAGATATCAGGAGGCTCTTAAGATGGCGGATACTGCGGTCACCTACAGGGTTATCGCAAAGGAAGTAGCCAGACGCCACGGCTGTTACGCCAGCTTTATGCCCAAGCCCCTTTTTGGAGAAAACGGAAGCGGAATGCATGTGCATCAGTCCCTTTTCAAAAACGGTCGCAATGTATTTTTTGACGGTTCAGCGCCTGATTCACTCAGCAGTGAATGCAAACACTATATAGCGGGGCTCCTGAAACACGCCAATGAAATTACTGCTGTCTGCAATCAGTGGGTCAATTCCTACAAAAGGCTTGTGCCTGGATACGAGGCCCCTGTTTATGTGGCATGGGCCAGACGCAACCGTACTTCCCTGGTACGCGTACCAATGTACAAGCCAGGCAAGGAAACAGCCACCCGCATTGAGCTGCGTTCTCCGGATCCGGCCTGCAACCCTTATCTGGCTTTTGCCTGCATGCTTGCAGCCGGACTCAAGGGAATGCAGGAAAAATATCCTTTACCGGATGCCGTGGAAGCTGATATTTTTGAAATGGACGGAAAAGAACGGGAGGAGCACGGGATTCCAAGCCTTCCTGGCAGTCTTTTTGAAGCAATCGAGGTCCTGGAAAAAAGCAGCCTGGTCAAAGAAGCCCTGGGGGAACATATTTTCAGAAACTTTATCGCCAACAAGAAAATAGAGTGGAACAACTACCGGACCCAGGTTACTGAGTATGAGATCAAGAAATATCTGCCCATATTGTAATTGCCTGTCCAGGCTTATTAAAACCTGTCACAGGGGATATCGGCCAGACATTCTTCCAGGTACTCATTCATGGAAGGAGTAAGTTCATTTACTGACAATTTCCTGTTGCATGACCTGCAGTAGAGATATACGTTTTTTCAGGTCCGTAATACTCTTAAGTTTTTGAGGTCATGGGTACAGTAAATCCGGGGATTTGATTGAATGTTCTGATCCATAATTTTTGGCTTCCGGTAAACTTTCCAGAAATATCCCGGAATTGCAAGCCTTTTCAAGGCTCCGGGATCGAGGTGATGATTTAATGAATAAGCTGAATTATCTTTCCGATGAGATGGCTGAAGAAACCCTTAAAGAGGCTGCCGATACTTTCTTTGGTAAAAGAAAGAAGATTGATGATGAGCTGGACCTTTTTTTTAAACAGGCTGAGCAGCTGCGCCTTCGGGACAGCTCGGTAAAGGAAAAAGTTTCCCGGCTTAATTACCTGTTGCCCGATGATGATTCAGTAAATCTTTTCTGGAACAAGCTTGGGCTGGGAGACAGCGTCTATCCTTCCATCAAGGGTCAGTGGAAAGAAAGTGCCACACTGCCATGGGCCTTGACCCTGAAGGGGAAGTATCAAAAAACGGTCTTGTCCCTGTATGATGATCTTATATCCCTGGTGCAGGATTATCTCTACGGGCGGTATGTTGATCATCCTGAAATAAAAGGCAAGAAGATCATTACTCCCAATCTGTCGTACCTAAAGACCCGGGCTGAGGATATAAACTCTCAGATCAATGAGATAAACTGTTCCAGCAAACCGGATGATGTCCTGGCCTTTACCAGACGAATGGATGTGAATGAAAGTTCCAAAAGGGAGAGTGTCGGTTCAGGACTGGAATATAGTTTTGATCAGGAGCTTTGTTTCGAACCGGTAGATTTTGATTCTCTTGGTTTGACCCCTTATCCGGAACTCCCTGCCGGCAAGAAAGATTTAAATAATATAGCCCAAGTCTCAAAGTCGATTTTCAGGGAGAAAAAAGACCGGGTCAGAACAATTCTTGATATAATCTATAAATAATACAGCAAAAGGACAAAATGCGCGACGATATTTCTTCTCTTACCCTTTTGGGCAAAACCAGGTCCGATTATCCATCCCGGGTTGACCCGGGTATCCTGGAGACGTTTCCCAACAGGTTCAGCAACCGGGATTACCTGGTGGTGATGGTTACCGAGGAATTCACCTCCCTTTGTCCGGTAACCGGCCAGCCTGATCATGGCACTATTGAGGTCAGATATGTGCCGGATATGGAGTGCATTGAATCCAAGTCCCTTAAATACTACCTTTTCAGCTACCGCCAGGAGCCGACTTTCATGGAGACAGTGGTCAACAGAATCCTTGAGGATCTTGTGGCCAGATGCTCTCCCAGGCGGATGACGGTTGCGGGAAGATTCCGGGCCAGAGGCGGAATTTCCATTGATGTCTCGGCGGATTATGTCCGGTAATCTCCAATTTCAATGATGATGACTCGCTCCCCGGCGCAGACCGGATCAGGTACCGTGCATTCCCGGTTTTTTCCAGCTTCCAGTCAGGATCCAGAAAATTTATTCCTCTTCGACAATGAGTAACCGCGACTAACTTTGGCAGTTCATGGGATATCCCTGTGCCGATCCCTGAAAAAAAAGGCGATGCTTGTTCCCTCGCTGCGGTCCAGCTCAAACCAGCCCTGGAGCTGGTGGGTTACGATCATTCTTACAAGGCGCAACCCGAAGGAATGGGATGTTTTTAAATCTACCCCTCTGGGAAACCCCACTCCATTGTCCGCTACTACAACGCGGTACAATCCGTTATCCATGCGTACCGAAGCTGTGATCCGCGGCGGAGTTTTTCCGTCATGGGTCCTCCCGCCCGGAAAGGCATGCTTGATGGCGTTGATCACAAGTTCGTTAATGATCATTCCGCAGGGCAGGGCTACGTCAACTCCGACTTCAATTCCGTGAGCATTTGCAACGCACTGGATGTCGTTTCCAGCACCCAGAGAGGATCGCAGGTCGTTTATGAGAGTAATAAGATAATCCTGAAAATCGATCCTGGCCAGGTTCCCGCTTTGGTAAAGATGTTCGTGGACCAGGACAATGGACTTGATCCTGCTGTCCAGTTCCATCAGCACTGTGGCAACAGCCGGGTCTTCTATAGTTTGTCGCTGCATGTCAAGCAATGCTGAAATAATCGCCAGATTGTTCTTCACCCGGTGATGCACCTCCCTCAGGAGCAGTTCCTTTTCCGCCAGGGAGTTGCGCAAGGCAAGCTCTGTCCTCTTCTGTTCGGTGACGTCCAGCCCTATGCCTACCTGTGCCCCATTGGAAAGACGAATGTTCGACCATTGTGAAGCAACTATTTCTCCGGATTTAGCCCTGACTTCAAATTCCCGCCATTCTACAACGGCCCGCTCCATATATTCGCTGACCGCCCGGCGGTAATCAGGGTCGGGATAAACCATTTCCATCAGGTCGATATCCTGAACTTCTTCGGTTTTCCAGCCTGTCTTTGCCTCAAACTCCCTGTTCAGATAGAGCATTTTCATATGAGGATCATAGTGGGTAATCATCACGGGGATATTATCAATAATGGCCTTAAGTAAAGTCTTCTCCCAGACAAGAGTTTCCTCGGCCTGCCTGCGCGCGGTAATGTCCTGAAAAATGCAGTGCGTTCGCTGGAAACACCCCTGTTCATCACGCTGCACTTTTCCATTAAGAGAAATCAGGATGATTGATCCGTCCTTTTTGACCAGTTTGAACTCAACCCCCAGGGCTACGCCCTTGCATATGAATTTGAGGAAATTTATCCTGAAATGATCAGCAAAATCAGGATGAAGAATTTCCACGAAGTTGTTTCCGATCAATTCTTCCCGTGAATAACCCAGTGTATCAAGCAGACTTTTATTGACTTCAAGAAAGTTGCCGTGTTTATCAAGCGACTGGTAGGGCATGGGTGCGTTCATGAACAAGCTTCTGAAATTTTCTTCGCTTTCACGCAGGGCGTGTTCCGCATGTTTTCGTTCGGTTATGTCCCGGAAAACGCCGACATGAAGCCGGCGGTCGCCAAAGCGGAAGCGGCCGCCGCTGGATATTTCCACTGGAATGTGATCACCGGCTGAATTGCGAAGAATAGATTCCTGCAGGTATGACCTGGTCGACAGCTTAACAGACCGGGCAAATTCAGACCTGGCCAGTTCATTCATTTCCGGAGGATGAAGTTGAGAATGGTGCATGCCCTGAAGAACTTCAACCGGATAGCCGGTAAGTTCCTGAGCCTGCTCATTGGCATCAACAATAAAGCCTGTATCCGCGTCAGCCAGAAAAACTGCGTCTCCGGCATTTTCAAAAAGAGCGCGGAATTTTGTTTCGTTCTGTCTGAGTTCTTCTTCAATCAGCTTTCGTTCGGTGATTTCTGAGACAAGCCCCTGGTAACGAGTAATATTTCCGTTCTGGTCCCGCACTGCCCGGGCGTTCCTTGACACCCACAGCACCGTCCCGTCACGGCGGCGGAATCGGCATTCATGGTCAATCACTTCATCCTGAATTTCCAACAGGTGAATGAATTTGCCCCTGTCAGCCGGATCCGTATATATTTGCGTGGCTATGTCCGTTATGGAATCAATCAATTCCTCGGGACTGGAGTAACCAAGCATTTGGGCGAAAGCCTGATTGGCTGATAAAAGAAAACGGCCATCAGGGCTGGAAGTGAATATGCCGATGTTTGAATTCATCAGGATGTCATGGCAATCCCGGGGACTGATTCCACCGGGTTTTTTCTCAGCTTTCGGGGCCAGGGGACTTGTTGACATGCCGTTCTCCGATACTTTGCAGCTCATGGCTGCCAACTCGAAATCAAGAATTCAATTATGCGGAAACTTAAACAATGATGAAAAGGACAATTTGGAAAGGGACGGAAACAGCCGATTTCGTGTAAAAATTTCAGGTGTTGTGCAGCTCTTCAGCAATCGGCCTGAGATCTTTATTAAACCCTAAGTTTTTACTTGCTGCTGTCAAATGAACTGCACGCGCGATTTATGGATGATGCAGAAAATGGATATTGCAAAGAATAAAGTTAGGTGGGGGGGCATGCAGCCTGACTCAGTTTGTTGGAGGAGATTTTCTCTTTTGAGGAAGGGATCTGAAGCCAGCTTATTCAAAACCTTCTTCTTCCCGGACATATTCCTTCTTCTCTGGCCCATTCCAG
>SKKD01000218.1 GCA_007121655.1 Desulfonatronovibrio sp. | reverse complement strand
TCCGCTGCCGCGTGGACGCAACGCTAGCCAGACCAGAACGACCAAAAGCCCGATGGCGCCCCAGTAGAACGACACTACAACCGGATCCCAGCCCTGGGCTGTGAGAATGCCGGCAATCCCGCCTGAAAGTCCCCAGCATAATGCTGCAAGTGCCACGAAAGACGTACTCAGCCCACCATTCTGTTTGATAAAAATAACCTCATTGGAGTAGTTAAGTTTTGTACCATCCGGCAATTCCTATATCATTATTATTACAGTAAATATAAATAATCCCTTAATATCTCCCATTTGAAAGCCGGCCAGGGCGGTTCTGGATATAACATTGGATACAATAGGTCTGCCAGGCATTATGAATCTTGCGTTTCTAATCATGGTATATTTCCGTGGCTATCGTTGGTAAATGGGATGAAAAAATTAGCTGAAGGAATAATGGCTGGCTAGTATTAATTTGTCTGTAACTCTATTCTCTTACTTGCAAGATCCGGCCGGATAAAAACATACTAATCTGGTAAACATGCTTAAGTCTTAACAGTTTAAATGTCCATAGCCGGAGAATAAGATCGTTTTCGATACTGAAAATATTTTCAGAGAAGTTTGAAACAGCGGTTTCTCATAGAAAATTATCTGAAATCACCCTCAGCAAAGATCAAAAAAATCAGTAGTGGGGAGCGCGCTTTTGGAAAGACTAAACGTGCATAAACAGGAGAAGTCAGAGCCTGAAAATAAATTTCAGGCTCTGGAAAAAACTTTTGTAACAATCCGCTATTCAGGAACTCTTCAAAGATGGGCTATTCTGCAGTTGTCGGGTCAATAATATTAGTTACTTTTGAAATTCGGTTCACCGGCAGGCCGCACTGCTCGGCATGTTCCCGGATAGACTGCTCATCAGGGGCTATATAAACACAGTATACTTTGTCATCAGTAACATAGCTCTGCACCCACTGAATTTGCGGACCCATCTTCTTCATGGTGTCCAATGATTTTTGCGAACTCTCCTTTAGTTCCTGATCCGACAGTTTTCCCGCTCCTGAAATTTCCCTTTCAATTATGTATTTAGGCATAAGTTCCTCCATATATTTAGATTTCCGGGCCAGAATCACTTCAGACATTGATAGATATCATATAAAAGCTAAGAGACGATGACTCAGTGTCAAACAAGGCCAGGAAAAACTGGCCACCGCCAGGAAGGCGATTTGTCAGCCCGCTGCGAGTTGCAGTAATGGAAAAGGGTCCTCGGCCCTGGCGGGGAAGCTTGTTATTCATATACACCGTCTCGATGGATATGAATATTAAACCTCTTACTCCTGCTTTATCTTTCTCTTGCCTTGCTCCGCGACTCAAGGCCTGCTTCAGGCCGGGCGTGAGATATTCTTTTCTTTACGTTAAGGTAACGGATCAATTTCAAAAGTACGCTCCAACCGGATGAACCAGTTGTTCAGGCTTACCCAGAGACTGATATTCCGCTGGAACCTTAAAATCAGTAAACACATTTCGCCATGAGCCAGGATTGGTTTTTTCCAGAAGAACAGGGGGTGCTATGACCAGCGTCCGGCCATCCCGGCGTGATGGAGCTGTCCATACCGACTACCCCATCCTGCCAAAGGATCAAATCATTTAACGATCGTCCTCATGACAAAAACTTGCACTCTGTCTACTTTGTCATGCCCGGATAAGGACCGCCCGCCTTCCAGTGCGGGCAGTCGAAAACCCGTGTGTCCTGCTTGAGGCAATCGTTCCTGGCCATCATGCATGCGTCAAGACAATCCATGTGCCCCGGAGGGCAGAGGGCCTCGCACTGGTCCCGGTTAGCGTCGCAGGTCGCCAGGATGCTGCTGAAGGTCTCGTTGCAGCAGTAGGTGCAAACGATCAGGTCGGGACAACCATGGACGCAGTCGATGTAGGTGCCGGTTGCGGCATGAAGGTTGGGCGTTACCATGAATAACAGGGCCAGGGCCAGGAAAGCTTTCAGAAACAGTTTTCTCATTTCCAATCTCCTATGTAGGGATAGAAGGACCAAATAACGCAGTACAGGGTGTTCATCTGTGACAGTGGAGAGATTTTTATCTTGGCCTGGTGATTAACCAGAACAGAAAAGCAATAGCAAGATTTTTTATGCGGTCAGGCCGGTGGCGAAGACAGCCATGGTTGTTCGGGCAGGATGTCATGACGCTGTTATCAGATTCTCAAAACCAGAGGATTCTGAGATTAAAATACTGGTCAGGGCTTGCCGCCCTAAGACCAGCTAAGAGACATGCACTTGATACTTCCAGCTTCAAATAGTACTGGTTCAAAACATTTGGAGTGCTGAATTTTTTAAGGCGACCATCCATCACCTCCACACGATTCCAGGTAAAGGTATTTCGCTAACAAATAATGGGAACAGATATAAACCTATCCTCTGCATGTTCCCATAGCCCTTGAGTTCGTGGGGATGTGATGTTAGTTTGGATGAGAAAGAGTTCAACAGTAGATGGGATGCACTACCTCTACCATTCAGATGGTCTCTGAATGCTTTTCCAGTGAGTACATAGCGAGTACACGGAAGCTTTGAGTACAGAAAAAGGCTTCCGGAAAAATCCAGAAGCCTTTGATTTTTTTATTGGTGCCCCCGCCAAGATTCGAACTTGGGCAAACCAGGATTAGGAATCCTGTGCTCTATCCTACTGAGCTACGGGGGCATAACAAGGTAAATTCAACTATTCATTCTTTGTCCGGCTGTCAACTCAAATTTATGATTAAGCCTGCGGAGCAATTCCTTGAAGCACGGTTTTAAACTTCAGAAATTTCAGGCACCTCTGGTCTATACTCTGCTGCAGATACCCGGGGTCCTGTTTCTGGGAGTTATCCTCATGTTTGCCCTTGACAGGGGCTGGATCAGCGTATTTACAGCCTGGCTCGTGATCCTGGCGTGGATTACCAAGGACATGCTGGTTTATCGCCTCTACAAAAAGGCTCTGAGCCCGAGCCCTCAAAATGTCATTGCCATGCTCCACGGTTCACGAGCGGTGGTGAGAACTCCTCTGGAGCCCGAGGGTCAGGTGGGGCTAAAAGGTGAAATCTGGCGGGCAAAAAGCCTGGACGGATATATTTCTGAACCCGGGACTATAGTTGTGGTTGAGGGCAACAGGGGGCTGACCCTGGAGGTGAAAAGCGTTCCACCAGTGCGCCCCGGGGATAAACCAACAAGTAGCAACTTGAAATGACCTGCAACGAGGCCTGCGGGTATTTTTCAACAGCCTGTCAGGGTAAATGTCTGGAGAAGAAGGCGTCCAGTTCTTCCAGGTACTGCTCCCGGCTGTCCAGAAAGCCGGT
>SKKD01000107.1 GCA_007121655.1 Desulfonatronovibrio sp. | reverse complement strand
AGTCTAAAGCGTTTATACGCGCTTGTACGCATCCTATCATAATCAGATCATTCCTTATCGATCACATAAAAAATTCAACTAAACTTCCAACATAAGTTGATACAATAAAAAATAAATAAAAATTAAAGTTACTATAACTAATGGCGGACTTGCCCGCATTTTTTCAAAAGCACGTTACTGTGGTTATGTTTGAAACTTTTTCATGAATTTCGTGTCCAGATAATTCTTGATCCGGAAGGCCAAACGCCCGTCAAAAGCAAGCTTTCCCCTGTGGACAATTCCCCTGCTCCCTCCAAGATTGTATGCCAGGAGGTATTTTCCTCCGGGACTGAAGTTTTTTAGGGGCTTTCCCTGAAGCCCTGCCTGCAGGTTGTGAAAAAGGACGGGACTTTGGCGCACTGCGTAAACTCCCACTTTGTCCAGGGGGGCTTCCTGAAAAAAAATGCAGTCGCCGCTTCCAAACAGTTCCGGATGATCCACGCACTGCAGAAAGCGGTTGACCCTCAGTCCTCCGTCAGGTCCCGTGGGCAATCCTGATTTGAGAAACAAAGATGGCGGCTTAATCCCCGGAGCGAGAAAGATAACATCCTCATGCGAGGTGCTTTTGTCTTCCAGAATCACTTTTCTCCCTGTTATCTCCTGCACCCGACTGCCTTCAACTATTTCAATCCCGCGCTTTTCCATGGCCATGCGGGCAATATTGCGCGCTCTTTCAGGATTTCCCCTTAGAAATTTACTGCCGCTGTAGAGCCTCATGGAACAGCCGTGTCCGCCATGCTGATGACAGGCCTCCCACGCATTGGCGGCGATTTCCAGTCCTGCCGGACCGCCCCCCACAACAGCTATGCGTACCTTGCCATCGCGGGCCAGTTCCAGGATTCGTCTGCGGGCGGAAAGCAGATTATAAATGGGCTTGACCGTAAAAATGTCCTGCGCATCCGGACCGGACGGCGCATTAAAGGTAACCTCGCTCCCGATATTAAACGATGCCGTATCGTAAGTAATATTCGCGCCGCTTTGCAATGTCAGGAGCTTCAGACCAGCATCCACGTGAACGACCCTGTCCTTAACAAATGTCCCTGCCCGGGATTCAACCAGGCTCCTGGCGGGAATACTTAGTTCTTCGGGCCTGTAGCACCCTCCCAGCATGCCTGGTCCCATTCCGGAATAAAATTGATGTTCATGAGGACTGATTACAGTCACAGAAATACCCTGCTTATTAATTTCCGGAATTCGCAATATAAGCAATGCGTGAGTGTGGCCTGCTCCGACCAGCACCAATCTATGGGACATTTTTTCTCCTCAAGCGAAGAGCCCTTACTGATATGTCACCAGAAGTTTTTCTTCCGGCTGGAAAGAGGCAAATTAAATATACAGAACAGGCAGGGATCCGCAAACCAGAAGAAGTAAATTTATTGACAGGAAAACTGGTTTCCGATCAAAAATTACATGGGAGCCCGGATAGACCGTCCCCCTGTCTGCTTGAGCAGATTTGTCTTGCAATCCTGCAAGCAGGACTCATCATCCGGGTGAATGGAAACACCCCCAACATCAGGTGTTTCTAAAAAGTCCCGTAGAGCTGAAACTTACTGATGCCTGAATCTCCAGGACAGGCTTCGGCTATGCCGGTTCCGGCTCAGCAGAAGCAGCTTTCCTGATCTCCGAACCCGGGCCTAATTTACCGGAGGCTCGGGAGTATCAGGATCATGATCAGGGGTGTCAGGATCTTCCATGGGAGCTTCTCGTGGAGCCTCGGGCCCACGCGGGACTTCCTCTTCCGGAGCAAAGGTTGGGTCATCATTACATCCCGCGACACCAAACAAAAGCACCATGCATAGCAGCGTTGCAAATAAAAGCTTCAATAATTTCATTGGTCTCTCCTTTTTTTCTATCGTTGGAAAAATTTTCCTATAATTTTAATTAAGAACATCTGTAATATTATCAAGTCCTTTTTTCAGGATTATCTGCAATAGTGCCGTTTAAACATACAAAGGGCTATTACTCATTTCCGGCGCAAAGTTGCCTTGAGCTGCTCTATGAATGAAGCATGCCCAGTTCATCAAGTGAGCGCCGCAAATCCGCAGGGTCTTTGTAAACCCGAAAGGCCCCAGCCTTGTTCAACTCATCCTCACCGTATCCACCGCTCATCATGCCTATGCCCAACATACCCGCCCGCCTGGCAGCCAACAGATCCCAGACCGCATCCCCAACAACGAAACTTTCTTCAGCCCTGACATCCAACAATTGCCGGCAGGCCTCGAAAAGATCCGGCTCAGGCTTGCCATGGGCCACTTCCCTGCGCTCGACAACCACGGCATCAGGACCCAGGCCCAGTTTATCAAGGGCGGGGTTGATCTCCGGACGCCGCCCCGAGGTGGCAATGCCAAAGGGAATGGATTTCTCCCGCAGAAAGCGCATCAATTCCCTGGCTCCGGGAAGGAGCCGGGGTTCCGGCAGGAGTTTTGAAAACAGCTTTCCATGACGATCCTGTATGGCTTTGGACTCGGAGAGGCTGATATCGCGGTCCAGTTCCAGAGTGGCTGAACGGGTAAACAGATCTCCGCTCATGCCTATCAGCCGATGTAAACGCCGCCCTTCGATGAACATGCCGGCTTCGGCCAGAGCCTGCTGCCAGGCAATTACATGGGCATACACAGTGTCCACCAATGTGCCGTCAAGATCAAATATGAGTGCCTTCATATATAAAACATCCTGCCTATTATTTTACATCTCTTCATTGAGACGAGAAAGTAAATCCGGACAAATCAAGATGAATGAAAACTATTTAAAAAATTATAAACAGGTAACATTCAACATCAAGCCCTTCAGGCCTGCTTGCTTATGCGGGACAAATATGTCTTTATCCGGGGATATAAGCGCTCCACCGGAAGCACCAGGGATAGATCAAGCCTGCAAGTAACTTATACCGTCTTAATCCTGGATTCCGGATTTCGCCGGAATGACGGAAAAGAGCAACAGCCTGCTTTAACCGTCACCCCGGACCCGATCCGGGGTCCAGCTTTTTTTAAAGTTACTTAGAAGCGCTCCATTCGGGGCCCGGGACCAACCGATAAGTAATTTAAAATGACCTATGCGCCTGGTTACTTTGCTTTGTCCGCAACCCTCTGTGCCAGTGAGATCGTCGCGCCCGCCCCGGTTGAATGGCTGCGCCTGCACTTCGTGTATTCACAGGGCAAGAAGACTCGCTCACGATGACAGCCAGAATTCAGGAATTGAGGAATTGAAGAGAGGAAAAAGAGGTCAGGGAGCATTGCCTTACCTGTCATTGCGAGGGAGCGTAGCGACACAAGCAATCTGTACAGCAAACCTATAAATTTCTGAATTTGT
>SKKD01000111.1 GCA_007121655.1 Desulfonatronovibrio sp. | reverse complement strand
GATATTTATCTCTTCCTCCTGCCTTGCTCCGTGACTCAAGCGAGTCTTCGAGCGGGTGAGAGAAAGAAAGATTATCTCACACCCGGCCTGAAGCAGGCCTTGAGCGCACCCCGGAGCAATACGCTTCGCTGAGACTTCGTCTATTGCACAGGGCAGGCAGAGTTCACAGAGAAAAGGTCTTCCGCCCCCCGGCGGAGGATTCATGGCAAAAGAACAGCCCTGCTTTCGAATCAAAAGCAGGGCTGTTCAAATAAATGCGGAATGCCTTTGGCGGGAAGCGCGCTAAAGCACTACCTGAAATGCCGGCCAAAAGGTCTTCGTTGAATTTCTCTTAACTCTTCGCGTTGCTCTTCAGTAAGCTGATCGTAAATCCTGTTGCGGGTTTCTATGGATGATTCAATCATTTCCGCCTGTTTTTCACTCATGGCTTCATGCAGTTCCCTGACTCTCTGGGGGTCGGGCCTGTCTTCAGCAATTGCGTCCATAAAGTCATCCCTGTAATCCATCATATCCAGCATGGTTTCCCTGTGCTCCCGGCGGGCTTCTCTTTGGATCGATCTAATTTCCTCGCGTTGTTCCTCGGTCAGACCCGGAAGAAATTGGATATCCTGCATTCCCATGCCGGGCATCATGCCGGCTCCGGGACCCCTCATGCCCCTTTCCTGGCCGAAGAAGCCCCAGTCCTGCTCATAATCCTGCTCCTGCTGCTGGTACTGGCCTCTCGGAGATTGACCTCTCTGGGCCTCGGCAACGAGCACGTTGGCAATTAAAAAAGAAACCATAATCCCCAGCAAAAAACTCAGCTTTAAAAAATTTACAGATTTCATTGTTCATACCTCCTGTTAAGTTAAAAATATTTCCCTGATCCCTGAATGGGTGCAGGGCGGGGAGTTTTATTTATATACCCCGGCTCGGGGGATATGAATATTTATCTCTTCCTCGTGCCTTGCTCTGCCTGCCCTGTGCAATAGACGAAGTCTCAGCGAAGCGTATTGCTCCGGGGTGCACTCTAGGCCTGCTTCCCCCCCGGGCATAGGCCCTGTGGCTTCCTGCTCGGAGAGCTTTCCAGCTCGGAGAGGCCGGAGGCAGGCCGGGCGTGAGATATTCTTAATTCATTACACGAAAAGAATTGCTAAAAATTTAATGAGCGAGAGTGATCTGTCAAGGATGCTTCAAATTGTGATTGCTTGTATAATCTCCGGATCCGGAGATCTCTGGAGAAAGGTGGTTCCTCCGGGGTGCTCGCAATGACAGTGATGCTGGATAGTCACATGTAAAACCGCTCAGTTTGGGTAAATTTAAATGTTTGGAGTTAATTAGAATGATATTCCGCAAAATAGATTGTTTAGTTAAAAAATTTTCTTGCCATTTGTATTTATAATTTTATCTTTACCAAAGAATGCAACATATTAAACAAGGAGGTTGTCAAATGGGGCTCAAGAGATTTTTACTGGACAAAAGAATCTGTAAGTTTGTATTGGTGTTTTACTTTTTTGTGGCTCTTATCCCCTCGACCGGAGAGGCATCGCTTATTGAAAGCCGCCTTTCAACCGGGGAACAGATTTCAGAAAGGGCTGAAAAAATCGAATCCGTGAGAAAGGCCCTTGAGCACAAGGTGGTGGCCCAGCGCCTGGCGGATCACGGACTTTCCCAGGAAGAGGTCATGGCCAGGATGAACAGCCTGGATGACAAACAACTTCACCAGCTTGCCTCTCTTTCCGATGAGGTTGGCGGCGGAATCGGCGGGGTAATTATCGGAGTATTGCTTGTTGCGTTGATTGTTGTTTTAATCCTGAAGATTGCTGACAGGAGAGTAGTTGTTCAATAGTTACAGATATTTTCCTGCCGTGTTCATTGTCCTGCTGGTCTGGGGCTGCAGTCCTTTCAAGCCTGTGCAGGAACATGTTCTGCTGGATGCGGACATAACCAGGCTGGAGGTTCCGTATGTGCCCCAGTCCAGGGACAATGATTGCGGCCCGGCCGCCCTGGCTTCGGTTTTGAGATTTTACGGAAAGGAGATCGAGCTTGAAGAAATTACAGAGGAGATCTATATTCCGGCCCTCAACAGAACTCTTTTGGCCGACATGGAAAATTTCGCTAGAGCTCAGGGTTTTGAAACAACTTCGGGAAGAGGGGATGTTTCCCTGATTAAACAGGCGATCGATTCAGGCAATCCAGTCATTGTGCTTATGGAAACAAGTCCGGGTCTGGTCAGAAGACCTCATTATATTGTTGTTACAGGGTATTCACCCGATGGTTTTCTGGCCCACGCGGGTATAATGAAGGATGTTTTTGTAAGCTCCGAGGATTTGGACCGGAGATGGCAGGTCATGAACCGGCTGTACCTGGTTGTCAAAGATTAAATCTCAATCTTAACGCCATCATGCGTCGATTCTTTTCTGCAGGCCGGCAACGGGAAATTTTTTTAGCGTCTTGTTGAGCAATGGCGTTTGGCACAAAAGGCATTCAGTATGCTGTCATCGATCTCATGGCCGTAAAGCGCCCATTTTGCCGAAGCAATGGTCTCGGGCAGGTAACGTCCATAAATTTTGACCGGTAATTCCGGAATGACGACACTTGGCGAAATGGCCAGCGCGAGAAGATATTCCACCAGATAGGCTACGTTTTGGGCGATGAGGCCACTGTATGTCTGGCGCTGCCGAAGTCGCAAAATCCGAAGTTCATGAATGGAGCGGCCGAATTCTGATTCCATTAGTTCATCATAGGTAGTCAGGATGATCTCCATCTGGACAGACCTGGCTCCCTGTACCACATACCCTTCCATATCCGTTCGAAGCTCATCAGGGTTTAGACCTCTGTGTAATGCAATGGACCAATCAATGTCATTCAGGAAGGCAGTCAACTCTTCAGGTCCCGGCAACTGAATGTCTGCCAGCAGGTTGACGGCTTTGTAATTACCGGTGTGATGCTCCATTTCCACTACGGAGATGCCGGGCTCATTATTGAGCAGTTCCGGAACCCTGTCGAGCAGCTCCTGATCGCCGATGATCTTGAAACCGATAAAGTCGTTGATGGTCATTTTCCCGCAATCAATCCGGACTATTTTATTTTTAAAATGTCGCGCCACCCTTGATTCGGCCTCAACAAAATCATTGTGCATGATTTCCGGGGTGCTTTCCAGCCGGTCCAGGGGGACACCGGTGGCCGCCGCGCGTTGTCCGGCGATATTCCTTGCTTCGGCCTGAATTTCAAGAAAAAGTGCGTCAACCATTCTGAAGGAAACTTTTTCCGCTGTCCGGCACTGCTGCTTGATCCGGCCGGTGGCTACCAGTTTTGAATCAGGGGTGGTAACCAGAACTGCGTCAAGGGGAAGCCTGGGAAAAAAATATTCAGGGT
>SKKD01000223.1 GCA_007121655.1 Desulfonatronovibrio sp. | reverse complement strand
TCCCTGATCAAATCCGGTTATTTCATTTAGTTGCGCAGATCGCCTCGCTGTCCGCGGAAAACGGGGACATGTCCCTTAGTCTTTGAATGATTCCGGGCATCTTTTCTAAAACCAGATCAATCTCATCTTCCGTCGTATACCTGCTCAGGCTGAATCTGACGGAACCGTGAGCATGAGTAAAGGGGACCCCCATGGCCCGGAGTACATGAGACGGTTCAAGGCTGCCTGAAGTGCAGGCAGAACCTGAACTCGCGCAGACACCGAACTGATCAAGCATAAGCAGGATGGCCTCTCCCTCAACGTAGCTGAAGGATATATTCAGGGTGTTGGGCAGACGGTTCAATGTTTCGCCGTTGACCTTGGAGTTGGTCACGGCTCCCAGCAAACCCTGCTCAAGCTTGTTTCTGAGTCTGGACATTTCATCATTTTTTTGGTCCATGTTTTTCAAGACCAGTTCCATGGCCTTTCCCAGCCCGATTATCCCGGTGGTATTCTCAGTTCCTGCCCTGCGCCCGTTTTCCTGGTGCCCGCCCATGATGTACGGCCTGAAAGGAGATTTCTTGCGAACAAAAACCGCCCCCACACCTTTGGGGCCGTGAATCTTATGTCCGGATAAAACAAGGTAATCAACAGGCAGATCCTTCATGTCCATGGGAATCTTTCCAATGGCCTGAACCGAGTCGGTATGAAACAGGACCCCTTTTTCCCTGGCTGCCAGAGCCATGTCCCGGACCGGAAAAATAACTCCTGTTTCATTATTGGCGTACATCACGGAGACCAGGGCAGTATCCGGACGCAAACTGTCCAGGTATTCCTGCATGTCCAGCCGGCCTTTCTCATCCACTCCCAGATAAGTGACTTCATAACCCTTTCCTTCCAGGTATTTCATGGTACTGAGCACGGCCGGATGTTCTACTCTGGTGGTAACCAGGTGCTTTTTATCCGGCTGGGAACCGGTTGCCGAAAAAATCGCCGCATTGTCCGCTTCGGTGCCTCCCGAGGTGAAAACAACCTCCCGGGCCAGGCAGCCAAGCCCCGAGGCCACACTTTCCCTGGCCAGGGCTATCTCTTTTTGAACCAGGCCTCCAAAGTTATGCATGCTGGACGGATTACCGTAATACTCTTCAAAATAGGGCTGCATCTTCTCAACCACTTCCGGGGCAGTTTTTGTGGTGGCGTTGTTGTCAAGATAAACTACCCTCATGACTTGACCTCCTCCACCCGGATGGTTTCATCAACTCTGTCCCTGAGCCTTTTTTCCACAAAATTCTTCAGGGTGACCTGGCTGGAAGGGCAGCCCGTGCAGGCTCCTCTTAAGGCGACCTTGACAATGGTTCCGTCAATATCCACCAGATCGATGTCCCCGCCGTCCTTTTTAAGGCTTGGCCTTATCTCTTCATCAATAACCCTGGTCACCAGCTGCATTCTTCGGATATTTGTCATGGGCTGTTCTGTCCTTTCCGGTTCCTGAACAGCTGGTTTCTGCCCTTTTAGTTCCTCCAGAATTCTTTCAATATCAGGTACGCATTCGGTACATCCCCCTCCTGCCTTGGTAAAATGGGTCACGTCCTCAACAGTGCTCAGATTGTTATCGGTTATGGCCTTCCGAATCTGGTCTTCTGTAACTCCGAAGCATTCGCAGACAACCTCGCCTTCAAGATCCTGAGCAACAGGAGGTTCACCCCTCAGGTTGCGCAAGGTAGCGTCCAGGGCCTGCTGACCCATGACCGAACAATGCATTTTCTCCTTGGGAAGACCTCCAAGTTCCCGGGCAATATCCCGGTTGGTGATTTTCGAGGCTTCCTCAATGGTCTTGCCTTTGATCATTTCCGTGAGCACTGAGCTGGATGCTATGGCGCTGGCGCAGCCAAAGGTCTTAAACTTGGCGTCCTTTATCCGTCCGGCGTCATCAAGCTTAATGTATAACTTCAGGGCGTCTCCGCAGGCAAGTGATCCGACTTCGCCAACAGCGTCGGCATCCTCAATTGTGCCCGCGTTTTTCGGATTTATGAAATGCTCCTTAACTTTATCTGTATATTCCCACATTTTCTCCTCCAGGCAGACAGATTATAATTTTTGTGATTTTTCAAGGGCCTGATCAAGGTCATCCAGTATATCCCGGACATCTTCCAGACCGACTGAGATCCGGATCATGTCCCCGGTCACCCCGGCTTCAGCCTGTTCACCGGGCGAAAGCTGCTGATGGGTGGTACCGGCCGGATGAATGACCAGAGTCCTTGCATCGAGTATATTGGCCACATGCGAACAAAGCTCGACAGATTCAATAAACTTTTTTCCCGCGGTCAAGCCACCCTTTATTCCGAATCCGAACACGGCCCCGCAGCCCAGGGGAAACATCTTCAAACACCTCTCATGGTCGGGATGAGAGGGAAGTCCGGCATAATTGATCCAGGATACCAGGGGATGAGTTTCCAGGTGCCTGGCCACGGCCAGGGCGTTTTCCACGTGAACCTTTGCCCTCAGGGGCAGGGTCTCAAGGCCCTGGAGAAAAAGAAAACTGTTCATGGGCGAAAGTGCCGCCCCGGTATCGCGGAGCAGGCCGATCCTGGCCTTGAGGGTAAAAATCGGGCAGTCCGGCTGCTCTTTTTTTTCGCAATCCATGGCTTCCCAGACGTTAAGGTCGTGATATGACGGATCAGGTCCGGTGATTTCCGGATACTTACCCCCCCTTTCCCAGCCGAATCCGCCTTTTTCCACTATGGCTCCGCCGATTGATGTGCCGTGTCCGCCGATCATTTTGGTCAGGGAATAGACCAGAATGTCCGCGCCCCATTCAAAAGGATTGAAAATAGGCGGGGGCGTGGAAGTATTGTCGACAATCAAGGGCAAATCATGTGCGTGGGCTATTTTGGCAATGGCTTCCAGGTCGTCAATATTGCATCTGGGATTGCCTACGGATTCAGTAAATAAAAGCCGGGTGTCCCGGTCAATGGCCCGGGCGAAGTTTTCCGCATCGCCTGAATCAACAAACCTGACCTCAATCCCGAATCTTTTCAGAGTATGGGTAAACAGGGTGTGAGTCCCGCCGTAAAGGTTGCTGCCCGAAACAATATTCTGACCTGCTCTGGTAATGCTGGTCACCGAGTAAAAAATGGCGGCCATGCCCGATGCTGTCGCCAGGGAGCCTGCAGCTTCATGAATGGAGGCAAGCCTTTTTTCCAGAACATCTGTAGTTGGATTCATGATCCGGGTGTAAATATAGCCCGGTTCTTTAAGGGCAAAAAGATTTGCGGCATGATCACAGTCCCTGAACGCGTAACTTGTGGTCTGGTATATGGGAACCGCTCTTGACCCTGTCTCCCTGTCCGGCTGGTGACCATCATGCAGAACCCTGGTCATGAGCCCTTTTTTCTTGACATTCACGCTTTTCCTCCTTAATTTGTCTGTTACTAATAATTAGCGCTATTTCTAAATTCAGGTCAAGGGTCAAAGTTAAATTATTTGCTTTCCCGCCGGAAATAACCGGCTGGAACTTTCTTTACATTTTGCAGATGGTTTAATGATAATAATTATCTGATCAATTTCAATAGCCTTTAAACTTATGCGGGTACAGGTTTATAATGTTTCGTTTCTGCCCCCTTTCCCCCCGGCACGAAGTGCGGCTCTGGAGTTCAAGCCTATGCTGCATGCCCGGGATCTGAAGACCGGGACCGGTTTTCAGATCAACTCACCTGCTATTGTTTTTGTTTAATTTACCTTCAGCTTTGTTTCTTAAATTTATACCTTTAAAATAATTTGAAGTGTATTGGCAATTAATTCAGCATAATATATTTTGCCATACAGATTGCTTCTGTCGCTTCGCTCCCTCGCAATGACAGGTGAAGCGTGACCCGGGCTGTGACTGTCAGGTGTCATTGCGAGGGAGTCTTCGAGCGCGGCAATCCTTGTTGCGAGCAAAGCGAAGCAATCTCGTGTTCAGGTCATCAAGTTACCTATCGATTTGGTCCCGGGCCGCCCGGGTGGAGCACTTTAAAATTTATACTTATTCAACCTCCGGAAGCAGGATGGGTTCAAAAATGCCCATCATGATCTTCATGGTTGCTTATTAATAATACTCAGGAGTTTCTCATGCAACAGTCAGCACTTTTAGACCCTGCGGTCAAAAGAAGCGTCGGAATGGTTAAAACCGATAAAGTCATTTTTAAGGGGGATGATTACGTACTGAATCTTGAATCCGGCAAAACCCTGTCTCCCATAACCGTAGCCTATGAAACCTATGGAAGCCTTTCCCCGGCTAAAGACAATGCGGTCCTTGTCTGCCACGCCCTGACCGCCGACGCCCATGCCGCCGGATACCACGCCGACGATCCCCGTGAAAAGCCCGGATGGTGGGACATGCTCATCGGCCCCGGCAAGCCTCTGGATACTGACCGCTACTTTGTAATTTGCAGCAACTTCCTGGGGGGATGCAAGGGCACCACTGGTCCGTCCGAGATCAACCCGGCCACCGGGAAACCCTATGGCCTGCATTTCCCTTTTTACACGGTCAAAGATATGGTCAAAGTTCAGAAATGGCTTGTTGACCACTTGGGCATTGAAAGGCTTTTTGCTGTAATCGGCGGCTCACTTGGGGGAATGCAGGTCCTGCAGTGGGCTGTCAGCTTTCCGGAAATGGTCAGGGGTGCCTTGCCCATCGCCACTACCGCGCGCATGTCTCCCCAGGCCATCGCCTTTAACGAGGTGGCCAGGCAGTCCATAATGAGTGATCCACAGTGGAATTTCGGTCTTTATGAACCAGATCGCCAACCTTCTTCAGGCCTGTCCCTGGCCCGCATGATAGGGCACATCACCTATCTGTCCGAAGACTCGATGCTGCGAAAATTTTCCAGGCGTTTCATCAACGGCAGCCGGAGAGGGTACAAATTCGGGGCGGATTTTCAGGTGGAAAACTATCTGCACCACCAGGGAAGCACATTTGTAGAACGGTTCGATGCCAATACTTATCTGTACATCACCAGGGCCATGGATTATTTCGATCTGCAAGCCGACTACGGCACCCTGAAAAAAGCCTTTTCCCAAAGCCGATGCTCATTTCTGGTAATTTCCTTCACCAGCGACTGGCTCTTCCCTACTGCCGGCTCCAGGGAGCTGGTCAAAGCTCTCGGAATGGCTGGGAAAAAAGTGTCCTACTGCGATATCGACAGCGACCAGGGTCATGACGCTTTCCTGCTTCCCGGAAACCGGATGAGCGAGGTCATCACCGGTTTTCTGACCAGGCTGGAAAAAGAGGGATAATGATGAAACAGTCAACACTTCAACAAAATATTGACTGGTCCAAAAGCATTGATAGAGACAGGGTATTTGATCCGCTGATCTGTCAATTGACAGGGCCCGGCGACCGGGTTCTGGATCTTGGATGCGGAAAGGGAGACCTTTTGCTCCGGCTGAAAAGGGAAAAAGGGATCAGAGAACTGGGCATTGAGCTGGATTCCGAATACGCGGCTGATTGTCTTGCTGGAGGTTTAAACGTAATCCAGGGAGACCTTGAGGAAAACATCATTGATTTTGATGATGACTCTTTTGACCTGGTCATCCTCAACCAGGTCATGCTCAGTGTGCCCAATCCCCTGGAATTGCTTAAAAACGGCCTTCGGGTGGGCAAGCGGGTTGTAATCACCTTTCCGAATTTCGCTCACTGGAGGATCCGGCTGCAGATCATGTTCAGAGGCCGGTTGCCTGTTAACAGAAATCTGCCGTATGAATGGTATGAAACGCCCAATATAAGACTGGCCACGGTGGATGACTTTATTAATCTTTGCCGCAGCCGGCATATCAAGATAAACCGGAAAAAATTCGTAAGCCAGGGGGGTAATGGCGGGTTAAAGGAGATACTGCTCTGGCCGAATCTCAGAAGTTCGCTGGTGCTGTTTTGTCTTTCACGGGAAATGAATTCTGATTTTTTACCTGGATAATCAGAGGCTGAAACACAATGGTAAAGATTCCTGATCAGCCGGCTTTTCGCCTTCATGTTCAGAAACCGGAGGGGGGCAGAAATGAGGATACGTCAAGGTACTTTAGAATCAATCAGAAAAGTATACTGAAGGGCCCTTTAGAATCCCCCATTCACTTTCCTGAAAAATAGCCCTGCACCTTCCAACGCCATGTCCCCGTCCCTGCTCTGTTTTTTCATGAGTATCCCTGGGGTTGGATCCTGTTTCCGCCCAGAAAAGATTGGCTCCGGCCAACGCACCCAGAGTACAGGGCTCATGTGTGCAGATTCCTTTCACCGACCCGGGAGTCCCCAGCCTGGTTACCGCCACGATCTGGGCCATGCGCAGTTCGCTGATCATGCCCCGCTTTTCCATCTCAGTTCCTGGTATGCTTATGCGTCTGGCTGCTCCGCTGAATGCGGGATTTATGGAAGCTGCAAAAAGTATTGCATCAGCCAGTTCTTCATTTGTATGTTCCGGTCCAACCGGCTCCACACAGGTACCCACCTTGAGCCCCGCCGCCTGGAAATTACGAATGCTCTTCTTTCTGACGTGACCCGGGATAAGGGTATCCACCCCTTCCCTCATTCTCAGGGCATGGTATACTCCAGTGTAGCCGGCATCCCTGATTGTTTCGGCCCGCTCCAGAGACTGATCTCCCACATTGGCCAGCATAATGACTTCCGGCCCCAGATTTTTTTTTATCTCTATCGACATCTCGATAAACAGATCAAATGGATACAGGGCCGTGGTCATGACATATATGGAGTTGACGCTTTGCTCCTGAAACTGTTGCGCATACCTGACCGCCGCATCCGGGGATATCCTGGTCTCCTTTCTAAAAACCTGATTGGATACCGCAAAAGAACAAAACTTACAGTCACAGGGACAGGGAGCAAGGTCCAGGGCAAGTTGGCCGTGTATTTCGGCTTTCCGGGAAACAAGTTTCCCGGATATTTCCCTGGCCCTGGCAATTATTTTAAAGCTTTCGGGAGCAACAGGGGGAATGGAAAGAAGAAAGATAAGTTCCTCCCTGGAAAATGATTCACCATTGCAGGATTTGGCGATCAACCCGTCAACTTGCATTTGCGTTAATGCTCCCTTGTATCATCTGCTTCTCTGTCCAATAAAACTACCGTCACTGACCGGCAGCCGGCCGTCCTGCAAGTATTTAATCCTCCAGATACTCTCCAAGTTCAGTGATTTTTTCCCAACCATGCTGATCATGCAGCTCCCTTGAAGTGAAAAGAACAAAAGTATTGTTGGCCGGGGCAAAATCCAGCCAGACAACATCGTGATTTTCCAGATACCAGTCTTTTACCAGATCATAGCATTTTTGCGGATCAGTAACTATCTCATCGTAACCCATAACATTCATAAGTCCTGTACCGGTATATTCCCAATAGATATCGATCTGACCGGAAAACAGGGCCGGGGTGATAACTGCGGTCTCTCCCAGTCCGACTTCATCAACGACGTTAAAACCCCGGACTTCCAGCAGATATCTGGTCAGATACCCCAGAGTTAAGGCCTCGGTAAAGGTCTTGCTGCCTACAACCACCGGAATCTGTTTATCACTGTCCCTTGAAGGCTGCACATTGTTGACCAGGCCTTGTTCCAGAAGATACTGCTTTGCCGCGTTCCTTGGCATCTCTCCATCTACGGATACCCTTTTATTGAGCAGGGTAAGGGCTTCCAGATCGAGAGTTGAAGACAGTTCCTTCATGATGTCTTCTAATTCGGGATATGTTTCAAGAATCTCCTTTCGAACCAGGGGAGCCGGATTGTAAGCAGGAAA
Organism: Desulfonatronovibrio sp.; assembly: GCA_007121655.1. GTDB lineage: Bacteria > Desulfobacterota > Desulfovibrionia > Desulfovibrionales > Desulfonatronovibrionaceae > Desulfonatronovibrio. Next base: position 4,519 of record SKKD01000223.1, on the reverse strand, counting down.
AAAAGATTTGTCGTCTTCAAGCACTACCAGATCATACTTGGCAATCCGTCCCTCGGTGGCGTCTCCTATACCCACATGAGCCAGGCCGGTTCCCACCGCCTGATAGGCCAGGCCAAGGTCAACAATTGCCAGATCGGTAAATTCAAATCCATAATGATCTTGAAAATTGGGCAATCCATCAGCCCTTTGAGTCCATTCCGCCGCACTGGCCAGTCTGAGCTTTTTTTCCTCTGTTGCGGTTTCATCCGAACCGCACCCGGAAATAATAATACTGAATAACAGAACAACCATTGCCATCCTTGTATAGACTTTCATGATTCCTCCTCAAGGTTTGTTTATTTTGCTTTAAAAGTTTGCTGAAAAATCCTCCCAGGATATATTCACCTGGTTTAGCTGCCGGTTTTGAAACGCTTGAATTATTCGGTATGCATGCTTGCCATGGCATCGAGTTTTTTGAATGACCTGTCAACAAGAGATTTCTCACCCCTTTAAATGAGCCGGTGAGAGAAGCCACTCCATCAAAACGATAAAACGCTCAATAAACACTGCCATGGCCCCGATATAAATTGTTCCGGCCAGAATCAGTTCAGGCTGAAAAAAATTGATCCCGGCAAATATTATCGCCCCCATTCCCTTCCCTCCAACCAAAGCTGCCAGGACAGCAGTACTGACTGTAAGAACAGCCGAAGTTTTGATCCCGCTCATGATGGCTGGAACACTCAGGGGAAGCTCCACCCTTCTCAGCACCTGCCACGAAGTCATTCCCATGCCCCTAGCAGCTTCTTTTATATCCTCGGGAACAGTTGAAATCCCGGTGATGGTGTTACGGGCTATCGGCATCAGGGCGTAAATGGTCAGGGCCAGAATGGCCGGGCCGTAACCTAGACCCAGAAAAGGGAAAAATATGGCTATTACCGCAAGAGGAGGTATTGTTTGTCCGGCATTAAAAACAGCCATAATCCTGGGTGAAAGATGCCTGTACCCCGGGCGGGTGATAACTATTCCCGTGGGCAGAGCAATCAGAATGGCAATACCCATGGGAATAAGGACCAGGTTCAGGTGCTCCAGTATATATGGAGGAGCCTGATGGCTCATGGCTTTCATAAACAGGCCCGGATCAAAACTCATTCATCCTCTCCGCTAACCCGGTTGATATGTTTTTTTATGTTCTTCCAGCTCAGAAGTCCGATGACTTTTTCTTCACGGCAAACCGCGACATGATCTGAATCCTTCTTCATCATTACTTCCAAAGCCAGTTTTACAGGCTGAATAGACTGCACGAAACAACCCGAACCCATAAGATCATCCGGGGTTTCCCGCATTGGCTCCATTAAGGTTTCACACCTGGTGAGGTCAAGAATTTTAACTCCACGGTCTTCTCCTATAAGGCTCAGGACAAATTCATCGGCAGGACTGGTGAGAACATCAATGGGAGAACCCATCTGAATCAGACGGCCCTGATTGAGAATTATCAGATAATCGCCCATTTTTATCGCTTCGTTTATGTCATGGGTCACAAAGCAGATGGTCTTCTGAAACTTTTGCTGCAGGCTGAGGAACTCGTCCTGAAGCCTTATCCTTACAATGGGGTCCACTGCACCAAACGGCTCATCCATAAGCATTATTGGAGGATCGGCAGCCATGGCCCTGGCTACCCCGACTCTCTGCATCTGTCCTCCGCTGAGTTGATGAGGATATTTTCGGACTACCTCATCCGGTTTTAACCCCATCACTTCCAGTAATTCCCTGACCCTTTTCCTGGTTTTATCCGCTTCCCAGCCAAGAAGCTCCGGTACCAGGCCCACATTTTGTTCAATAGTTCTATGCGGGAGCAGACCTATCTGCTGGATTACATAGCCCATGGACTGTCTTAAGCCGGACGGATCGACTTCCAGAACATTCTTTCCGTTGACAAAAATATTTCCGCTGCTTGGTTCCTCCAGACGATTGATCATCCGCAGGATAGTGGTTTTCCCGCACCCTGAAGGGCCCAGAAAAACACAGATGTTTCCCTCATTAACCCTGAAAGAGATCCGGTCTACGGAAAAAGAATCGGCTCCTGGAAATTTCTTGGTTATATTTTCAAGCTCAATCATGAAATTACATCAATCACCAGGTTGAAAACGAAGTCCCGGAGAGACTATTTTTTTCTGAATCCGGCCCATAATATAGTCAAGGAGCAAAGCCATAAGCGATACTATTATCGCTCCCGCGATAATCATGTCCGCATTGCCCCTGGTTATTCCCTGGTGAATAAGACGCCCGAGGTTTTTCTCGCCGATAAAAGTGGCCATGGTCGCTATCCCGGTGATCAGCACTACAGAAACCCGAATCCCGGCAAATATCATAGGCCAGGCCATGGGAATCCTGATTTTTAATAAGATCTGGGAAGTCGTCATGCCCATGCCTCTTCCGGCGTCGACAACAGAAGCATCAACCGACTTGACTCCGAGGTAAACGCTTCTTACCAGTGGCATCATGGCATAAAGGACCAGTACGACTACCGCTGTTTTCCGGCCAAGACCAAAACCGGGCATGGTCATGAAAAGTCCAAACAACGATATGCTTGGAATGCAAAATAATATATTGCTGAAACTGATGACTGCCGAGGCCAGACGATCATACCTGCTTATAATCAGCCCGGTAAAAATCCAGAAACTTAAGGAAAGAACGAGGACAGTTAGAACCAGCGAGATATGGTTCATGGCATATTCAAGTACCAGACTGAAATTATTAAGGATGAAGTAAAAAGGTGACATTTTCAGTCCAGTGTAGAGTGTTAGCGGGCCTTGAAACCACCAGTCGCTGTCATTTCAAAAAAAACCAAACTTTTACAAGTAACTTGAACCGTATAAGCCACAATTCAGCACGTTATACTTTTGCCGTTCAGATTGCTTCGGTCGCTGCGCTCCCTCGCAATGACAGGTGAGGCGTAACCGGGACCGTGACTATCAGATGTAATTGCTACATGAACCAAGGTTTTATCCCACAAAACATCTTCAGTGATACAGGACAAAATCCTCCATCGATGAGTTCTTTATTCTTCCGGATCTGACTTATAGAAGAATTTTCGATAAATTAATGCCTGACTTTATATTTAGATTAAGGACCTACAATCAACCTGTCGCACCTTTTTCTTTCACTTGCACTGAGGTCTTCTTTAAGACAGGCTTCTCCCCCGGGATGCTGATGATAAGCCCAGGGCTCTTCAGTTCGGGGCGCGCAACCTGAAAAGGTTGACACTAAAAAAAGAAAGACAACTCCGTAAATTAAATGTTTCATGATGCTCTCCCATTTGGGTTTCGCTTCTCAATAAAAATGCCGGCTACTCCGCCTTCATAGCCTTTTGACAGATTATTAAGCATTGATATGGATAATACTATTTAGCTAGTACATTGAAAATAAAAGTCAAACTACATCCAATTGATAAAAGAATAGGGAATCATATAGTTGAAAGATAACAATATTTTACTGGCATGCTTGTTATGTGTAACCGACAGGTCGATTTCCGCCGGACATTTTCATTCCCGCATATCTCCAGTCTAAAACAAACCTGATGAATTTGTCATAAATCTTTGTTGACTTGATGTTTGATGATTTTACACTTTATTTATCGGCAACAGGTATAACATTAATTTTTTTTAGCCGATTAATCCAATTAAAGGCTGCACGAAAGGAGATGTCTTATGATTCGTATTATTTTGGTTATTTCAGTAATGATTATGTTTGGGGCTTTTACCCCTGTTCAGGCTGAAACCCGGAGCGCTGAGGCTGAAGTGCACAATACGGAAGGGGAAAAAGTCGGCACCCTTACCCTTGTGCAGGAATCTGACATGGTGAAGATCACCATGGAAGGTTCAAACCTACCACCGGGATTTCATGGCTTTCACATTCATGAAGTTGGTGAATGCGAACCGCCTTTTACCTCGGCTGGAGATCATTATAACCCTGAAGGTGCTGACCACCCCAACCATGCTGGTGACCTGCCCAACCTGCTGGTCAATGACGATGGCAGTGCTTTCTTGGTGGTCAAGACTGATCGTTTCAGGTTAAATGAACTTTTCGAAGGCGACGGAAGCGCCCTGATTATCCACTCCGAACCGGATAACTTCGCCAATATCCCTCAACGCTATACTCAGGAACTTGACGAGCAAACCCTGGATACAGGAGACGCGGGAGACCGGATCGCCTGCGGCGTCATAGAAAGGAAATAATCAAACTGGAATGACGGCAGTCTACATCGGAGAACCAGATACTTTTACAAACCTTAAACAAAGAGGAGAAAAAATGTGCAGGCAGGATACAGCCCCTGGATACATTTAATGGAATTCCCGGGTGGCTGGAATAACTAAGACCAAGAATGAGCCCTTTATCAACAATTAAGGAGGTTTTCATGGATTCACGTGAAGCAAAGACTTTTCTTACCGGATTGTGTCTGGCAGCGCTGCTGTCCGGAGGCGGCATGGCAGTTCCTGGAGCGGCCTTCGGAGCCGGAACCAGCGGATGTTCAACCAATGGT
>SKKD01000093.1 GCA_007121655.1 Desulfonatronovibrio sp. | reverse complement strand
GCCTGAGTTTTGCCCGGAAAAGACCTGGCAAGATTATCTTCCGCAAGCCTGCGTCTGATCCTGAGAAAGAAGTATGCAAAATCACCCAGTGCGCAAGCTGCTTTTCGGGTCTGATTCCAGTTCATCATCCTGACAAAAAAGCCCAGACAAAGAAAAAGCGCGCACGTAATGGGATGACTTATTTTTTTAAGTCTTCGTTTTATTGATTTTTTCTCATTTTTCATCTTTACCATGAACCAGGGATATCTCTATTTTCTTCTTATGCTTGAATATGATCAACTCTATTCGCTACCAGGCAGATTATTAATCCAATTTTCAAAATGTTCGTCCGACCCCAGGATTACTGTTTTAAGAAACCGGATAAGGTGTTTTTCCTGCAAAGGAGTTAATTTTTCCTTAACCATCTTTTTCAAAGTCCAGCCAAGGATGCAGAATTTTAGCTGTAGCTTGTAAGCTTCCAGATTAGTTCCTAATTCCGGCCGATAAGACAGTAAATCTTTCCAGTAGTTTTCCAGAAGTTTAACCTTAAACCTGGGGAATCCGGAAATAAGGCCCTCATTCTCCCTGAAAAACAAGGGGTCCGCCTGAGCGATTTTCAAAGCGTCAACAAACACCCAGCGCTTTTCCAGTCCCGCTTTTTCAAAATCGATGAAGTAAATACTTCTCTTGTCGGGACGCAGAATATTGGCCTTGAATATATCCCGGTGAACCAGAAGGGGATATTTAAGTTTTGTGCTGCCCAAAAAGGCTTTAATCCAGAATAACAAGGTTTCAACTAATAAAAATAAGGGTATTTTCCGTCTTATGAAAAAACCTTCAAACAGGTGGCGCAGGGTCTTGGTGGACCGGGAAAACTTCCAGCGATTGATTTTCTCCCAGGTCCAGCCCAGGCCTCCATGCTTTTCATAAGGAAAGTCGCAGACATTGAGTTCCAGAACGGCCTTGATTGCTGAATCGCAGAAATATTTGTCCGGGGAAAGGGATGGGTCATGTGCAACAAAATCAGTAACAATCAATTTTTCTCCATCAGTATGCCTGAGTCTGGGGTACTGGAAATGCCTGAATTCAAGCATTTCCAGTTGACTGTAAAGGAAGATCTCCTTCTGGAAACGAAAATAACGCCCGGGTTTTTTCCAGAGAGTTAAATTACGCACCGCCTTGACCAGGCAGTCCCTGCCTTTTATCTTAACCCGGAGGACCAGGCGTGGATACTCGTCTTTGATAATCTGAGATATTTCAAAGCCTGAATCCAGGAAGCGGAGGTATTTAAGAATAAATTCAGGGATATTGATGTCAGAAGAACTCGAGGCCTTTGATTCGCTTTTATCTTCTGTGACGGAGCCTGATTGATTCACAATGTGTTTATTGCCGAAAAATGTTTTAAATAAATAAAGCCCGCTCTCAACTATGATATAAAAATATTTTATTTTATTGAAGAGAAGTCAGCTGTTCAAGAGAATAGTCCTCAATGAACTGTTCTCTGCCATGAAAAACTTCAGCCCCTTTTGCGGACCGTGGCTGATAGTTCATAATAAACCTGCCCTTATTTGAGTCAGACCTGAATCCATCTCGTCCACCCAATCTCAGGGTAAAGTAACCTGCAACATGCTCTCTTGCCTTCTCTTTCGTGTAACCGGCATATTCTATGAGATAAAGGGCCACAAAAAGACCGGTTCTTCCAATCCCATGATGACAGTGTATCAAGACCGGACGCCTGTTCGGATCATCAAGAATTTCCAGGAACATGGAAACTGTTTCCATTTCCGGGGTCTGACCGGTGGACAGATTTATATGGCTAACACCAACGGACGCAAGAGCTTCTCCCTCAAGAATAATATCCCTGGAACTGTGTTTGTCGCTGTCGTGGGTTCTCAGGTCTATTACGGTTTTTATGTTATGCCTGCTCGCAAGCCGGGCCAGGCCCTTGGGTGATATTTCAGCCGACCGGTAAAGTTCTCCCTGAATAACCTCGGTCAGAGCATAATTCATCCGCCAGTGGATCAGACCCGCCAGAGATGCCAGCAAAACAAGCAGGATTAACAGGGCGATAATTATTTTTTGTCTGAGGATATGCATACAATTCCCCGGAAGTCTGTTCTATTTGAAATATTTGATTTTACTTCAGTTCTGAAGATGAGGTAAATACATTTTCATGCTCCGGCCATTTTGATCGCAAAACAGGCAGCACCGAATCCATTATCGATATTGACTACAGCAATACCCGGCGCGCAGGAACTGAGCATGGCCAATAGGGGGGTAATCCCGTTAAAGCTTGTTCCATAGCCCACTGAGGTAGGAACTGCAACCACAGGCTTATCGCAAAGTCCGGCTACTACTGATGGCAGAGCTCCTTCCATTCCCGCAACCACAATAACTATTTCAGCCGAGGAGATTGTCTCCAGATGGTGAAAAAGCCGGTGTAAACCAGCCACCCCGACATCTGAAATCAGCCCTGCCTCAAGGTTGAAAAAAAGTACTGTGGCCAGTGCTTCCATGGCTACGGGCAGATCAGCCCCTCCTGCGGAAATGATCAATATTCGACCCTTATCAGGCCAGGGATCAGAAAGATCAACATGTTTATTTAATATGAAAACCTTCGGAGTGTCCCAGTACTTTCCTCCTGGAAAACGCCCTTCAAGGGCAAGACCGGGCTCTTTTTCCAACTTGGTCACCATAACCGGTGCCTTGCCCCGGGACAGGCTTTCAACTGCTGAATACAATTGTTCCAGGCTTTTGCCGGGTCCGAATACCACTTCCGATACGCCGGTCCGAAGTCCCCTGTGAGTATCCAGATTAAGGCCTCCCGCTGCCTCAAGAAACGGCCGGCGTACAATGGTTTTCAAAGCCTCATCCGGAGCAATTGATCCTGATGAGACTTTTCTGAGAATATCTAAAAGTTCATTTTTCAGCATAATATTTTATAGAAAGTAAAGTAAAAATCCTTATTGAAAAACAAATCCTTTGTCTGTATGAAAGAAAGTCGCCTTTGCCATGCGTAAATCATTATTGCAAGTCAAAATCTTGACTTAGAAGAGGAAAGTTTAATTAGTCAACATCGGTCAGATAAACTTCTTGTTTCCGGCCCGGACAGATAAGCTCGTCCGGTGCGGTAACCCTTATAAACAGAGAAACACGCACAGGCAAGGAAATGTTTGGCCTGTATCTATTAAACTAGCCGGCTTGTTATAAGGCTTCCTGTCCATGATGTTCTTAATAAAGCAAAGCACAAGGAGAAAATAGATGTCACTACTTTCAAAACAGGTGGGTACTTACCTGGAAAAATCTTCCTGGATCAGAAAAATGTTTGAAGCCGGAAGTGACTTAAAGCAAAAATTCGGGGCTGATAACGTATTTGATTTCAGTCTGGGCAACCCTGATCTGCCTCCGCCTCCGGAAATCAAATCAGCATTGACGGATCTGGCTT
>SKKD01000206.1 GCA_007121655.1 Desulfonatronovibrio sp. | reverse complement strand
CGCAAAAGGCTGTTCATTCATCCCGAGCAACGTGAATTTCTTACTGATTACGAGGCAGCTTTTAATTACGTACGTGAACACAAGGAAATAAACAACGTGCTGATTACCGGAGGGGACGGACTGATGCTTTCCACCGGAAGGCTTGAAAAGCTCGTCAATAACCTTCGAGCCATTGACCATGTCAAGATCATAAGAATCGGGACAAAGCTGCTGTCTTACAACCCTTACCGGATTATAAACGACCCCGAACTTCTAAAGCTGGTAAACAGATATAGCCTGCCCGACAAAAGAATGTATTTCATGCTTCACTTCTCACATCCCAGGGAGATAACAGACGTCAGCATTGAAGCTTGTCAAAGACTGATTAAGTCCGGGGCGATCCTGTGCAATCAGACTCCGTTGCTGCGGGGAGTCAATGACGATCCTGAGGTGCTCGGAGAACTGTTCAACAAACTTTCATATATGGGCATAGCCCCGTATTACATTTTTTTATGCAGACCAACAGTGGGCAACCTGACCTATGCGGTTCCGGTTGAAGAGTCCTTTCATATATTTCAGACTGCCAGGGGAATGTGCTCCGGACTGGGCAAAAGGGCAAAAATCGCCATGTCTCATGCTGACGGCAAGATTGAGGTGGTGGCCATGACCGAGGATAACATAATCTTTCGCATTCACCGGGCAGCAGACCCGGACGACAGTGGCAAAGTTTTTATCTGTAAAAGAAACTCTCAGGCTTACTGGTTTGATGATTACGAAGAAATTCTGGAAACCGTGCACCATCAGGACCTGGAGTATTGATCAATACATCTTTTCAGGAAGTTATATCCCAATCTTTGATCCGGATAGCGACTATGCCCGACTGGAATCTCTTTCCACATCAGAGATCCAGGCCCTCTTCATCATCCGGCACTCCCTTAAATCGGCCTGATGCTTAATCCACCAGGCTGCCCGGACTTGATCTGTCATGACTGAAACCCTTACTTCTTATCCAGGGCTGTTTCCTTTATTTTCTACTGCCCTTCAGGAAGATCACGGATTAAATCCTTGAACTGCGCCCATTCAGTGGCGTTCCATATTTCCGTATGGGCATGGCCGAAAGAACGGATTATGGTTGACACCTTGAAAGCGCTCTGCACATCGGGTGCGCTGAAGATATCCAGATAGTCATATGGACCGGATACTGCGAAATTATGTACCCATTTTACTTCCGAACATTCTGAACGAATCCGTTCCATAACTTTCTTTTCCAGCGTTTCCAGAGATTTTGGTGATGTGACGGCCTGTGAGGACAACCTGGTAAGCATAATAAATGTGTTCATAATTTTTTCTCCCGGGTTTATTGTTTCACACTTTTTTTAATATTTTGACGGTTTCGTTTACAGCTGATCATCCGGAGCCTGATAAAACATGTTGTGGAAGCAGACAAGCATGAACCGGAAACAGTCGACAAACAGAGTAAGATTACCAAAAATTTATTCATGTGCGGCAATTTGTAAAGCCTGAATGGCTGCTATCTGTTCTTGAAAAAAACCTCTTTCAATGCTTTTTTTGAAGCGCTTGATTTTAATTTTAAACTTAATCCCCTGCAAACAAGACAAATCCGCAGCTGAGCGAGCCCTGCTAAAACATTCGACTTTTAGATCAAAAAAGTATAAATTAAAAAGTTATCTATATGGAGGCATTATGTCTCTTTACGTCAACATAACCCTCAGTCCGGACAAGACTGTCAAAACTTGATCTAAAAATTGTTCAACAGAGATTTCTTGATAACATCTTGAGCTGGAGTAGAATGAAGGCAATTCAATATTTAAGTAGTTCTTAAACCGGCTCATTGGATTACTTGACTTAATTTACATGCCCGTAAACCGACTAAAAGACTCCCGGAGTTACAAGTGACAGCTTACAAAACAGCAATCCTTTTCCCTGGACAGGGTTCACAGGAAAAAGGAATGGGAAGGAATCTGGCTGAGAATGATCGCCAGGCCATGGATATCTGGAAAAAGGCCGAAAAAATCAGCGGACATCCATTAAGAGAAATATTCTGGGATGGAAACCAGGAAGACATGTCCAAAACTAATTTTTTGCAGCCCGCCCTTACTGTCGTAAGCCTGAATCTCTGGTTTCACTTCAAGGACAAGCTGCGGGTTCAAGCCATGGCCGGACATAGCCTGGGTGAATATTGCGCCCTGTGCTCCTCCGGGGTACTTGGCGTTGAACAAACTCTTAAGCTCGTTTCCATGCGGGGCAGGCTGATGTCCGAGTCAGGCCGTGATTCCGACGGAGCTATGGCTGCGGTTCTTAAATTGGAACAATCCGCTGTCGAAGAACTTACTGAAAAAATAGCGGATCAGACTGGCCAGACCATAATTATTGCCAACTACAATACTCCACGTCAATTTGTGGTCAGTGGACATTTAAGTGCAGTTAAAGCTCTGGACGCTCTTGTTAAGAATTCAAAAGGCAGGCTCATCATGCTGCCTGTAAGCGGGGCTTTTCACAGTCCTCTCATGGATGAAGCTGCCGACCAGCTTGCCGGGATTATGAAAAAATACGACTGGAGAACACCATGTTGTGATATTTTTTTTAATTCCACAGCCGAATCTGAAAAAGATCCTGAAAAGATCAGAAGAATAATGCAAAAACAGATGAATTCACCGGTTTACTTTATACAGTTAATAAACAATATCAAAAAAAAGGGGATTACGCGGTTTATTGAAATCGGCCCAAAAGGGGTCCTTACCAGAATGGTTCCCCAGATAACGGGCTCCGCAGAGGATATCATTGCACTAAGCCTCAGCGCCCCGGAAGATGAGGACAAGTTATTGACGACCATCAAAGAACAGGGATAGCGTGGTTCCTCAATAAATCCGAATACGATTATCAAACGATTTTATACTGTTTTGTCTCAGTTACCTGCCTGACGAACTGCTGAAAGAAACTTGATTTAGGCCCCGCTGGAATGCCCAAAAGAACTTATTATTAAAAATTTCTAATAAACAGAAGGGTTTTGGCCCTTAAGACAATACGGAACTAAAATGAACGCCAAGAAATATCTTCAGAACAGACTCACCCGAACATTATCCGCTATGGGCCACCCATGGCCGGACAAAGCCTCGATTGAACCTCCGAGGGAAACCAAATTCGGTGATCTGGCCTGCAACATTGCCATGATACTCAGCAGGGAGGTCCGTCAAAATCCCAGGCAACTGGCTGAAATTATCAAAGAGTCTGTTTTAAAAAATGAAACCCTTCTGGAAAAAATTGAAATCGCCGGCCCCGGCTTTTTAAATTTTACTTTCAAAAAAGATTTCTGGTTAAGTATTCTTAAGGAGATTGAACATGAAAAAAACCTTTTTGGATCCTCTGATTACGGCAGGGATACCAAAGTTCAGATAGAATACGTATCGGCCAACCCTACAGGACCTTTACATATCGGTCATGGCAGG
>SKKD01000007.1 GCA_007121655.1 Desulfonatronovibrio sp. | reverse complement strand
GGCCCATGGGCAGAGCTCCTGTCCCAAAGTCAATCATTATGGTTTGTTCAGGTTCGCCCACCCTGACTTCAACACATGTTGTGTTTCCGCCGTATCTGACGAACTCCTTTCCGGAAACCGGGGATGACCCCCTTGCACCCCAGCACTTGATGTACATTAATTACCCTGATGTCCCAACGTTTATGTTACCGGCAGAACTATTTGCCTTAAAGCCGGCAGTTGCCTGTCATCAAAATCCATCATTATTTGGTTCTCATCACCCATACTCCGTCCCATTCAGGGCCTGGAGGGGAATGGGCCATCTTTCGGCACCTGTCAATATAAACCAGCGATGGATGGTCCTGGGGTTTTACTTCCAGAACCTGGTTGAAAAATCTTTCCGCCTCATCCCAGCTCTGGCGGCGGTAAGCTGCCAGACCCTGCTCAAAGGGAGCTATAAAGGCAAATTCCCCTGCTGTAAAATAATCTTTGCCGTGTGGCTCATATACCGCCACCGGCATTTGCCTGCCTTTTACCCTGACCATGTCAATCTCCCGGTAAACCACACCCTGTTCAGCCTGTTCCCGGGTAAACCGGCTTACCAGTATTTTCACCCCGTACTCCTTGGTCAGACCTTCCAGTCTTGAAGCCAGATTAACCTCGTCTCCCATAACGGTATAATCAAATCTTTTTTCAGAACCCATGTTCCCGACGATAACCTCACCCGTGCTTATGCCAACCCCGATTTCTATTCTGGATATACCGGGAAAACACCATTTTTTACGGCAGACATGAAGTCTTTCATGCATTTCAATCGCTGTTTTTTGAGCTACTAGGGCGTGGTCGGGCATATCTTCCGGAGCCCCGAAAAAAGCCATTATGGCATCACCCATGTACTTGTCCAGGGTTCCCCCGTTCTTAAGGATAACTTCGGTCATGGCTGTCAGGTATCCGTTCATGAAGCTGACCAGTTCCTGAGGGCTCATGGATTCCGAAATCTCGGTAAAGTTTCTGATATCAGAGAACATAATGCTCAGGTTCTTTTTTTCTCCTCCAAGCTTGAGCAGGTCAGGGTTTTTCATTACCCGCTTGATTACATCCGGACTAAGGTAATGTTCAAAGGTTCTTTTTATCTTTTTTTTCTCCTTTTCCTCCAGCCGGAACTTCAGAAAGGTGAGCAGGGTAAAGTTTCCGGAGAGAGTCAATAGAGGCATAAAAGGCGAGAAATAGAATCCCTGGCTTTTAAATACATAATGGCTACCCAACCAGACCGCGGCAACGATGACGCTAAAAGGCACAACCAGCCATATCCCTCTCAGCCAGATTAAAAAAATGGTCGAGATTAATCCAGCTGCGAGAATAAAAATAAGTTCCAGCCCCGGAGACCAGTCCGGACGGTGCAGGAATTCTCCGGTCAGGATGTTGTCCACCACAGTGGCATGGGTTTCAACACCGGGATAAACAGGGTCAAGAGGCATGGTCCTGATGTCTTTGAGACCTGTTGCTGAAGTGCCCACAAAGACGATTTTTCCTTTAAAGGTATCCTCCTCAACGGTATTCTGAAGCACTGCTCGGGCGGAAACATATTTGAAAGTTTTGCCGGGTCCGCGAAAGTTTAAAAGCAGCTGCCCCCTTGAATCCACTGGAATACGCAGATTTGCGATCCGGATGGATTCCACGCCGCCGGAAGTAGTCCTGACAACAGCCTGTCTTGACTCAAGGACATTAAGTATCGTGGCCAGAGCCAGGCTGGGGTAATAGTCATTTCCATGCGACATGAACAACGGCACCCGGCGGATTACACCATCAGCATCAGGGGCAACATTCATGAAGCCGGAGCTGGAAACACTCCTGGAAAGAACAGGAATATTGCCAGTGACACCCCGGGCATGAAAAAAAGCCTGGTTAAGCGGTTTGGCCTCAGGGGAACTGACAACTGCAAGATTAACAGGATGAAGCTTGTTTTGGGAGTATTGCCCGACATCCTGTCCGGGTCTTTGATAAAGATCAAAATAATACCCCAGAACGAAAGGACCTTCTTCCAGGATATCAGCAAGAATAAGGTCATTATCCTCAAGCCCTTCGGGCAACCCGGTAAAACCTATGTCAACTCCCAGTTCCTTTTGGAGCTGTTCCCGGATAATTCTGGGAGAGGTTCGATCCTCTTCGACAAAAACAATATCCAGGCCAATGGATACAGCCCCGGATCTGCGTATTTTTTCCAGCAACAGAGCCACCCTGTATCTGGGCCACGGCCACTGCCCAAAAGCGCCCAGACTCTCTTCGTCCAGATCCACAATCACTACCGCCTCCGATGCCACGTCAGAATAAGTGGACTGGAACATGGCGTCATAGACCTTAAGTTCCAGGATTTTCAGAAACGCAGGTTTGAAGATGAACAGCCCAGCCATGAATAAGGTGAAAAAAATACCCGTGAGAACCAGGAAACCTTTGACTGCACCGTCTTTAAAAGCGGGCTTTACATACTGAGCTAGTGTGAAGAGCATTAATGCCTGGCTCCGGTTTGAGGATGCCATCCCGGATAGAAAAGCTGATCAGCGATTTTTAGTAACTTTTTTATAAACCTGTAATTCGAGGGAATCTAAGCATGTCATAGAATAATCGATCGGTTAAGATCTATATATTATTGGTGGCTGACAATCTATTGGATCCCGGGTTTGGGAAGGCATTATTTGCTTTTGCCTTTAAGTATACACTATCGGATTCTTTCTGTGCCCTCAGGGCATAAGCGCTAGTTGATCAAGGCCGAGCCCCACATCAAATCCGCACATGAGATTGGCATTGGCCACAGCCTGGCCTGAAGCTCCACGGCAAAGATTGTCTATACAGGAAATAACTATGAGCCTTCCTGTCCGCTCATCCACAACTATGCCCAGATCACAAAACATTGTTCCCCTGGTAAACCTTGTTTCGGGCAGTTTATCCTGGGGCATCACCCTGACCCATGGATTCTTCCTGTAAAACTTCTTATAAATTTGCCTGATTTCATTCTCACTGATCTTTTTATCGAGTACAGCGTAACAGGTGCTCAGGATTCCCCTGTTCATGGGGACCAGGTGGGGGCTGAAGCTGACTTTGACGTCTGCATCACAGGCTTTTGAAAGCTCCTGCTCCATCTCGGGAGTATGCCTGTGCCTGCCGGGACTGTAAGCTCTCAAACTATCGGCAACTTCGCAGAAAAGAGTCCCGGTCTTGGGTACCCTGCCTGCCCCGCTCGCACCGGATTTGCTGTCCACAATAATTCCTCCAGGCTGGAGCAAGCCATTTTTCAGTGCCGGATAAAGTGCCAGGATCACTGAAGTTGGAAAACATCCCGGATTGGCCGTGATAGAGGCTTCGGCTATCTCCTGTGCATATATTTCCGGAATTCCATAGGCAGCCTTTCCAAGTATCTCAGGATGCTTGTGTTTTGGACCATACCACTGGGTATAAATTTTTTCGTCATTAATCCTGAAATCCGCGCTGAGATCCACAACCTTTACACCTGACTCAAGAAAGGAAGCTGCCAGATCCATGGCTTTACAATGAGGGACAGCCAGGAAAACAAGTTCGGAATCCCTTGAAACCAGGTCCGGCTCGGGTACAGTTACCGCCAGCATGCCCCAGCTTGTATCCTGTAAATGGGGGTGAACTTCCTGAAGAGCCTGTCCTGCACAGTTGCGCGAAGTTACGGCTGAAATTTCAAAGCCGGGATGTGCAGAAAGAATTCTGACAAGTTCCATTCCTGTATATCCGGTAACGCCCACTATGGCCACATTCTTCTTGTTCATTTGACGCTCCTTTATCCTCATGCAATTAATTTAATGATTCGGTCCACTTGCCTGTCCAAATATTATTCTTCCCATCATTTATGCATCATCGGCGCGAAAATCAAGTTTTCAATCTAAATCAATTCATCCCTTGCCCTTATCCTTGATTTTATTTCCTTGACGAATTTTAAACACTTGGGATAGGAATTGAAATAACTTCCAGCAAGTTAACTTCCAGCTTCTTTCAAAAGAGCCGGTTGAAAGTTTTCCGATCAATAACCTGGTGCCAAGGAGATAGCAACAAATGTCGGATCTCAATGAAAATCTTTATCAGGATCAAATATGCATCCTTGAAGAAACTGAAAAAGGCTTTGAGATAGGTATAATTGGAACCGGTATTGGTCTGGGTTCAATCCTGGAGCTGATCAGAAAAACAGAGCTTGAGGAATTTTTTCCCAGGTTGAACCTTGTGGGCATTGTCCATTCCAAAAAGGATGACCCCAAGGTCAAGGAAGCTCTGGAACTTGGGGCAAAGGTATACTCAACCTGCGCGGAAATGCTTTCCATGCATCCTGAAATCAACCTGGTTATAGAGCTTAGCCATCAACAGCAAATGGTCCAGAAGCTCAGGCGCGTGCTTCCTGCCAACATTTCCATAATAGACCATGCCGGAGCCACCTTCCTTTGCGGAATGCTTATCATGTCCGAAGTCGGCGACAAATGCCGGCTTAATCTCTTCCAGCAGCAGGCCGTCCTTTCAGCTCTGTTTGACCAGATCCAGGACGATATCTTACTCCTGGATGCCAGGGGAAAAGTCCTGGATGTCAACCATAGCGTGACAAAAAAATTAGGCAAAACCAAACAAGATTTGCTGGGGCTTTTTTGCTGGGAAATATTTTCTGAAATTGTGCCGTCATCGGGTTGTGATCTGCGAAGCCCTGACTGTCCCTTCAGGAAGACCCTCAAGGAGGGTGTACCCTCAGAGTCTCTTCAGACCTGGGTGGATAAGGATGGAAGAGCCCAATATTACAGGGTTTATGCCTATCCTGTTTTCGATGAGCAGGGTCAGCTCACAAAGATCGTTGAAATGAGACGGGATATTACTCAAAGAACCGAGATGGAAAAAAGACTTCAGCAGTCGGAAAAACTGGCTGCCATTGGCGAATTGGCATCTTACATGGCTCACGAAATCCGGAACCCTTTATTCACCATCGGAGGGTTTGCCAATTCTCTATTAAGGAGTTCCGACCTGAATGAAGCCTCTAAGGAAAAAATTAAAATCATCCTTATGGAATCACAAAGGCTGGACCATATTCTGAAAAATATCATCAATTTTTCCAGACCAACCCAGTCAGAAGAAACTGAAATTAATGTCAACAGGGTTATAATGGATATTCTGCAGCTTTTCCGGCTTAGTTGCGAAGAGCAGCAGATCAAGACTGAAGCGAATATCAATCATGGCCTTGCTCTGGCCAAGGGCGACCCTGAACTGATCAAGCAATGCCTGACAAACCTGATAAAAAATTCCATCGAGGCTATGCCAAGGGGAGGCATTCTTACTCTGGCCACCGGTATGGATGAGAAGTTCATAATGATCAAGGTGAAGGATACCGGAAAAGGAATTCCAAAGGAAATCAGGGAAAAGGTGTTTAATCCATTTTTTTCGACCAAAAAAGGGGAAGGAGCAGGACTCGGCCTGGCTATGACAAAAAAAATAGTTGAAGATATGGGGGGAAAACTTGAGCTGTTCAGCGAAGAAAATAAAGGGACAACTATTGTCCTTTATCTTCCCCCCTCCCCAGCCCTGGAAAACAGCCGGAAGCAGGCCAAGTCCTGAAAAAGGTTCTTAAAAATCCAACCACGGAGTTTTAAAAACATGATGACAGGCCGCAAGAAAATTTTTTTCCAATAGAACTTGAAAGAAAATAAGCTGAATCCATATTAAGAATCAGCACTTCCTCTGAACATATTTCATCCTGACCTCAAAAAGAAAATCCTTGAGCACCCTCTCCTCTTCATTGGTTAAATTACCCCTTGTCTTTTGTTCTAGCATGGCCAGAATGTCGATTGTATGCTTAGCCATGGGCAGATTTACTTCCGGTTCCGCACCTTCCTGATTCGCTATCTCGCCAAGGTGCATAAGAGCTGAAGAACTAAGGGACAGGACAAAGGTGAAAAAATCAACCTTGGGCATGGGGGTGTCTTCTCTGGAAGAAACCTTGTTATAGTCTTCCGCGACTTTTTTGCGCTCCATTTTCTTGGCATGACTCTCCTCAGGTTTGGCATCCTGCACCTGTTCCTCTTTTGGAGACTCATCATCATAATTGATTCTCCGGTCGTGTACCTTTATTTTCTCGTTTTCATGACTCATATTATTTTACCTCCTGAAAAATATTAGCGTTCAATGCAATAAGTCCTGTCCATTGCTTCTTCGTAAGCTGCCATAGCCCGCTCGAGATAGTCCCGGGATCCCGAGAATCCGCCCTGCCTGACCAGCACATTCCGCAAGGTGTAAAGTCCGGCCAGCAGATCGGACCAATCTACGTATCCCATGTGTCCCAGACGAACGATTTTTCCTTTTAGATGATCCTGACCCCCGGCCATCAGGACATTGTATTCCCGGGCCGCAGTATCCAGAAGCTTTACTCCGTCGATTCCCGGAGGCAGCCTGATTGAAGTCAGCCCCCATGTATAGTTACTCCCGGCAAACAATTCAAGACCAAGAGATCTGACTCCGGTTCTGACCATTCTGGTCATAGCCCATTGTCTTTTAAATATATTTTCAAGGCCTTGCTTCTGAAAATATCTGAGACACTCATCCAGGGCAACAACGAGATTTATGGCCGGGGTAAAAAGGGTCTGGCCTGACAGGCACTTCTCCCTTTCTTTTTGCAGGTTGAAATAAAAATTTCTAGGCCTGACCTCCCGAGTCTTATGCCAGGCCCTGTCACTAAGGGCAATAAAGGCCAGACCGGGGGGAAGCATCATTCCCTTCTGGGAACCAGTCAGCAGACAGTCAATTCCCCATTCATCCATGGGACATGGAGAGATGCCGACGGCTGATATTCCATCAACCACAATCAACTTATTCTTAATCCGGCACAGCCTGGCAAGCTCTTCAACAGGATGAAGCACCCCGGTGGATGTTTCGGATGCCTGCACAAGCACACCGCTTATATCCGGAAATCTGGACAAAGCGTTCTCCACATCCCTTGGCTTTACGGCCTGTCCCCATGCAAGTGGCAAGGCCACAACATCGAGTCCATGAGTTTCGGAAATCTCAGACCATCTTTGCCCGAACTTTCCGGCCTCTACCACCAGCACTTTTTCACCCGGAGCAAAAAGACCGGTCACAGCTGCGGACATGGCACCGGAACCAGAAGAGGTAAGGGTCATTACAGGCTCTTTTGTCCCAAAAAGATATTGAAGCCCGTCCTGAACCCTGATCATTATATCTTTAAAGTCCTGCTTGCGATGGTGAATCATATCCCTGGCGAGAGCCAGCCTGACGTTTTCCGGCAGCGGAGTCGGTCCGGGGGTCAGTAGTCTAAGCTTATCCACTATGCGGGTCTCCTTTGTTGTCTAAAAACCGTTGTCGATACTTTAACCGTAGAGGTAATCGATGTCTCAGACACACTCTTCGTAATACCGGATTATCCTTAATGAGGGTCGTGCAGATTCCGATTACGCCGAAACGAGAAAAAATTAGTCACAGGTTGATGCTTTAAACAGCACCTGCCTCTTTCCTTACCTGCCCTTGATCATTTATGGGCCTCTGCCCAATTGTCACCAAATCCCCAATCCACCTCCAGAGGCACGTCAAATTTTTCCACCCGGATCATTATATCCGCCAGCCGTCTGGCTGCGTTTTCAGCCCTGGACCTGTCAACCTCGATCAACAGTTCGTCATGAACCTGAAGAATAAGCACGGCTCCCAAACTTTTCAACTCTTCATCGCTGTCCACTGCCAGCATGGCTTTCTTTATCACATCAGCAGCAGAGCCTTGAACTACAGTATTTACAGCCATTCTTCCCGCCTGCTTGGCGATATTTGAATTTCTGGAATTAATATCCGGCAGAAGCCTCCTTCGCCCGGCAATAGTGGTCACATAGCCTTTTTCAAAAGCGAATTTTTCTATGTCCTCGTAAAACTTGCGAACCTTATCCAGCTTACTGAAATATATCCGGATGAATTCTTTTGCCTCATCAAGGGATATGGTCAGCTCCCTGCTGAGTTTCTGAGGCCCCATGCCGTACAGCAAGCCGAAATTGATGGTTTTGGCCTTTCTGCGTTCATCAGCGGTGACTGAGGATATATCCTTTTCGAACAATAAACCGGCGGTACGGTTGTGGATGTCCTCTCCCCCGGAAAAAGCATCCAGTAGATTGGGATCCTTGGACATATGCGCCAGAACTCGCAGCTCTATCTGGGAATAGTCAGCTGCAACAAGTGATTTTCCGGGTCCCGGCACAAAACAGGCCCGCATTCTGGGTCCGAACTTGCCCCGTATGGGAATGTTCTGGAGATTCGGATTGCTGCTGGACAACCTTCCTGTTGCTGTGGCCAACTGGTTGAAGGTAGTATGCAGACGCTGATCAGGACAAACTTTCCCCGGCAGGGGCTCAAGATAGGTGGATCTAAGTTTTTCAAGGGTTCTGAACTCCAGGATAAGCCTGATTATCGGATGGTCGGCCTTCATGGCCTCCAGAACCACATTTGAAGTGGAAAAAGATCCTCCCGGGGTCTTGCGCCTGGGCTTCAGTTTAAGCTCGTCAAACAGAACAACTGCTGCCTGCAGAGTGGACCGGATGTTAAATTCTTTCCCGGCCAGGGAAAAAATTTCAGCAGTCAGTTCTTCCAGGCGCTCTCTCACCTTTTCCAGAAAAACAGAAAAGGCATTCAGATCAATGCCTATACCGACTTCTTCCATTTTCAGAAGAACCGGAATGAGGGGCATTTCCAGGTCACGCATAAGAGATTCAAGGCCGGCGGATTTAATCCTTTTTTCCAGGAGAATCCCGATCTTGAGAGCTGCCAGACCCTTATTTTCTGCGCGGACATCCACTTCAGAGGAAAAGACATTGAATATGTGTTCAAAATCATACTGCCTGGCTTCTGTATCAAGAAGATAAGCTGCCAGCGAAATATCAAAAAAACTGGCGATACCGCTGCTAAGCCAGGATCTATTGGATCCGGCCATTTCCTTCAGGGAAAAGACATAAACAGTCGCCCCGGAAAGTATCTCTAAGAGTTCTTCAGGTTTTTTCTCCACTTTCCATTCATCATCTTTTACCCCGAGCAAAAATCCGTCTGTAAGGGGAAACAGCCCCACCCGCTCGTTGAGGGTAATATCCGGGAGACCTTTTTTTCTGAATAGCGGTTCATCTTTCCGGGCAAGGAGAGAGTGGTGGATCTCTTTTTTCACGCTTGTAACCGGAAGTTCGCGTAAAAGGGATCTAAACTCATATTTTTCAAGGAATTCAGCAAGGGACTTCCTGTTAATGGGTTCCACGATAAGATCCCTGGCTGCAAGCTCCTGTCCGCAATCAAGCTTGAGCCTGGTCAACTCCCGGTAAGTAAAAATATTTTCAAGATGATCCTTGATTTTTTTCTGGTCTTTGGGAGCAAGTTCATCAAACCGGTCCCTGATTGACTCCAGGTTGGGAAATCTTTTCATGATGATCGCGGCTGTTTTGGGACCAATCCCCGGCACTCCGGGTATATTGTCCGAACTGTCACCCACAAGGGCCAGATAATCCGGCCACTGTCCGGGTTCAAGACCGGTGACCTGCCTGAAATCATCAACCGTCATCAGGACTTCTTTTTTTACACCCGGGTCCCACATGACCACCCGGTCATCGAGAAGCTGCCTCAGATCCTTGTCTGATGCAACAATAACAACAGGATGGTCCTCTTTAAGGACCTGCGTTTGTCCGGCTATAAGGTCATCGGCTTCAACGCCGTTGGATACAAATGTCTTGAAGCCCATATGCCTCACCCCTTCCAGAAGTGGATCAATCTGGACTGCCAGGTCTTCAGGCATTCCGGGCCGCTGGGCCTTGTAATCTTTATAAATCTGGTTTCTGAAGGTAGAACCTTTGCCGTCAATGAAAAAAGCGGCGTATTTGGGCTTTTCCTCGCGAATCAGCTTGAAAAGTATCCGCAGCACGATGTAAATGGCATTGGTGGGAAACCCGTCAGCTCTTTTAAGGTCAGGGAAAGCATAAAAAGCCCTGTATAAAAATGAACTGCCGTCTATGAGAAATACCGGATCACCTCTGAGGGAGATCTTACTTTTCAGCGCCATTTATTTCCCTTATAGCTGTAACTCCGTTTCCGGCGCACGGCTTAACTTTATTTCTTTTGGTGTTTATATCGGCCAACCTCTTGAGTATAAATTGTTGTGGGTGGGTGTTGTCAATTTTGTCCAGGGACAGTTCCGCCCTGGCCATCTGTTTGTGTCCGCCTGCCGGTCCAAGTTCCCCAAACATCTGGGAAGCCGTTTTGCCCATATCCTTTCTAAGTCCGTCACCTCTGAAAATCACTACCAGAGAATCATTATGAATCCCGCTGACTATATCCCAGGAGATGTTGTGAATGCGCAGGAAAAAGTCGGCGAGAATCACAAGTATATCCGGAGAGTCCACCTTTCCCATAAATACGCTGGCACCATTTCCAAGAAGCTTGACCTTGCGGAAGGCCAGGGAAAAATACTTGAGCCACTCCTTACGGAACTCCGACCGGACAATTTTTTGCAGAAGCAATGGATTGTAAAACTTGGTCAGATATCTGAATGCCTTTATGTCCACATCATTGAACCTGCGCTCGAAACTCTGGGTATCCGTCTTTATCCCGTACAGAAGGGCCGTGGCTAAAAGCTTACCCGGCCTGATATTCAGGTTGTAAAGGTATTCGGTCAGAAGTGAGCTTGTGGCGCCATAATCAGGATTGATTTCAATGTAATGAGCTGTTGCCGGGTATTCTTTTTTCAGAGGATGATGATCCAGAATAACGGAAAACTCAATCTTTTCAAAATCAGGATGATGATGGGGCTGGGAGTCCACCAGGGCAAACTTATCGTACTGGGCAGCCAGAGGAGGAGTAAGCTTTAGTGTGGGAATGCGAAGAAGTCTGATCATGGCCAGATTATCCGGCCTGGAAATTTCATTAACATGAGCAATGGCTACTGTCTGGACCTTGCGGTATAAAATACGCTTCAATGCCATGGCTGAGGCCAGTGCATCAGGATCAGCATTAATAAGAATAAGCAGGCGATCTTTCTTACTGAAAAGTCTGATCATCTCCTTTATTTTAATATCCAAATTACGAAAATAAGCCATAATTCCTCATTTGATTCTGACAGGCAGACCTGCCACAACCAGGGTTACATCATTACAGAATCCCGCCAGAAGCTGATTGACCTGTCCCAGCAATCTTGAAAAACGACGGACATACCTTGTAGAAGGCAAAGGGCCAAGCCCGATTTCCGCTGAAACAAATATCAGCCTTTTACCGGATAACACGCCAAGTGAACTGAAAAAATCATCTACATGCTTTTCTGGATGGTCTTTGGTGAAAATATCAAACACCCAAAAGTCAATACTGTCCACCAGGATCGCATCAGCCGAAAACCTGAGGGATTCCAGACAGGCACCAAGTCCGGTGCCCGACTCCACTACCGGGATACCCGGATCTCTTGATATCTTGTGCTGTCTGATCTGCTCATTGAACTCAAGGTCCGCGGCCTTGCCTGTAACGACCAGACAGCGGGATCCTTTCTCCTCTACAAGGAGATTAAGTCCGACATCGGTCTTGCCTGACTTATTGCCTCCCAGGACAAGACTAAACAAAATCCATACCCCAGGAATCAGCCATTTGTATCAAAATATCTTTGGAGTCAAGGAAATCCTGCAGGGAGAAAATTTCAAGGAGCACAGAAGTTCCATTATTGACCCGGGACAAAATCAGTTGCAAAATTTTTTTCCCCTCCTCGGTGATTACCGGTAACCCAACATGCCCGGTATGATCTTCCCTTCCATAAATATGAACAAGAAAGGTCCTTTCCCACAAGGTATTCATCTCAAGAATGTTCATTTGATCATAAGCCATAATATGGCCTAAATCCAGACATACTCCAAGTCCTTCTCCTTCAATAACCTGCCACAGGTTTGAAAAATCCCGGCCGCGAACATTCTCCATAAGCAATTCTGAGGGATTTAAGCCCGCCTTTTGCCAGAGAACTGCAAATTGCTCTAGATCCCGGGCATTGGATGGAGGATGAAGCACAAACTTATCCGGAGCAAGAAAGGCTGTCTTTTGAACCAGGGCGGACACGACCTGAAAAACATGATCTGCTCCCCGTTCCCAGTTCAGATCCAGAGGCAGATGAACATGATATTTGAGCCCCAGCCCGCTCAGACTTTCAGGAAGATCGTCGCGGGTATAGGCCAGGCAAGCGTCGGATTCAAAAAAGGCAAGTCCCACTTCACTCACCAGATCCTTAAGTATCATGACGTTCTCATGCATTGAACCCGGAACAACAAAAGAAGGACCTGCCAGGGTAAATTTTTTTTTAGTCATAATTTAAAGCCGGATCAGGAAAATAAAAGCATTTTTTGCTGAAGAAAGTATTCTGATTCGCTTGCCTGTTACTCTTCGGGATATATATTTCCAGCTCAGACAAATATTGACTGTTGCCTTTTTGCTGTGGGTGAGATAAGTATTAGCGGGTTCAATCCGGAGAGCCTGTTTCCATTACTCCAAATAATATGAAAAAAATAAAATGTTTTTTCCAGCATCATCTGAATCCCCTGCACGTCTATTGCAGACTGAGGGGAGCGGGATTAAGACCCGTGATGGCTCAAAGGATGTGCTGCTATTACGAAAAATTTTTTTATAATTTTCTTTTAAAATAATCACTCTAAAATCTTTGTCACATTCTATTCCCGGCATTCC
>SKKD01000186.1 GCA_007121655.1 Desulfonatronovibrio sp. | reverse complement strand
GAAAATCCATATGTTCCTCCGATACAGAAATGATTTAATAATTTAAATAAGCACAGGGTATTCTAAAAAGCAAGGCTCGTTGATAGCAAGCAAAGACAGGAACCCGATCTTGTCAATGTTAAAGTAGTATTTAATTGAAATTTTTCGATAATTCATTCGTCATGGTTTGACTGAATTTTCGCAGTTTTTGATGCTCTCAACAAAAGTTTCTGATTCAATTAAAGTTATTTGTAAATACTCATTTTTTCTTTTGTATCTGTTCCAGCTTTTCCCTGACCTTTTCTTTCGCCTCGTCGATATCTTCCGGTTTTATCCCAATCTTTTGAGCGTAATTTTTTAAATTTGTTTCTATCCAGGGTATATTCCGCTCAAGTTTTGCTTTTCCCGCGTTAATGGTTTTCTTAATGCCGACCATGAAATCCTGGAATTCTTTATTGTTCATTTTAACGATATCCTTTGTTGTCAACCGATTCAGACCGAAAAAAAATTTTGCATGGTCATGCTGCGTATATTTCAGTGTTTTCCCTTAAATCTAATAACTATTCATGAATAAAATTACAAGGGCAAAGCACCCAACATTAAAATTCATTTGACATGGTCATAATGATACTGATAATCAGTTTGTCAATCAATTTTTTATCATGCATATTTTTAATGGAGAATAAATGAAAAGCTCAATTTGCCTTCGCATGATGGAGGTCAACCAGAAGGGAATCATCAAAACCGTCGGCGGACATGGGGAAATGGGAAGGAGGATCAGGGATATGGGACTTGTTCCCGGAGTCGAGGTCCAGGTGGTGGGCCGTGCTCCTCTTTATGATCCTGTAGCCTTAAGACTGAGGGATTTTACCTTGACCCTGCGAAACAATGAAGCCGATTATGTATTTGTAGAGATAGACGATGAAACAAACTGATCAGAAAATTACTATTGCCCTGACTGGCAATCCCAATTCCGGAAAAACAACGCTTTTCAATACGCTTACCGGTTCAAGACAGCACGTAGGCAATTATCCCGGAATCACCGTTGAAAAAAAAGAAGGACTTGTTGAAAGCGCGGGATATGTGCTGCATTTTGTTGACCTGCCCGGAACTTATTCCCTGACGGCTTATTCCCAGGAGGAGCTTGTCGCCAGGAACTTTATGGTCCGGGAAAATCCTGATCTGGTTGTGGATGTCGTTAATGCGGCATCTCTGGAAAGAAATCTTTACCTGGCCGTGCAGATTTTAGAGCTGGGAGCCCCCCTGGTCCTTGTTTTGAACATGATGGACGAGGTCCGAAAAAAAGGCATGACCCTGGACACTGGTTTGCTGGAACAAAGAATGGGTTGCAGGGTCGTGGAGACCGTGGCCAGACAGGGTAAGGGAAAAAAGGAACTCATTGATACCATTATCAGCCTGAACAGCAGAAAAGAAGATTTCAAATCGCCTCTGGAAATATCTTACGGTCCTGATCTGGATCCTGCTCTTAAGGAAATGGAAGACATAATCCGGGAGAATGCTTTTTTGACGGATATTTATCCAGCCAGGTGGGTCGCTTTAAAATACCTGGAGTCGGATGAAGAAATCATCTCGGAAGGCAGAAGAAAATCTCCCGATACTTCAACAAGACTGGAAGACGTTACCAATAAAGTGGCTGACCATTGTCTGAAAACTTTAAAGACATATCCGGAAGCTGTTATAGCCGACTACAGGTACGGGTTTATTTCTTCACTATTAAAGGATGTTGTCACCAGGGATCAGCAGCGTCAAAGAATTGAAATGTCGGACCAGCTGGATAAGTTTCTGACTCACAGACTCCTTGGACCCTTGTTCATGATATTTGTTCTCTACATGGTTTATAGTCTGACCTTTCTTGTGGGTGATATTCCCCTAAGCCTGATAGAGGATTTTTTCGGCTGGATGGGCGAGGTTGTCAGAAGGACGATGCCTGACGGTCTTTTACAATCACTTGTGGCTTCCGGGATAATTGATGGCGTTGGCGCTGTGTTAAGCTTTGTCCCTCTTTTGATGATCATATTTTTCTGCATCGCTTTTCTTGAAGATTCCGGCTATATGGCGAGAGTCGCCTATATGCTTGACCGTGTGTTCAGATACTTCGGGCTGCATGGTTGCTCCATCATGCCCTTTATCGTATCCGGAGGAATTGCCGGAGGCTGTGCAGTACCCGGCATCATGGCAGCCAGGACACTCAGGAGTCCCAAGGAAAAGCTGGCTACCGTACTTACAGCACCTTTTATGACCTGCGGGGCCAAGCTGCCGATTTTTCTTCTGCTGGCGGGTGTGTTTTTTCCGGCTAATCAAGCTTTGGCTCTTTTTCTGATCACACTCCTGGCCTGGGCTTCGGCTCTTCTGGTATCCAAGCTTTTACGCGCAACCATTATCAGGGGGGCGGCAACACCTTTTGTTATGGAACTTCCCCCTTACCGGCTGCCCACTCTACAGGGACTTCTGATCCATACCTGGGAGCGTACCTGGCAATACATTAAAAAAGCCGGTACAATTATCCTGGCCATATCCATCCTGATCTGGGCCGCCATGACCTTTCCCCAGCTGCCCGACAATGGCTTCAGTGATGAAGAAATCCAGGGGGTGATTGCGGAAAGAGATTTCAGAGGGTTAAACACTGCTCCAGGTTTCCCCGCAAACACGGATGATATTACACTGGAGGAGGAACAGATTGAGCTTGTTCTGGCTGAAAGACAGCTGGCCCATTCCTATGCAGGCCGTATGGGAACCTTCCTGGAGCCTGTCACCAGCTGGGCCGGGTTTGACTGGAGAATAAACATTTCCCTGGTCGGAGGTTTTGCAGCCAAGGAAGTGATAATTTCCACTCTGGGTACCGCTTATTCACTGGAGGCTGGGGAAGAGGATGATCCCACTTCTCTTTCAGACCACATCAGGCAGGATCCTGACTGGGATACCAAGAGAGCGGTGAGCCTCATAATTTTTGTGCTTTTGTACGCACCATGCTTTGTGGCGGTGGTTGCCATAGCCCGGGAATCAGGAGCATGGAGATGGGCTGTTTTCGCCATGGTTTTTAATACGGTTTTTGCTTTCGGGTTTTCCACGGCTGTATATCAGACCCTTAAGCTGTTCATTTAGCAGGCCTGACAGGATTTCAACAGAATAGTTATGATTATAAAACAAGAAACAGAATCTAAGCCCATAGATCAGTTCCCGGATGGGAGTACTGTCAGGATAATTCACCTGAACGCCGGAAAAGGCGCTTTGTCAAAGCTCTGCGCATTGGGTCTGGTTCCGGGAACCATTGTCCGGGTGTTCATTAACGGTAAGGGACCGCTTAAGCTCAGGTTCAGGGATACGGATCTGGTTATTGGAAGAAAGTTCGCAGAAAAAATTTTAGTCCGGCTGGTAGACGATAATGATTGAGAATATTATAATAATTTTGCTGATAGTATTTTCTCTGCTTTTTGTTGTAAGAAGCTTTTTCAGGGCATATAAAAAATCGGTTAAGGGTTCTGCCTGCATCTGTAAGACAGATTCTGTCTGCTGTTCGAAAATTAACAGCTGCGAAGAAAAATGCCCTGGTCCAGGAGATAAAGCGGGAGATTAATCAGAAAGGTCAGGTGCTCCTCACGACAAGAAATCAGGAATAGCCGCATATTTGGTTTGACGGAAATAATTTGTTTAAAAAATACTGAATTTACTGCGCGAGAATGACGTCTGAATAATGGAGTTAAATTTAATATAAGCCTTTTCAGAGGTCCATTTTCAAAAATACAGCCGAAAAAAAGGGTTGCGTCGAAAACGCAACCCTTTGAAATTTTTGGGGTGAGTGATGGGACTTGAACCCACGGCCACCTGGGCCACAACCAGGTGCTCTACCTACTGAGCTACACCCACCATGCGGAAGGAATATTCTTTAAATGTTCTCAAGGCCTCAGTCAAGGTTATTTATGATTGCTTTGAAAAAAAACAGGCTAAATATTATATAATTCATTGCCGGGAATTATTCTTATTCCGTGTTTCTGCAGTGTTTCAATGGCTTCATCAGTCCTGTCAAAACGAAATATCAGCACGGCATTTTTGCCGCTCTGCTGGACAAAGGCATACATGTATTCAACGTTAATTCCGTTTTCACTGAGCATGGAAAGGATGGAATGAAGTCCGCCAGGCTTGTCCTGAACCTCGGCGGCCACCACGTTTGTTCGTCCCACTGTGAAGCCGTTTTCCTTGAGTGCCTGTTTGGCTTTTTCATGATCCGTGACTATGAGCCGGAGAATTCCAAAGTCCGTGGTGTCGGCCAGAGACAGAGCCCTGATGTTTACTCCCGCCTCAGAAAGAGTTCTGGTTACATCCGCCAGCCTTCCCGCCCTGTTCTCAAGAAATATCGATATCTGTTCGACTTTCATAATTAACCTCCTGGTTAACGGCTCTTTTTTATACATTCCTTCTGTCAATGATCCGCTTGGCCTTGCCTTCCGATCTGGCAATGGTTTTGGGTTCCACCATTGTAATCTTGGCGGTTACTCCCAGAAATTCCTTAATATGTGACATGATCTTTTTTTCCATGTTCTGGAGATGCTTGATTTCATCGGAAAACAGCTTTTCATCCACTTCCACCTGTACTTCCAGGATATCCATGGATCCCTTGCGGTCAATTATTAGCTGGTAATGAGGTGAGAGCCCCTCAGTTTCAAGAAGTATGCTTTCAATCTGTGACGGGAATACATTTACCCCCCGGATTATAAGCATGTCATCACTTCTGCCGGTTATGCGTTCTATGCGGTAATGAGTCCGGCCGCATCTGCATGGAATGGGATTAATTCTGGTTATATCCCTTGTCCTGTAACGGATCAGAGGCTGGGCTTCTTTGGTCAGGGTGGTAATGACAAGTTCGCCTTTTTCCCCCGGAGGCAAAGATTCTCCGGTTTCGGGATCAATTATTTCCATCAGAAAATGATCTTCCCAGATGTGCAGCCCATCTTGTGCAGCTATGCATTCTATACCCACTCCCGGGCCCATTATTTCAGATAATCCATATATATCCAATGCCTTGAGGCGAAGTTTGTTCTGAATATCCTGACGCATTTCCTCTGTCCAGGGCTCGGCCCCGAATATTCCGACCCGGAGTTTGAGGTCTTCCATGCTGATGCCGTTGGCCAGAGCGGTCTCATAGAGGTGCAGGGCATAGGAAGGAGTGCAGCAGAGTACAGTGGGGCCGAAATCCTTCATGAGCATGACCTGGCGTTTGGTGGCCCCCCCGGAAACCGGAAGGATCGTCGCCCCCAGGACTTCAGCACCGTAATGCGCGCCCAGACCTCCGGTAAAAAGCCCATACCCGTAGGCATTGTGGACAATGTCAGTGCTGTTTACCCCGCAGGACTCAAAAGACCTGGCCATGAGCCTGGCCCAGTTGTCCACATCCCTCTGGGTATAGCCGACTACCGTGGCCTTGCCGGTTGTGCCTGATGAAACATGGACCCTGACCACGCTTTCTCTGGGAACAGCAAAAAGTCCAAAAGGATAATTGTTGCGAAGGTCTTGTTTTTCTGTAAATGGAAGGTTTTTTAAATCGGAAATTGACTTAATGCTTTCGGGCTTGATGCCCATTTCATCAAATTTCTGTTTATAGAAGGGAACATTATGGTAGACTTTCCCGGCAAGATATTTGAGTCTTTTAAGCTGAAGACTTTCCAGTTCATCCCTGGGCATGGTTTCGTTTTGTACGTCAAAGACCATATTTTTTCTCCTCGGCAGGCTGAAGGAAATAATTCTCAGATAATGATATGTATTGGAAATTTTGCGACATCACCGGATTATTTGCCTCATCAATGACGGTTTAGTCAAGGAGAAAAAGGTTTACAGCATTGGATGCAGAAAATATACAGACGTGGGGATGTGCATGACGGTTTATGAGAAATCTGCACTGAATAATGGCTGGCGGCGCATTTGAGAATAAATTTTAAAACAAATTCGAGAACATAATGGATAAATTGATAATAGAAGGCGGGACAAGGCTCAGGGGAGAAATCAGGATCAGCGGGTCAAAAAATGCTTCTCTTCCCATACTTATTGCAGCTCTTATGGCGGACGGCGATGTAGTGCTTGAAAATGTACCCAAACTTAAGGACATAAAGACTACACTGGAATTGTTGACTTTGCTAGGTTGCCACTCCGTTTTCAACGGCAATCACGAAGTTGAAATCAGCGCAGGGAATCTTGTTCCGGAGGCTCCGTATGACCTGGTCCGCACCATGCGGGCCTCTGTTCTTTGTCTTGGTCCCCTTCTGGCAAAACTTGGGCGCGCCAAAGTGGCTTTGCCGGGTGGATGTGCTATCGGATCGCGCCCGGTAGACCTGCATTTAAGAGCGCTGGAACAGATGGGGGCCCGGTTTAACCTGGAATCTGGCTATATAATGGGTGCATGTAAACGGCTCAGGGGAGCGCATATTGTTTTTGATTTTCCTACTGTCGGGGGGACGGAAAATCTGCTCATGGCAGCCAGCCTGGCAAAAGGGGAGACGATTCTTGAAAATGCCGCCAGGGAACCGGAAGTGACGGACCTGGCAAATTTTCTAAATGCATGCGGCGCAAAAATAACCGGGCAGGGCACAAGCATCATTAAAATAACCGGCGTCACCTCCCTTTCCGGAAGTAGATACAGGGTAATGTCGGATCGAATAGAAGCCGGCACTTACATGGCCGCAGGAGCTATAACCGGTGGTGACCTGCTTTTGACCAACTGTCCGTTTGAAGAGCTGGAAGCTGTTATAGCCAAGTTCCGGGCAATGGGAGTTTATATTGATAAAGAGTCTCCTGGGGTCAGGGTTAAAGCGGAAGGGGATCTGGTTTGCGTTGACGTGGTTACACTGCCTTATCCAGGCTTTCCTACTGATATGCAGGCTCAGATAATGGCTGTAATGTGCGTGGCTAACGGGTCGGGAATGATCCGGGAAACCATTTTTGAAAACCGGTTTATGCACGCCCTTGAACTTATCCGAATGGGTGCCAAAATTAAACTTTCCGGCCAGAATGCCGTGATCAGGGGCGGGGCCGAGCTGAAAGGCGCTCCGGTCATGGCTTCTGATCTCAGGGCCAGTGCCAGCCTGGTCCTGGCCGCTCTCCGGGCCAGGGGAACAACAGAGGTCCAGAGAATTTACCACCTGGACCGGGGATATGAGAGCATGGAGAAGAAGTTATCCGGAACCGGAGCAATAATTAAAAGAGAAACGGAACTGTAAGGTGATATTGTCAAATAAAAATCTTTCTCCTTCTTCGGTTTCATGTTTGCCTATTCATCCGGACCAGCCATGGCTTGCTCCGCTGGCCGGTTTTTCTGATCTTCCTTTCAGGCTTTTATGCAGGCATTATGGCTGCAGCGCTTCTTTCACAGAAATGATCAGCCCAAAAGGGCTAATTTATCAGACCAGAAATACCCTTGAGCTTCTGGAGACCTGTCCCGGGGACTATCCTCTTGTTGTTCAGCTTTACGGCAGCGAACCTCTGGTAATCAGCAAGGCCATGTCCATACTCCTGGATCATGGTTTTCGTTTTTTTGACCTCAACTGCGGATGTTCCGTAAAAAAAGTTGCCAAAACAGGATCAGGAGCCGCACTTTTAAAAAATCCTGACCTGATCATTGAATTAGCTCTGATCATGTCTGATGCTGCCGGTCCCGGACGGGCAGGAATTAAAATCCGACTGGGCTGGAACAATGAAAGCCAGGTTTATCTTGAATTGGCGGAAAGGTTGTCTGATTCCGGAATTGGATGGATTACCCTTCATCCACGGACTGCAGGTCAGCTTTTTTCCGGAGCAGCCCGTTGGGAAGCCCTGAGAAGATTAAAAAAGGCGACCCGGATTCCGATAATCGCCAGCGGAGATCTTTTTACGGCCGAAGATGCCCTGAAATGTGTCCGCCAGACAGGCGTTGACAACGTAATGTTTGCCAGGGGCGCATTGAATAATCCTTCCATTTTTGAACAATATATAAATCTCAGAAAAAAGAATTTCAGAGCTGATTATGATCGTTCAAATCTGCGGGACATGTGCCTTAAAATGATTTACTATTACCAGAAATATTATCCATCCCAAAAAGGAATTTTGAAAATGCGCACTGTTCTTCCCCGAATGATCAGGGAAATCTCCGGAGCAAAGGAGTTGCGAAAAGAGATCATAATGTGCAAGGATTGGGAGAATATTCAAAAGGCTGTTGCCCGGATCTGTTAAGAAACATTGGAGGTTTAAGTGAAGACCGACATCCTGCTAGCCGAAAGCGCGGGCTTTTGTATGGGTGTAAGCCTGGCTTTAAGCAAGCTGAACATGGCTCTGGAACAAATAAGCCATAGACAGATTTTCACCTTTGGCCCCATTATCCACAACCCTCAGGTGCTTGCCTTTTATAAGGAAAAAGGAGTCAGGATAACTGAGGACTGGAATGAACCCGAACCGGGTGATATCGTGCTTATCAGGGCACATGGCATCCCCCTGAAAATTGAAGACAAACTCACTAAAAGAAATGTCAGCATAATCGACGCCACTTGTCCCAAGGTTAAAAAGGCTCAGCTACTAATCGCCAAAGACAGTCAAAGTTATGAATGTCTTCTTTTGTATGGAGAATCAGATCATCCCGAGGTGAAAGGCCTTCTGAGTTACGCCAATTCAAGGGCACATCTTTTTGAGGACATGAAACAGCTTAAATCCCTTAATATTGAAGCTGGAAAGCATTACCGTCTTGCTGCCCAAACCACTCAGGACAAGGAACAGTTTGAACTTATCAGCGCTTATCTGCAAAAAAAACTTGCCCATGACCTTCTAATTCTTGACACCATTTGCGACGCAACCAAAAACAGACAGGTGGAGACAATTGAAATAGCCAAGCAGGTCGACTGCATGATAGTTGTGGGAGGGAAAGACAGCGGAAACACCAGAAGATTATGCAAGGTAGCCATGGAACATTGTTCTGCCTGCTTTCACATAGAAACCGAAAATGAAATCAGCCTTGATATAATTTCCGGCTTTTCCAGTTTTGGACTTACCGCTGGAGCTTCAACACCTGATGATACCATTAATAAGGTATATCATAAGCTAAAAAACATGCTCGTTTTCGAGAATACTTCTCAGCTCGATACAGGGTTTAACTCCACTATTCTGAAAAAACATTGAGTCCGGACATGACCCAGACTAAGGTTGTTTTTATAACCTGCGCCCCGAGCTGGCAACGCAAACTTGCCCCCGGGACTGTCGCACCCTTTTCAAGGGGGCCGATAAAATGGCGGGATTTCAGTCTTGATCTTCTATAAGCCCAGAATCACCCTGCTTGATATTGTTGTAATTATCCTACTCATTGGAGCAGGTATTTTTATATACATCAGGGTTGTGAAAGGGCTGGACTATAACTGGGAATGGTCTTTTATATTAAATTATATCTATCGTTATGACGAGCAAACCGGTTCATGGGTGCCGGGTATGCTTGCGCGGGGCTTTTTTACCACTATCAGATTAAGTATCTGGGCTACCCTCCTGGCCATAATCCTTGGAACAATTATCGGATTGTTCAGAACCAGCAGCAATCTTTTGCAGAAGCTCCTGGGATTCAGTTATGTGCAGACCATTAGAAATATTCCTCCCCTGGTGCTGATTTTTATTTTTTATTTCTTTGTCAGCGATCAAATTATGCCTTTGTTGGGAGCAGACGATTTTTTCAGGAACAGATCTGATGAAACCCAGAGGATCCTGGCCTTTTTCTTTGCCCCAGCCGGACAATTTTCATCTTTTCTGGCGGCAGTGATCACTCTGGCCATATATGAAGCGGCGTATATTGCTGAGATAATCAGGGGAGGGATTAATTCCATACACAGGGGACAATGGGAAGCATCAGCAGCACTGGGATTCAATAAAAGACAGCAACTCCGCCTGGTAATTTTACCCCAGGCTTATCAACGCAGCCTGCCACCCCTGGCAGGGCAATTTATCTCAACCATCAAGGATTCAGCTATTGTTTCGGTTATTTCCATCCAGGAACTGACCTTCCAGGGCATGGAACTCATGGCCGCCACTTATAAAACTTTTGAAATATGGATAACCATTGCCATCCTGTACTTCTCGCTAACATTTACCTGCTCCAGGATAATCGGCAGGCTGGAACACAGAATGTCCAAAAAATTTTGAACTGCCTGGTTGCATGATAACGCAGCTTCGGGGTTCAAAAATTATTCATTGCACTTGGGGATCTGGTTTCGATTGATCTTCTTAACCTTGTATAATTCCCGGTCCGCCCTGGAGTACAGTTTTTTGAAATTGTCCCCGTGTACGGGATATGTTGCAACTCCGGCTGATATGGTCAATCCCATTCGCTGACCGGAAGCGGATTTAAGTGCAAACTGACATATTCCCCGACGAAGTTCGTCTGCCTTGATCAATGCGTCCTCATAATTGCAGTCGTGAAGCACCACTAAAAATTCTTCCCCTCCGATCCGACAGGGTACGTCACCTTCACGCAGGTTTTTAAGAAGAAATTTCCCTATGGCTTTCAATGCTTCATCTCCGGCAACATGTCCCCATTGATCATTAAATTGTTTAAAAAAATCGACATCAAACAAAATCAGACCGAATTCTTGCTCAAATCTTTTAGCCCGGGACATTGTCTGAGAAATACAATCATCCAGATAACGACGATTAAAGAGTCCGGTAAGAGGATCGCGCAGGGATGCTTTTTCAAGAAGATGATTCCTCCGCAAATTATCTATAGCCAAGGTCAAACTTTCAGCCACAACTGAAACCAGACCCAGAATCCGGTCTTTATTTTTGATCAAACTTTTCTCTTTTCCCGCGTTTTGCACAAGACGCAACATCCCCATCGACTGATCATGAAAAGGCATTGGAACACAACATCCCCAATCCCCGGTCCGGATACAACCCGGACAATCTTGATCCCCTGCCATAACGATTGTGCCCTTTCTCTGTGCAGGACAAAAGTCAGGATCAGGCAATAAAGGAAAAACCGTGCCCGGACCCCATTGAAGTGAAGTACTTTGAATTCCGGTCGGACTGTCCGGAAGATGGAGCTGACCGTCGTAATTTCTGAACATTACAGGCAAATACCACCAGGCCACATTTAAAATATCTGATTCTTCAGGACATCCCTGCATCAGACGGGTCATGCCCGAAAGCAGGCGCAAAAGGTCGCGTTCATCAGTATCTTTGTTCATTGTCGAAACTCCATTGCCTCTACTTCATTAACTTAGTTACCTGTTTTTTCTGCTCAACAAGATCCGGTAAATTTCCATGAGCTTGATGAATTTGTTGTGATCGCCACCCTTGTCCGGATGCATTTTCATTATCCGGCCCCGGTATATCCTGGTCAATTCTTTTTTTGACATGGCATAAAGGCTTTTTGGGGGGACTCCCATTATCTTGCCTGCTTCATCCTCACTGAAATCAGGTTTTTTGGGAGTTAAAGTGCCGAATCTTTGCCTGGTCCGGGCATAAAAATCCTGCATGTGCTCCCGCAGAAAACTGTCGGAACCAAGTGGATAGTCAAAAAACATGATCACATAACGAACAAGATAAGGATGTAGAGCATCCGGTTTGTATTCACCTTTCCAAAACAGATCCTCCTTGTTCAG
This sequence comes from Desulfonatronovibrio sp., assembly GCA_007121655.1. GTDB lineage: Bacteria > Desulfobacterota > Desulfovibrionia > Desulfovibrionales > Desulfonatronovibrionaceae > Desulfonatronovibrio. Next base: position 1,144 of record SKKD01000186.1, on the reverse strand, counting down.
GGCACAGATTTCCCTTATGAACAGTGTATCCAGTTTTTGCTGATCAAGTCCCTGGGGCATATTACCGGCAATCATTTCTGTGAAAAACCTTCGAAGATAAAAAAAAGAATATACGTAAAGACTTAACTCTGAGGGCTCAAGTTTGTTCTCCATTCTCATAAACAGGTGTTCAAGTTCATCACGGGATTTAAAGGCCAGCGGCCGGTAAAATTTGATCGGAACACGGGTCAGTCTGGATTGATCAAGTTCACCCAAACGAAGATAGTTGTATCTTCGCCTGTCCACCTGATGCAGGTGGTTCCGGATAAAGTCGTCTTCCCGGGTGCTGATTTTTGAAGTGAAACCGGATGAATCATCCCTGGACATAAACCCCTGCAGTGACCTTCTGATGTCGGGCTTTACAAATGGCCAGAATATGCTCTCCAGACGGTCATAGTCAGGGGTAACTCCCTGACTGATGAGTCTTTCCTCTACATCCTCATGGATATAGAAACTTCTGCCGCCGGGATAAACTATATGTCTGGAAGGATCAGGCCCCAGGCACATCAATTCTCTGGATACGTAACTCCCGTCTACAAATACAGATTTTCGAATAAAGTAATGTTTCTGTTTATTTATGATTTTAAAAGCCAGGTACATAATGTAATTTTATATGCTGTACAATCAAAGAGACAACATGGGTTAAAATATTTAAAGTGCAGATAAATCTTAACATAACCCGAAATAATTATCACCTTTTTTATATCCCTTTAAGTTCATTGAAATTGCCGGTTTTTTTTCTGGCTGCATCCTTCACCTGACTGAAGACAACCCCGGAAAAAACCAAAAAAACCCCAAAAAACTGAAACATTGTAAACCTTTCTCCAAGGATCATCCATCCCAGGAGAACAGTAAAAACCGGAACCAGGTTTATAAATGAGGATGCCTGTCCAGCAGGTATCTTGCTTACCCCGTAATTATAGCAGGTGTAGGCCACCAGAGTAACCACCAGACCCAGGTAAACAACGGCCAGGGTGGGAATAAAGGGAAAGCTTGAAGGAACTCCCCCAGGGGAGATCAGCATCAGGGGAAAAAAGAATATCGCGCCGAGAAATGACTGAACCGCCGTCAGGTAAAGAGGATGATATCTGGAACTAAGATACTT
>SKKD01000147.1 GCA_007121655.1 Desulfonatronovibrio sp. | reverse complement strand
CACTTTTCTGGCCGTGGCTGTAAGGCTTGGGCGGGCCAGGTTAATTGATAACATTGATTTATAGCTGATTATTTATGAAAATAAGAAATTTTTTGCAGGCCAAGATTCACCGGGCTGTTTTGACCGGTGCGGATATTGATTACGAGGGCAGCCTGGCTATCTGCCCCGAACTGCTGAAAGCTTCCGGTATCATCCCTTTTGAGCAGGTGGATGTGTATAATCTGGATAATGGGGAACGGCTGACCACTTACGCCATTTAAGGAAAAAAAGGTGAAATCATGCTTAACGGAGCGGCTGCCCTTAAAGGCAAGGCGGGACAAAGAGTGATTATTGCCGCCTACGTGGGCCTTGACCCGGATGAAGCCTACTCCCATAAACCGGTTCTGGTCTTTGTCGATGACCAGAACAAGATCAAAGAAGTGAGCAATGGATGACAAACCTGAAAAACTAACTCTTTTTGGGCGAACCAGAAAATTTTTGAAGGTCAACCTGTTGGCCGGCCTTCTCTTTTTGACTCCAATAGCTGCTACTTTCTTTCTTTTAAGACTGACTATCGGCTGGCTGGACCAGATACTGCTCATTATTCCCGGGAAATACAGGCCCGAAAATTATCTTCCTTTTCCGGTTCCCGGCCTGGGTCTTATCGTACTTGTTGTTATATTGATTTTATCCGGTCTGTTCGTGCGCAATTATCTCGGCAAAAAACTGGTCAACATGTGGGAAGGAATCATCAACTATATTCCCATAGTCAATAAAGTATACACAGCGGTCAAGCAACTCATCAACACCATAGCTACAGGCACTTCACAGGACTTTAAGCGCGTGGTGCTCATTGAGTATCCCAAGGATAATATTTACGCCATGGCTTATGTTACCGGAATTTCAGTTGGAGAACTCCAGGAAAAAACCAAGCGAAAAATGATAAATGTTTACGTGCCAACCACCCCAAACCCGACTTCAGGCTTTTATCTCATGGTTCCAGAAGATGAGACTATACCCCTTGATATGAGCGTGGAGGATTCTTTTAAACTGCTTATGTCCGGAGGAATCATCACTCCGGATAGAAAACAAAAAAATGGAGGAAATTTATGATCTCGTCCAACAGCCGTTACTTTTTCACTTCGGAATCAGTAACCGAAGGGCATCCTGACAAGGTTGCCGATCAGATTTCAGATTCTGTCCTGGACACCATAATCGCCCAGGATCCCCACGCAAGGGTTGCCTGTGAAACCCTGGTCACTACAGGCCTGGCTTTTATTGCCGGAGAAATCAGTACTGACGTATATGCCGATTTGCCAAGTATTGTCAGAGAAACAGTCAAGGAGATCGGCTACAATAATTCCGACATGGGTTTTGATTATGAAACCTGCGCGGTGATTTCTTCAATAGACAAGCAGTCTCCTGATATAGCCGTAGGTGTTAATCGCAAGAATCCCGAAGAGCAGGGAGCAGGGGATCAGGGCATGATGTTCGGTTTTGCGGTCAAAGAAACCAAGACCCTTATGCCTGCACCCATTTATTACGCTCATAAATTATCCAGACGCCTGGCTTATGTGCGCAAAAACAACATCCTTGATTTTTTGCGGCCCGACGGAAAAACAGAAGTCAGCATTGAATATATTAACGGAAGTCCAAGCCGTATCAATGACGTTGTGGTGGCCTGTCAGCATAATGAGAACATATCCTATGAAGATCTGGTGGATGCCGTCAAGGAAGAGGTTATATTCAAGGTGCTGCCTGAAAGCATGATAGATAAAGACATGCGGATTTTCATCAATACAACCGGGCGCTTCGTAGATGGTGGGCCAAAGGCGGACTGCGGTCTGACCGGCAGAAAGATAATTCAGGACACATACGGCGGCATGGGCAACCATGGCGGAGGCGCTTTTTCCGGCAAGGATCCTTCCAAGGTTGACCGGTCGGGAACATACATGGCCAGGTATATCGCCAAGAATATCGTTGCAGCGGACCTGGCTGACCGGTGTGAGGTTCAGGTGGCTTACGCCATTGGCGTTGCAGAGCCGGTTTCCGTGCTGGTAACTTCATGGGGGACGGGCCAGGTTTCTGACGAAACCCTGACTCAGGCGGTAAAGGAAGTCTTTGATTTAAGGCCTTACCATATCATCAAAAGGCTCAATCTGCTCCGGCCGATTTACAAAAAAACCTCCTGTTACGGCCATTTTGGTCGAGAAGACATTGATTTTTCATGGGAAAAGACCGATGCAACCGCTGATTTGCGCACTGCATGTAAAATTTAATCTCTCTTAAGTAACAATTAGGGCTCTTCGACGTTAGCCGTTGATTTTGTTCAAGTCCACTCATTAGTGTCCAGGAACCAGAACTAATATCTCTTATCAGCGTAGATCAGCGCCATCAGCGGCTAAAAACTCTTTATCTTTGCCTTGATGCTTGAAGAATGAAGCCAAAAGATTTAACCGCAGATCTCGCAGATCTACGCAGATGGGATAATCCTTTTATCTGCTGCGGGGCAGCAGCTAAAGAGGGTATCTCTCGCCCACTCCAGGAAACTTAATGCACGTAAAAAAAGCTGAACTATTTGTTCAAATCCATTCATTGTGTCGAGGAACCACAATTAGTTTCCATCCGGAAGATCTTACTTTCCGGATGCTGGAACTGCCTTTTTTCTTTACGGAAACGAGGAATTTTTTCTCTTGGCAAGTAAGCCAATTCAATCACTTTTGAGGAGGCGTTTCTTAATACGTAGATAAAGTAATTGTGCAGGTTGACGCAGCCAAAAGGAAAAAGAACCGTTTTCGGAGTGACTGATAAATTCACCCGCAATGACTGTCCGGTTTTAGTTTAAATCCCGGCTTCATTGCGGGCAAATTTCCCCTCAAGCCCTTTGGATAATTCAAGACCGCTTTATTATCTCTTCATCTCTTCCCATGAATCTCTGAATCATGCATTTGATCATAACCCCCCATATATTCTTTTATTTCCGCAAGCCTTCAACCCGGAACTCTTGACACGGTATTTTTTTTGCTTATTAATTTCAAAAATAAGCATGGAGGTGACAACCATGGTAATTGATTTCAGCAGTTTTTATAATTTGCCGAGGGAACTGGACAGATTTTTCGATGAGACCTGGAGACCGTCAACAATTAGTCAGAGAAGAAACGCTTATCCCCCTGTAAATATCAGTGAGGATAACTCAAACATCTATGTATTCTCTGAAATTCCCGGAGTTGATATTGAAGACATTGATATTACCCTGACAGACGGCAGCCTGGTCATCAAGGGCAACAGAAAGCACGGGACAGGAAGTTATTACAGACAGGAAAGGCCTACGGGTTTGTTTCAAAGAGTTGTCAGTCTGAACGTCTCCATTAACCCTGACAAGGTCAATGCCAAAATGAAGGATGGAATCCTGGAGATAGTTATCCCAAAGGCTGATGAAGCCAAACCCAAGAAAATCAGCATTACTGCACAGTAATGAAGGAGGTGGTTTTATGGCCGGTGAAGTACAGAAGAAAGAGACTAAAACTCTCCCCAAGTTTACGCCTAATACGGATATTATCGAGCAACAGGACGGGTTTCATATTTATAT
>SKKD01000182.1 GCA_007121655.1 Desulfonatronovibrio sp. | reverse complement strand
TTATACCTGGCCATGTCTGGCATATAACTCATCGTTGCCATGGTAGAGAATTTTTTCTTGATTTCTCCACGTATCGCAAGTTTTGGGTGAAATGGCTATATCAAGGCACAAATCGCTATGAAGTTCCAGTATTGAATTTTACGGTCACATCAAACCATGTCCACGTTTTGGTTTTGTCTCCAAAGGACATGACAGCCATCCCCCTATTGATGCAGCTTGTGGTCGGGAGGGTCGGTTGGAGTTTCTGCCATACCCTTCGTGATGACGGGGTAAGTTACGGCGATTATCTGGAGCAGCTCACCTACCTTTTGTTTCTCAAGATGGCTGATGAATACGGCAAGATTTACAAAAAGGATGCAGGCATCCCGGACGAATACAGCTGGGACAGCCTGAAAACCAAAAAAGGCGCGGACCTGGAAGCCCAATACAGGCCGAATAACGCGGGTCATACCCGCAACCCAAGAAAGAGATCATGAACCTCCCGTTTAAAGACTCGCTCAGGTCGCAAAGGTCCTAACTTTTTCCCTTGGATTGCTTTCAACATCCGGCGCGGAATTCATATCAAACTAACCAGGAACAGTAAGGAGAACTCGATGAAATTAGCTCTTTTTGTAGCCATGGCTGTCTTGTTTGCAGTAAGTACACCTGTCCCGGCATATGAAGTTGTCAACCGGACCATCAATGAAGACGAACTCCTGGCCGCGCAGCAGAACTGGTGTGAAGCGCTTGTTGAAATCAGCAACACATATGCCGGGGATGGTCATTCTCAGGCCAGGGCGCTGGCTGAGCGGGTAATTGATGAAGCTTACGGCTATCAGATGGGAGCGGTCCTGTTTAAGCCCACCTTAGCTACAACTCCTCAGACTTTTCGAACGACGCCGGCCGGCGCATTATCTTATTTCATCGGCGGGGACTCTGCATTTCCGAACGACACCGGCTTTGCATTGAAAGGTTGGACCAGGTGTGAGGCGTAAAATGTAGCCTTTTTTATCTCCGGCAACAGCGCCAGCACGATGGGGAAGGTTCACTTCACCGGACAAGACGGCAATGTCACAACAGTGGATAAGACCTGGGGCTTTGTAAAGGATGACGACGGGAACCTGCGCATCGTCCTGCACCATTCTTCATTGGAGTATATTAACCAATGATTCTGTCTAACACCTGAGGATAGAGTCCACAGGCATGCCGTGATATTTGCCAGGATAGAAATGGCCGATGGAGAACCAAAAATTCAAAGCTCAATAACGGCTAGAGCTCCTTCAGCCATTGCCTCGGTTACCTGCCTGGCCTCCAGGGCATCACCCACTACAACAAGCCGGGGGACTTTATCCTTGAGAGCGTCCCCGAGACTGTTGTCAGGCTGAGAGCCCAGGCACAAGACCACGGTATCTGCTTTGAGTTCTTCTTCTCCTTTGTCTGATTCCACAAGGATGCTCTTCTCCCGGATTTCCATGATTCTGGTCCTGATGCGAAACTCGACGCCCTTTTCCTCCAGGCGCTTGATCAGCAGATATCCGTCTGATTGCGCGGCATCCGCCGCTATCTCTTCCACCATTTCCACGATGGTCACCGGATGACCTTTATCCTTCAAAAATTCAGCTACTTGCGCGCCAGTGGCTCCGCCGCCGGCCACGATTACTTTTCCTTTAACTGAGGCTTGACCCACCAGAATGTCTCTGCCTTGAACCACGTTCTTGTTGGAAATTCCTTCGATGGGGGGACTTGATGCCGTAGAACCGGTGGCGACAATCACCGCGTCAGGATTTTCTGATTTGACGACTTCAACTGTAGCCTCGCTGTTCAACCGCACTTCAATTTCAAGCCGATGTATCTTTTGAATCATGTATTGCAGCAATTCTTCCCAGCCGATTCGATGCGGGGCTGCGGCAGCAGCATGCAGCTGACCCCCAAGACGGTTTTGTTTTTCCAGGAGAACAACCTCATGACCCTGTTCCGCAGCGGTTATGGCAGCCTGCATCCCACCCGGGCCGCCTCCGGCCACGAGCACTTTTTTCTTTTCAGGCGCTGTCTTTCTTTCAAATCTCTGCTCCCGTGAGACTTCCGGGTTTATGGTACACCAGACATCATCCTGAACAAAGAGCCGGCTGATGCAGCCCTGGTTGCAGGCTATACACCGGTTGATTTCCGTGTCTCTATTCTCCATGGCCTTGAGAGGCCAATCCGGGTCTGTCAGCAAGGGACGTCCCAGGGCGATAAAATCCGCCTTTTCGGAATTAAGCACTTTCTCGGCCAATTCCGGGCTACGGATTTTACCCACGGCAATCACCGGGATGCTCACCGCCTCTTTTACCCGCGCTGCCATGCGCACCAGAGGGCCATCTTGTATAGCCATGGGCTGGATCATGTACCCTTGAGGAAAGGAAGCATAGTTGCCCGCGGATATATGAAGAGCGTCCACAGCCAAGTCCTCCAGTCGTCCTGCGATTTCAAGAGTATCTTCCATGGTCAGACCGCCTTCCACCAGTTCTTCTCCGGAAAGACGGACGATCATAGGAAAATCCTCTCCTGCCTTTTGCCGGATCGCATCGATTGTCTTCAGAAGAAAGCGGAAACGATTATCAAAGCTGCCTCCGTAATCATCATCCCGGGTGTTGGAAAAAGGTGAAAGAAACTGGGTTATCAGATATCCGTGAGCCGCGTGAACTTCGATGTAATCGAACTCCGCGGCCCGCGCCCGTTCAGCCGCGACAGCATAAGCTTCAATGATCTTCGGGATTTCTTCCGACTCAAGAGTTCTGGGAGTTTCCCCCATAACCGGATCCTTGATGGAAGAGGGGGCCACCGGAGACTCCCCGGTAATGTTTTCTGATGTCTGGCGTCCTGCATGATGAAGCTGAACACCGGCGATTGCTCCTTGTTTGTGGGATTCAGCAGTAAGCTTTTGCAGTCCTTTTATTGTTCCGTCATCATGAATGCCGATCTGCCTTGCAAAACCTCTTCCTTCAGGGCTTACAAAAGAAGCTTCCAAAGTCATGCAGCCCACGCCGCCCCTGGCAATCCGGGTCCAGTGGGCAATGTATTTGTCATTGACCACTCCGTCCGGTTCAGCATAGTTGCGGACCATAGGAGCCATGAAGATACGGTTCTTGGTTTCAATGCTTCCGATCTTACCAGGTGTGAACAACTTCATTTTATTCATAAAAATACCTCTCTTCTGACTTCTAACGCGGGATAGCCCGCAACCAAAAAAAACTATTAACCGCCCGTTCTAAGACTCACTCAAGACGCAAAGGTCGCAAAGAAAGATAGGAAGGTTTTTTTCATTTGCCGGGTAGCTGCAAATGAAAAGACAGCCTTGTCCAAAACCGTATCCCGGTTTTGGACAATTTATCTGCTTCGCGTATTTAACTTTGTGTCCTGTGTGCCCGGCCTGTCGAGCTGAAAGCGTGGTTCAAAATTTCTTGTTTTTTGTGACCCCAGTGAAATGAAAGAGATTCACGGGGCAAGCAGGGTTTCAGGAGTAAGGCACTAAAACACAAAAGAATATTTTGAGTCCTGATGGTCATGAAAAGTTAAGAACACTTGTCTGGGTGTCAAATCAGGTCAGGGGAGGGGATAAGCAGGTCTCTAAAGATTTACTCCACCCTGATCGTTGAAACCACCTCGCGAACTCCTTCAGTTTCCAGAGCCAGTGCCGTAGCTCTGCCGACATGTTCCGCCGATTCCACCGTACCTGTCAGAGTGACTCTGCCTTCTGAAGTCGAAGCTGAAATATCAAATACGGACAACTCGGGGTCTGTGGCCAGCCTGGATTCAATGGTGGCCGATATGCGCAGATCATCAGCCGCATCAATGGCCTCGTCACCGATTTCATCTGCTTTACGCCGCACTACCTGGCCTGTCTCGGCCAGTTCTTCCTGAATATCCTGAGCCCGCAACTCCAGAGCTTCCATTCGATCCTCTACGGCGTTGTCTTCCATCCCGCCGGTTGTCAGGAATAAAATCACACCGGCACCGATAATAACACCAATAATCAATATAACAACACCCTTCATCTTCGTCCTCCTTTTAAACGTTTTTAATTATATCCGGAACATCCTGAATAATTTTCTCATGGCATGAAAATCAATACCCCTTTTGCAAAAAACGATTGGCCTGGAGTAATCTTTCTTGACCGGCTGGGTTAGAATTCTTAGCTTAAATTAATACTTGAATAAAAAAACTTGTTTGAATCGTTTTCATTACTGCTACTCGCAGTAATGAAAAAATGCCTTCTCTCTTCTCCCAGGCTCTGCCTGTCCCGTTAAATGCGTAAGCACCTCGAAGAGGATTTAACTAGGGTGGCTCAAGCGGAGTCTTCGAAGCGGGCGAGAGACAAAAATATCTTATGCTTTGGCCCCAACGGGCGGTTCATATTCCTGGAGTCATTTTCAAAAGCCGAGTACGCTTGAACCGGAAGAACCATAATGTAATGCTGGTGATTTTTGTTGGGTCAGTCAAATATAGAGCGGGTTACCGGCCCGTTTATGGAGCACAAATATATGTCCGGTATGTCGCGCAAAATCCTGTATATCGGTCTGGGCCTGCTGCTTTTGATGGTTCTGCTTGTTTTTTTTACTGCCTGGGCTTTTAGGGAGTCAGAAGCGTTAAAGAACCGGGTGGAACAGGAAGCGTCCGAAACTCTGGGGATGCAGGTCAGGGTGGAAGGCCCGGCCAGGCTTCTATTCCTTCCTTCTCCCGGCCTGAGAATTGAAGATTTTCACATCCGCAACGGCGACACTGAATGGATCCAGGCCCCAAGCATGGAAATTAGGCTCCGGACTCTGCCTTTACTTCGGGGCAGGGTTGATGTCACTGAGGTTGAGCTGATTAACCCCAATTTTCAGCTGGAGCGGGATGTGCACGGAAAACTCAACTTTATGCCTGAACCCGATGAAGAACCAACAGAACCAGAACCCTTTGATCTGCGGCGCTTTGAAGTTCGGGATGTTGACCTGGTCTTTACCGACCATGAATCCGGAGAACGGGTGGAAGCCCGGAGCTGCGACTGGACCATGGTGGAATTTGACTGGAAACCGGCTGCTCCGGAAGCAGCAGGGATCAACCTACCCGCTTTCCAGGGCGAACTGGCATGCTCCAGTGTCAACTTTGCTGATTACATAGTCACAGAACTGCATGTCGAAGTCTTAGCTCAAGACGGAAAGGTGGTTTTTGAAGAACTTACAGGCGATGTTTTAGGCGGCCGTCTTCAGGGCCGGCTGGAAAGTGATTTTGCGGAAGACGTGCCGGATCATTTCCTTGAGCTGGAACTGGCCGATTTTCAGGTTGTGCGCTTCCTGGAAACCTTCCAGGAAGAATCGCAGGCCGAAGGTACACTCGATTTTATCACCCAGCTTAGATTCACCGGTACTGAACCGTCTGAGATGGTTGCCAGTATGAACGGCCGGGCCGAACTTTCAGGCAGGGACATTGTTTTTTACGGTTTGGATATGGACGAAATGCTGGATGATTATCAGGATACCCAGAGATTTGATCTGGTGGATGCCGGGGCATTATTTGTAGCCGGACCATTAGGAGCGATCCTCAGCAAAGGTTACGACTTCGGCAGCATTTTTATTGATACGGGAGAGCAGACTACCGTCAGGGTGCTCTATTCCGAGTGGGAGATCATAGAAGGTATAGCCTGGTCAATTGATGTAGCCCTGTCCACACCGAAAAACCGGCTGGCCATGAAAGGGGGGCTTAATTTTGTGAATTCGAGGTTCGAGGATATGAAGGTGGCGGTTGTTGACATAGAGGGCTGCGCGATTGTGGAACAGAGCATTCAGGGTGAATTCGACGATCCGGAGATCGCGGACCCGGAATTTCTGGCTGAGCTGCTCGGACCGCTTACTGACGTGGTGGAGCGAGTTATAGATCTGTTCAATGATGTTGAATGCGATCCGTTCTACACCGGAGGGGTCCAGCATCCATGACCGGGCTGAACTTTCTGGTCTCTTGCCTTCCGTTCAGCGTTTCCGTGAATCGATACTCTTATGGCTGCTGTTTATTTCAGACTGCGCACGTCCCAGACTTCCCCATGCAACCGGCCAATATCCGATGACAAAAGGCGAACCAGAGCAGTTGCTGATTCCTCCGGAGAAATGAGCATGCCCTTTTCCTTCCATGAACTGAATACCCTTCTGACTTCATCGGCTGCTCCGCCTCTGGCTTGCCGGGCCTGGGCCTGCATCATGGTTTCCACTATGCCTGGACGGTAAATAAAGGTGGTTATCTGTGGCGCTTCGGCAGCCAGTTGCCTGGCCAGGTGCTCCTCAGCAGCCTTTGCCGAGCAATACGCGGCAATGCCCGGTTGGGTCTTTTCCGCCGCCCCTGAGCCAAAAAATACTGCGAGTCCCTGTTCCTGTTTAAGAAGTATGGGAATACACTGCTGGATCAAAACAAATGCCGCATGCACGTTAGCTTGAAAAACTGTTTGAAAATCATGTTCCTCTATCTCCCATATGTAAGGTCCGGGATAGAGCAATCCGGCAGCGTGAATAAAACCGAAAAAATTACCCATGGACCGGGCTTTTTCGGCCATAGCCCGGACTGTCTCGGTTTTGGAAGCATTCCCGGCTATGTATTCCACTGATATGCCAAGTTCCAGACATTCGTCCCGTGTTTCCCTGAGTGGGTCTTCACTGCGGGCATTGATCACAAGGTTGACTTTTTCCCGTGCAAGCTCCAGGGCCAGGGCTTTTCCTATCCCTCTGGAAGCACCTGTCAAAAGCAGTGTTTTTCCTTCTAATTCGTGCACGATATTTCTCCAGTTGAAATTGTGAATTTATTCCGGTTTTTCAATTCTGATGGGCAGCATATCAAGGATGGACTGGTATTTTTCCAGCATGTCCTTTTCATCCCGTCCGCCTACAAAAATATTGGCCAGCTCAAAACTGTAGCTGCTCTGTACAGACACAAGTTCAGACAGCCTGTCTCCTTCTTTAACCAGAATCTTTATTTCAGTCTCGGGAAACATTACCTCAACCCTTCTAATATCATCCTTACTGGGAACACTGACCACCACACCGTCTTCAAAATGCCGGACCATAAAATGAGCTGCCACGTTATAGGAGCCTTTTTTCTCCATGATGGGGGGGTTACGGCCCAGACAGAGATCCACCATGATGGAAAAATGGGAATGGCCGTGAACCTTGGAAAAAATTTCCGTATGGGCCTCAGAAACCCTGGGATTGATCTCCAGCAGATATATTTGATCTTTGCGCTGGTCGTAGAAGAACTCAATATTAAAAGGTGAATTGTCCAGTTCGATATGAAGTATGATTTTTCTGGCGATATCCATCATCTTCTGCTGAATTTCCAGAGGCAGATTTGAAGGATACTGATATCTGCCGAATGATGTTCCGTCTTTTTCCCGGATGGAATCCACTATTCCATAGGCCACAACCTCACGCTGAAAACAGTGTCCTTCCAGAGTAACCTGAAATCCTCCCATGGGATATTCCGCCAGACAGATATTGCTCAAATCAGATACCTCGGGAGGGAGTTGTGCGTATCTGTCAATAAAATAAGTGAAAGGCTCGCAAAAGAACCCCGCTCTTTCTCTGATTTTAATTATGGCCTCATTAAAATCCTGCTTATTATCGATGCGGAAGTTCATGAAAGACTTAAAGGACTTAATCGGCTTGATCCAGTAAGTGGGTTCCAGTACAATCTTTTCAAAGACCTGGTCATCATAGGGATCAAAGGGATCAAAAGCCTGAAATTCTGTAATGTGTTCAGGTATGGCCTTTCTCTGTTCAAGTCTGCTCCAGTATTTGTGTTCACATTTTAATACGCTCTCAAGGGTGGGAGAAGGCAGACTGAAATGGTCCGCCAGTACCGGGACCAGATCTGTTCCGGGAAAATCATAATATGAAGCCACTCCGTCAATATTGCCCTCAAAAGACTCCATTCTTTTAATGGCTTTGTTTATCAGTTCTTTCATGTTGAAAGACTTCACATCCCTGATCTCTGAATAATCCAGGGCCGCGTGAAAGTCGCACTCCTCTGCCTCGGGCAGGGCTTCCAGAAACCTTTTATTAAAATCGTCAAGACCGACAATGAATATATTTTTTTTTGCCATGCAACAAACTCTTTTTTTCTGGTATGGGCTACATCATATCCCTGGGTATGGATTCGTCCCAGCTTTTGCTGAAAATTCTCACCTCTCCATCGTACGCATCCAGGGTGGCCACAATTTTAAATTGGGACATGGTGGAAGTCAGTACGGTTCTGGTTATGGCGGACAGCTCACGACCCATCCTGGTAAAGCTTCTTTTTGAAACAACTTCCCCCCTGACCGAATTCACTTTGTTTGAAAAGTGGGAATAGGATTCCTGCACTTCTCTTTTCATGGCCAAATCAATACCTTTTAGATATACCACAGGCTCGTCATTGATCACATTCACCTGCACACAGCTGTCTTTGAGATTATGGGAAACCGTCCAGTCCCTTTTTTCAGGTTCAAGTATTCTGCTGGAAATTCCTTTAAGAGGAGGTGGGCAGTCAAAAGGGATAACTTCAAATTCGTCCTGGTTGGTATCCCTGACCGGCAGAATCAGCTTTGAGTTATCGGGATATATAGTCAGCCTGACCACCTCAGGTGAAGGCCAGGCCAGAGGCCAGTAGGAAGTTGAAATGGACAGCCTTATTCTGTGTCCTGCAGGAAAACTCTGAGCCAGGTAATTCATGGGCACGTTTACCAGATATTTTTTATTCGGTTCAAGCTCTTCAGGATGCTCATGACTGTCCCTGTGGGTCAGATTGAGCAGGCCGTAAGTGACTCTGGTCCCTCTGCCATCCTCGGCAATATCGGAAAGTCTCACCGCCACCATGGCCTGGGGCTTGTTGGAAGACAACTCCAGAATTACTTCGGGTCTGCCCAGCAGTTCGGTTCTCTTTTCAAGGGGTGGTGTCTCAAAAATCAAAGCCCCTCCATCTTCCTGGCGCTGATCCCAGGGAAGGTCCATGAAATGATTGTAGGAACACCATTTACCTCCAAAAAGTCCCACGCTCAAAGGACTCTGAATCTTCATGGGCATCTTTCCGGCCTCTCCGTTGTCCTTATGTTTGTACAGGCCATACAGACAAATGGGGAACTCATTATCCTCAACCCTGGTTGAGGGCCAGGCATCTTCGGTCACCCATCTGCCGGGGCTTTCGCGCTTCAGCGGGGAAACAGAATCCTGCATCCAGATCTTGATTCTGGGTTCATCCATTATTCCTGTTTCAATATTTTTGAGCCACTTATCCCACCATCGAAGACATTCTCCAAGAAAGTCCATTCCATGGCCCAGTTCTCCCATATGTGGATATTTGTGTTCCCACGGACCTACAAGTCCTTTGACAGGAGACTTAAGATTTTGGATCAGCTTGAAAACAGTATTGGAATAGCCGTCAGCCCATCCGCCTACTGTGTATACAGGAATCTGAATGGCGCTGTAGTCTTCACACACAGAAGCGTGTTTCCAGTAATGATTTCTGCGTTGATGCTTCAGCCATTTTTTAATCCACAGACCGCTTCCTTCCAGCCTGTCAAGCCACATATCCTTCCATTTTTCCCTTACAATTTCAGGGTCAGGCGGACAGGAGTTATAGGCAAACATGGTGGAGGCCCAGGAAAGCTTATCGGTAAGCAGGCATCCTCCCATGTAATGAATATCGTCGGCGTATCTGTCATCGGAGGAACAGACAGTAATTATGGCTTTTAACTGAGTAGGCTGAAGCGCGGCTATCTGCAGGCTGTTGAATCCCCCCCAGGAAATGCCTATCATTCCAATATTTCCGGTACACCAGGGCTGGGAACCGATCCAGCTTAGCACCTCCTTGCCATCGTGCAGTTCCTGCTGAAGATATTCATCCCGCAAAACCCCTTCGGAGTCACCACTACCCCTGATATCCACCCGGACACAGGCGTATCCGTTTTCGGCAAAGAATCCATGGATCTGTGAATCGCGCATGGCCGTACTGTCGCGCTTCCTGTAGGGTATATACTCAAAAATTGCCGGTACGGGATGTTCCTTCGATTCCTCAGGCAGCCAGATTTTGGCGGCCAATCTGCAACCATCACTCATGGTTATCCATTGATTTTCAATTACCCGAACTTTATCGGACTTACTCATACTATCTCTCCTGATTGGTCTTTTTTCATATTTCATGTTCATGAAAATGAGATCCTGGATTTTTCTTAAAGTCAGAAATTTATCGTGAACAGCCGGCTGCTGTCTGTTTGATTCAGGATTGATTCACCGGTGAGAGCCTGACATTTGCAATGTTTATCAATCTGATACAAACCATTGCCTGATGAAAAAAACACTTTCAGGCGCTTAATCCTGCTGTTTTCAGCGGTTTATTTTGTTCAGGCCGGTATATTTCTGTTTTGAAGGGTTTTTAGTTCATTTATATGCTTTTTCTCTGTGGTAAATGCCTGGTCATGACTACCTGCCATAACTGGTTGGTTCCCGCCCGGAAAACACCGGCACATGAAAGCAGATAAAATTCCCACATGCGCTTGAAGCGTTCATCATATTTTTTGTTTTTTCTGTAGAGTTCAGGCCAGGCTTTCTGAAAATTTGAATGCCAGGCCATGAGAGTCTTGTCATAATGCGGACCCAGATTCTCCAGGTGCTGAATGTCAAGCAGACCTTCAGCGGATTTGGAAATCTGAGCTATGCTGGGAAGCATTCCATTGGGAAAAATATATTTGGCGATCCAGGGATCACAGGTTTTTTTGGATTTGTTGGAGCCGATGGTCTGAATCAATACCTTGCCATCATCTTTCAGAGACGAATCAATCACTTTCATAAATTCACGGTAATTTTTCTGTCCCACATGCTCAAACATGCCCACTGAAACAATCTTGTCATACTTGCCAGTTATCTTCCGGTAGTCCTGGTCCAGAAAATTTACAGGCAAACCTTTGCAGAATTCTCTTGAATGTTTCAACTGTTCCTTTGAAATATTCACTCCCGTAACTTCACAGCCGTGATTTTCAGCCATATATCGGGCCAGGCCTCCCCAACCACTGCCGATATCCATCAAACTCTCGGATGGTTTCAGATCAAGTTTTTTTGCGATAAGGTTCAGTTTTTTCTGCTGGGCTTCATACAGATCGTCAGTATCCTGAAAATACGCGCAACTATATTGTAAATAAGGGTCCAGAAATGAAAAATACAGGTCATTGCCCAGATCATAATGACGTTCCGCGACTATGCGGCTGCGCACCCTGGATTGCAGATTGAATATGACCCCTGAAAAAAAATGCAGCTGATATTTAAGGTTTCCTTTGACCTGTCCGACAAGATCACTTTTGAACATACGGCAGATCATCTCATCAATACACTGACAGTCCCACAATCCGTCAATGTATGACTCACCAAAGCCAAGGCTTTTTTCCTTCCAGACTCTTTTATACCACTGGTCATCATATACCTGAATATCCCATGGCTTACTTCCATTGACCTTTATGCCGGCGTGGTCCAAAAGATTCTGGATGTTACCCGCTATCACAGTTACCTCCTTATTATTTTCATAATATTGATTAAAGCCTCTGTCACGGTACTAGGCGTTTGCTTCAGGCTCTATTTACGATATTAAACAGCAAGGTAATTTATGATATATTGTTTTCGCCTTGTTTTCAGATAATTTTTCAATGCTTTATTAAATTCTGTGCAGGTAAAACACTTAGTCAACCTTAAAATTCGTCCTTTTTCATCAATCAGACCCAAATTTATAGTTCCTTTGTCTCTCCATTCCACAATGTCTCCGGAACGAACATTGATCATTCCATATAATTTCACGCTACCGTTTATTTTTTCTTCTTTTAAACTGATGCGGAATCTCCCAAGCCTGCCATTTCTGCAATATAGCCTGGCGAGAAATGGCGGGTTATCCGGTGGTCCCTGCAACGTAATATTCAGGGCGAACATACCATTGCCCGGGTTTATAAAGCATTCACAGTCAGGTTCTGCTTCTGAACCCCGGATAGATCCGTATGATTCAAGCATTAATAAACAATTATTTTCATGAACGGGAAGCTGTTTCATATTCTCAGATATTTACTTAATTGACCGCTCCCGGATCTGTATTCCCTCCCGGAGAGAAATTCGGGATAGTTTCTGTCTGTCTCCTCCGGAGGAAAACTTGTTTTCAGAGCCTTCCTAAGGAGCAGCAGCAATAGATCGGCAATTCCCCGGCCTTCTTTGCTAAGCAGGAATTCCCGGACATCATCAATAGTCACAAAAGAAACCGCGCCGTACAGAACATTTGGTTTAAATTCCCTGCTGTCCTGGAGGGTTATGCCCAGGATATATGTCTCGATAGAGGTATGATAAAGGGTAAGCCGCAAACCGATTATTGTATCTCCGGCGTTTCTCTGATCATTTACAGTCGCGATCTTTTCACCGGTAAAAACCAGGTCACTTTGATCAGTCCTTTTGATAATGATTTTTCTCATCTTTCCCTCCCCAGGATTATCTCGGACACATTTTGATTTTACGGTTTGACAAATACAGGCAAGAAAGCCTTTATGACTTTACACACAAGCAGATTCAGGACTGAATATTGAAATTTCAGTAATGCAAGGTCTAATTCAATAACAATGCCAAAGCCCATAACCACACAACCGTGCGGGGTTAATGATATTTCAGTGAAATTCTCAAATTTGAAGGGTAAAGACTGCAAATATCTAACTAGTGCTTTTTATTAATAATAAAGAAAGAAAGGGGAGGATGAGTTTTATTTTACAAGAATCGATTCTTGAGAAACAAGAATGGGATTGTTAAACTGGTCGTTTTTTTCCTGTCATTGCGAGCAAAGCGGAAGCAACCCGGTTAGTTATGCATGAAATTGCCATACACCGTTCGGGTACTCGCAATGACAGTGATGCCGGCCGGTTAC
>SKKD01000010.1 GCA_007121655.1 Desulfonatronovibrio sp. | reverse complement strand
TTTACCGGCAAGATCATTCATGGCCTCCAGGAGGCAGCGCATGGACTGCACGGGTTTTCCAGCAGTCCTGGTGTAAAATCCTGCCAGCACCTCTTTATCGGAAGTCATCCACACGCCTTTTGTACTGATGGAACCTATATCGATACCAAGATAGATTTGATACCTCTTCCCGGGTTCAAGAGGGCGGTAGATATCAATCTCCACCCTGTTTGAGAGATCGCCGTATTTTGCCTGATATTCGTAAGCCTCATGAGAATCAAAATCAGGATAATCGGAATGAACAAGTTCCAAGGGGTGATGTCCGTACTCCCTTTGAGCATCAAGATCATCTATAATATTCCTGCTATCCGGAAGACTGGTTTTTGGCGGGCCTGCCTCGTCAATCATTTTGGCTGCGGCACCAAATGCTCCGTAAAGATGAGCCATATCGTCCACAACCGGCTTTGAACCTATTAATGAACTGATATGGTTTATGACCGCGCGATTTTTGGCAATTCCTCCACAGAATATGACGGGAGTATTGGCTTTTTGATTTGTAAATACAGTATTGACGATATTGACGGCAAGTCCATGACATAGTCCGTCACAAATTTCAGGCAGGGTGTAACCCTCCTGTTGTGCATGGGTAAGATCCGTTTTGGCGAATACGGCGCATCTTGAGGCAATTTTAGGAATTTCTCCGGTATTTGCGGAAGCTGTTTCTCCAAGCTCGGCGACACCCGGCAGATTCAACCGCATGGCCTGTTGATCCAGAAAGCTTCCGGTCCCGGCAGCACATGATGTATTGGTTTTTAATCCGGAATACGCTCCGTCCTGATCAAAATACAGCATGGCAAATTTTTCGGCGCCCACATGTAGAACAGAACCGACTTTTTTATGGAAATGCTTTGCCGCGCATATGACGGCGACCCGGTCATCACAGCGAAAGTCCGCATTGATTGCCAAAGAGGTCTGGTCTGTGACGGCGACGGCACCTATCCGGCGCATATTTACTTTTTCCAGCATTTTCCCCACGGTTGTTATGATATCTCCGTGGTGAAATTCATATAGGGCTTGAACCACAATTTTCCGACCGGTCAAAACTACAAGACCCGCTGAAACCGAACCAATATCCAGTCCCAGGATCTGATAAGAATCGGAATCTCCAGCCATGTTCATTTTCATTTGGCTTATCCCCATGAAAGTTAAAATTCAGATTTGCAACGCCAGGGTCATGTTCCAGGGACTCGGTTGAAATAAATACGTCGTACTTTCATGTAGCCAGGAGTTCAATGACCTCCCCTGCATTTAAATCATACCAGTGCTTATAGGCCTCGGCCACAGCAAAAAAAGAGGTTGTCCGGATATTGGGGCAGTAAATTTTGTCCACTACAGCTGATATGAGATCTATGGAAGATTGCGGGGCAGTGGGAACTGCCACGATGATTTCGCTGGCTCCGGCCTTCCTTACCATGTCGATTGATGCCAGCATGGTGAATCCTGAAGCCAGACCGTCATCGACCAGAATGACCCTTTTTCCGCCAAGAGCGGGAAAAGGACGGCTTTGACGAAAGTCTGCATTTCTTTTTTCAAGTTCTCTGCTGACGCGCCTCTTCTCGTCTTCAATCTCCGAATCGCTTAAATGAAGTCTCGCCAACAGACGTTCATTAAGGAAAACAGTGCCGTCCATTGCCATGGCTCCGAAACCGGCTTCGGGATTTCCCGGAATCTTGAGTTTTCTTACAATTATCAGATCAAAAGCCAGGTCCAGTCCCTCCTTTATCTTTATTCCCACCGGAACGCCGCCTGCAGGGATAGCCAGGACTATCATCTCGTTCATATGAGGATACTCCGCTTGAAGCATCATTGTCAGAAGTCCGCCTGCTTCAAAACGATCCTTGAAAACATGTCGCTGTTCACGAAACTTGTTTATTTCATGAATTTTAGCCATCATTCTTACCTGCCGGTTGAATTTAACGGACGGCGAAAATCAGACTGCCTGATTAACGCTGAGGATGCGCGGGCTCAGATACTCTGCTTAGAATTTCACCGGTTTTTTCCTTCTGGATCTGCACTGCCAGGTCCCCAAGGGAAACTATTCCGGTTACTTCACCGGCCTCATTTTTGACCAATAGCCGCCTGATCTGATTTTTTTCCATCAGGTCGGCTACTACCTGAATGTCGTCTTCCTCACCACAGCTCACCAGATCTTGAGTGGCAATGTCCATAACTTTTTGTGTACTGTGGTCTAAACCGGGTGCTACGCTGCGGACAACAATATCTCTGTCAGTAAGAATACCCGTAACTTCGCCGGCCGATGTGACCGGCAGAACGCCTACATCCAGTTCTTTCATTTTAATCGCCGCCTGCTGAACAGTATCTTCGGAAAGAACTCCTTCTACCTGTGTAGTCATAACATCTTTTGCTTTCATGATTTGCTCCTTTTTAAGTGTTTTATTCTATTACAAAGGATTTCGGATTCCCTGAATTTCCTGACTTCTCCCGGCAGTGAAATCATCCGAAACTGGTTCCTTCTCAATTGTAAAAGGCAGCAATTCAAGGATATCATTGTATTTTTCCACCAGTTCCTCTTCATCCCTGCCCCCGATAAAAATGTTGGCCAGTTCATAACTGTAGCTGTTTTGCACAGCCAGAAGCTCGGAAAGTCTCTCCCCTTCCCTGACCAGTATTTTCACTTTTGTTTCAGGATACATTTCTTCAACCATCATTATCTGTTCCGCTCCCGGGGCATAAGTCACCCAGCCGTCTTCAAAGTGTCTGAGCATAAAATGCGCCGCCATTTTGAACGATCCGTCTTTCCTCATGGTCTGTGGTTTTTTTCCAAGACAGATATCCGCCATGATACGAAGGTGTGAGTGGCCGTGAACTTTGGCGAACATATCCGAGTGCGCCTCGGAAACTCTCGGGTTTATCTCCAGCAGATATATCTGGTCCGAGGTTTGGTTATAATAGAACTCGATATTAAAAGGAGAATTATCAAGTTCGATCTGATTGACGATCTTCCTGGTTATGTCAGCCAGCTTCACTTCTATCTCAAGAGGAAGATTGGAAGGATACTGATACCTTGCAAAGGTGGTATCGTCTTTTTCACGGATGGAATCCACTATTCCGTATATTACTGATTCACCCTTGAAGCAGTAACCTTCGAGGGTGAATTGAAAACCTCCTATGGGAGATTCAGCTATGCATGTTTCATTCAGGGATAACTCCCCGGGGATATCCGAGTAATCTTTTACAAAATTCTGGAAAGGCTCGCAGATCAGACCGATTTTTTTTCTTATCTCGCTTACGGCCTCCCTGAACTCCTGCTCATCGTTGATCCTGAAAGACAGGAAAGACTTGAAGGACTTGATCGGTTTTATCCAGAAAGGAGGCAGGAGTTCCAATTTTTCAAAGGCCTGTTCATCAAACGGATCAAAGGCCTGAAACTTGGGAATATGCTCAGGAATAACCTTCTTTTGCTCCAGCCTGCTCCAGTATTTGTGTTCGCATTTCATTACGCTTTCCATTTTCGGACCTGGAAGATTGAATCGTTTTGCCAGAATCGGAACCAGAGAAGTTCCGGGAAAATCATAGTATGCAGCCACACCGTCCACTGAACCCCTGAAGGACTCCATTTTGCTGATAGCCTTGTCTATCAGCGCTTTCATGTTGTAGGATTTGACTTCTCTAATGTCTGAGTAATGCAGAGCGCCATGAAATTCATACCCGCCGCTCCCCGTCATCTGTGAAAGAAATTTTTTGTTGAAGTCATCAAGTCCGACAATAAATATATTTTTTTTTCCATTCATTATTATACACCTTACTTTGGAACATTTCTGCCGTTACATGTTACAAACTTTATTAATCCAGTCTTCACTCTCAAAAATCTTTCATGACAAGCTCTTCTAAGTAACTTGAAGCGTATAAGTAACAAATTCAGTACCTTAAAGGTTTACCCTACAGATTGCTTCGGTCGCTACGCTTCCTCGCAATGACAGGTGAGGCGTAGCCATAACCGTGATTATCCAGTCATTGCGAGCGAGTCTTCGAGCGCGGCAATCCCTGTTGCGAGCAAAGCGAAGCAATCTATAAGTTCAGGTCAATTCAAGTTACCTTATAGGTTTGGTCCCGGGCCGCCCGGGTGGAGCGCTTACAAGACTTCATCCGCAGGTGTAAAAGTTCAAATTCAAAATTTTATCCAGTAATATACTCCTGAAAGCCCTGAATTTCCCCGCTCTTAAAGGCCCGGCAACTGCTTCATTACAAGTTTTGTCCTGCACCTGCCTGAGTGGGCCTGAAATCATTGTGGGCTGTGATTCGAGCTGATGTGGTGTGAAAAGGAAAACTTTCCGGACTTCTAAATGCGGGCGTAATTTAATTGGCCGATGCCACCCTGACAATACTCCGGGATTTATGTCTTCGAGGCGAAGTTGAAATATCCGGGATAAGAAAAGAATTACATGTCCCGGTCAGCAATCCATGTTCAATGGCAAAAGTGGTCAGGGCTGCGATATTGTGAAGACCAAGCTTGTTCATAATATTGGAACGATGCTTTTCAACAGTCTTACTGCTGATATGCAGCATAGCCCCGATCTCTCTGTTCCTGTAGCCTTCGGCCAATAATTTGAGCACCTCGCGTTCACGCTGGGTGATCGTATCCCATTCGCTGTTTTCTTTAATTTTTTTACGCCCGCATAGATATCCCTGCACAACTTCATCTGCTATTCCGGGACATATGAAAGTCTGTCCGGCTATAACGCTTTCCACGGCCACCAGCATTTCGTCTCTGCTGCTGTCCTTTATGCAGTAGCCGTTCGCGCCGGCCTCAAATGCTTCCAGCACGTACTGGTCGGATTTATAATCGGTCAAAACCATTATCTTCATATCAGGATAAACATCCCGCACTGAATTTAGAACGCTTATGCCGCTGTATCTGGGCAAGAAGAGGTCCAGGAGCAAAAGGTCCGGCTTGTGCTTTTTCACGGATTCAATGGCTTCGATACCGTCAAAAACCTGATCGACCACATTCAAATCTTTTTTGGTTTCCAGCATTGAACTGAGAAATTCACGAAACATCCGTGGTCCCACTACAACAAGGACCTTTTTCCTTAATTCCATAACAACCTCCATGGATACAAAAACAAGGAAGACCATGGCGGATTCAAAGCAATATAATTAAATCCTCCGGAATTGCATCCGGGTAATTTTATCAAGTGAGACTTGATCCTACCTGTCTGATGAGTCTGAGCAGCTGATGATTAAAGCCCTGCTCGTTGTCATACCACGCAAGGACCTTGACCAGATTTCCGTCAACCACACCGGTACTCTGACCATCGATAACACCCCCGTGAGAGTCACCGATGATATCGCTTGAAACGATGAACTCGTCAGTATATCCCAGTGTTTCGTTCTGCAGGCGGTTGAAAGCCTCATTGACCTCTTCCCTGGAAGTAGTCTTCCCGACCAGAGCAGTCAGATCAACGATTGAACCGTCAGTGTTGGGTGAGCGGACTGCCAGTCCATCAATCTTACCCTTCATTTCCGGCAGGACCTGGCTCACCGCTTTGGCTGCTCCGGTTGTCGTCGGCACAATATTGACGGCAGCGGCTCTGCCCCGCCTGGGGTCCTTTGGGTTGCTGCTGTCCAGAAGAGCCTGGCCCATTGTATAGGCATGCACAGTGGTCATATAGGACTTCTCAATGGTAAACTCGTTGTTCAGGACCATGGCCACCGGCGCCACACAATTCGTAGTACACGACGCCGCAGAGATGATGTTGTGCTTTGCCGGATCGTAGTCCTTATGATTGACATTATAGACAACCGTAACATCGGAATTTTTCCCTGGAGCGCTGATGATCACCTTTTTAGCGCCACGGTCAAGATGCATTTCGCAGGATTCCCTGTCGACAAACACACCGGTAGCTTCTACAACAATATCCACCCCCAAATCTCCCCACTGCCATTCTCCCCTGGAAGCGGTTGTCATCGTGATCTTTTTGCCGTCAATGATCAGCCCCTTATCGTCGGTTTTCACTTCTCCGGGCCAGTTTCCATGGACGGAATCATATTTGAATGAATAAGCATAGGCTGAGACATCTTTTCTAGCATTGAAAGCAACAAGCTCCACGTCGGGATCCTCCATTACCAGCCTGGCAAAATTTTTCCCTATGCGGCCGAAACCGTTCAGTCCGATACGTATTGGCATAGTATTATCCCTCCTGTTTGTTCATATTTTTTATAATTTACAAGAGCCCATCGGAATGTTGATGAACTTTTAGTGACGAATACATGGAAATTCAGGCGCACTGATTTTTTTTCAGTAACCGACGGTATCCAAACCCTCCCGGAGAATACGGGCGGATTCACGCAGAGCCTTTTCTTCATTCCCGGCCAGAGGGTTTGAAAGTATGCTGCTGACTCCCTCGGATCCGACCACGCACGGGAGAGAGAGGCAAACGTCCCTTATGCCGTACTCACCCTGAATCAATGTGCCTACCGTGAGAACGCTATGCTGGTTCATAAGCACCGCCTCGGTAATCCTGTTCATGGCCAGCGCTATGGCATAATAGGTGGCTTCTTTCTTCTTGATCACAACATAAGCGGCCTTGCGCACATCATCCTCTATTTCCTGCTTTTTAGGATGAATGGGTTGGGAACAGATCTCGCAATAATCCTTCAGAGGGATGCCCGCGATATTCACCCGGCTCCAGACCAGCACTTCACTGTCACCGTGTTCACCCACTACATAGCCGTGTACATTGCGTGAATCCACGCCGTAAAAATCAGAAAGCAGATACCTGAAACGCATGGTGTCCAGAACCGTTCCGGAACTGATCACCCGCTCGGGTGGAAGTCCTGAAACCTTCAAAGCAACATGTGTCAGGATATCCACGGGATTGCTCGCCATGAGCAGAATCGGGTTGGGATTGTGTTCCATGATTTGCGGCACTATATCCTCGATGATCTTGACATTGCGCTTGGCCAGGTCAAGGCGGGTCTCCCCCTCCTTCTGATTCGCGCCGGCCGAGATGACTACAATCTGTGCGTCCCGGCACATCTCATAACCCCCCGCCCGAATATCAATGGGTTTTACAAAAGGTAATCCATGGCTCAAATCCATGGCCTCGCCTTCGGCTCTGGCTGCCGTGCGATTGATAAGTCCCAATTCCCGGACCAGTCCTTTAATAGTCATGGCATAGGCATAGGACATCCCCACCATGCCGGTGCCGACAATTGTTACCTTACGGTGACGATACTTTTTTTCTTGCATGTTCCATCCTTATCATTGTCTGTTATGAGCCCTGCTCCACCTCGGCCACCCGTCGGATAACCTTCAGCACGCTGTCCGGTTGCAGAGAGATGGAATTAATCCCCGCTTTTACCAGAAAGGCGGCAAACTCGCTGTCATTGCTGGGCGCTTCTCCGCAGATCCCTACTTTACGTCCTTCCTTGTGTGCGGCTTCTATAAGCATGTTGATCATGAGCTTGACTGATTCTTCGCTTTCATCAAAAAGATGGGACAGTTTTTCAGAATCACGGCTGATGCCCAGGACAAGCTGAGTCAGATCGTTTGAGCCGATGGAAAAACCGTCGAAACGCCTGGCAAAGGCCCCGGCTTCCAGAATATTGGTCGGGATTTCAGCCATGACATATACCTCGAGGTCTTTTTTGCCCCGCATCAGTCCGTTTTCAGCCAGCACTTCAAGGACCTTGTCCGCTTCCGCAGGGGTGCGGCAAAAAGGGATCATGATCAGGACATTGTCAAACCCCATGCTTTCGCGGACCCGGCGAATTGCACGGCATTCCAGGGCAAATCCATCTCTGTAGTCCTCGCTGTAGTAACGGGAAGCCCCTCTCCAGCCGAGCATGGGGTTTTCCTCGGCAGGCTCGAACTGCCTGCCCCCGATGAGGTCGGCGTATTCATTGGTCTTAAAATCACTCATACGGACAATCACCGGATGTGGATGCCTGGATGCCGCAATTACGGAGATACCCCGGGCCAGAAGTTCAACGAAGTATTCCTTCTTGTCATCATACCCCCTGGTCAGTTCCTCGATTCTTGATTTGGCCTTGTCATCTTCCACTTCTTCGAAGCGGGTAAGAGCCAGGGGATGAATTTTAATTACATTGTTGATCAGGTACTCCATCCTGGCCAGCCCGACGCCTTTGCAGGGAAGTTTCCACCAGCGCATGGCAGCCTCAGGCGCGCCGATGTTCAGCATAATTTCAGTCTTTGTCTCGGGAATGTTCTCCAGGTCCAGTTCCTCTTCATGGAATTCCAGATGCCCTTCATAAACATAACCTTTATCACCTTCTGCGCAGGAAACAGTAACTTCCTGGTCATCCTTAAGGGTCTTGGTAGCATTCCCTGCACCTACAATGGCCGGTATGCCCATCTCGCGGCTGACAATAGCCGCATGTGAGGTACGACCTCCGAGTTCGGTTACAATGGCGGCTGCGCGCTTCATGATCGGAACCCAGTCCGGGTCGGTCATAGTGGTCACCAGTATAGAGCCGTCTTTAAACTTGTCGATCTGCTTCGCGCTTTCAATTACCCCGACATTACCGGAGGCGATACTTTGCCCGATGCTCAAACCCGTGACCAGAGGCTCACCATGCTCCATCAGTTTGTAGGTTTTCATGCTTGCCGCTGCTTTTTGGGAATGTACCGTCTCCGGCCTTGCCTGTACGATATAAATCTTATCCTGTTCACCGTCCTTGGCCCACTCTATATCCATTGGTTTTTCGTAGTGTTTCTCTATATCCGCACCCCAGCGTGCAAGCTGTATGATTTCCCCGTCAGTCAGGACAAAAGAATAACGCTCTTTATCTGAGGTCTCCACATTCTTTGTCGGGGCTTTGCCTTTGTCGGCATAGATCATTTTTTTTTCTTTGGAGCCCAGTGTTTTTTCGATGATCGGATCAATGCCCTGTCGATCCAGAAAAGGTTTAAAGACAGTATACTGATCAGGATTGACCGTGCCCTGAACCACATTTTCGCCAAGACCCCAGGCCCCATTAATCAGAACCACATCAGGAAAACCCGAATCCGTATCCAGGGTGAACAAAACCCCGGATCCGGCCAGATCAGAGCGGACCATTTTTTGAATGCCCACGGACAGAGCGACTTTCATGTGTTTAAAACCATTTTCTTCCCTGTAGGCTATGGCTCTGTCGGTGAAGAGCGAGGCAAAACACTTTTTGCAAACCTTAAGCAGTGCATCGTTTCCCTTCACATTCAGAAAGGATTCCTGCTGCCCAGCAAAACTTGCTTCCGGCATGTCTTCAGCAGTAGCGCTGGAGCGTGCGGCCACGTCTACATTCTTTTGATTGTAGCGTTCACACAATTTTTGATAGGCTTCACTGATGGACCGGGCCACATCTTCGGGCATCTCGCCTTCATTGAACAATTTGCGGACAGCCTGTCCCGCGTCACTGAGGGAAGACTTTCCCTGCTGGTAATCCTCAAGAATCCTTTTCATGGAGTCTTCCATGTCATTTTTCCTGAGAAACTCCCGGTAAGCTTCGGTAGTCGTGGCAAAACCGTCTGGTACCCGAATATTCTTTTCCTTCAGGGACATGATCATTTCACCCAGGGAGGCGTTTTTTCCTCCCACCCTGGCTATGTCCCCGGCATTCAGATCGTCGAACCAGAGAATATAATTCTCTTCTTTTGTCATATTCATAACAGACTCATCCTTTCAAAGCTTAAACACCGTCAATCCATTCATCAGAAAAATCGTCTATATCTTTCTGAATATAACTTTTGATTTTGCCCAGCAGCTTTGATTCAATCTGGCGCACCCTTTCACGCGTTATGTCATATTTTTCTCCAATTTTACCTAACGTAAGAGGCGTATCCGCCATAAGCCTCAGGTTGATAATATCTCTTTCCCTGTCGTTTAGCGTGGGCATCATTTCCTGCACTTTTTTTCTCAGTATCTTAGCAGTTTCCTTCTGTAAGACCATGTTCTCGATTCCATCGCCATCAGCGGGTAAGGTATCCTTGGGAGTGATATCTGAAACATCATTATATGGCATTTCCAGAGAAAGATCATGCTGTCCGAGTGTTTGTCCCATTTCAACAACATCCGACTTGGAAACTCCAAGATTCCTGGAAATTGTCTCTGAATCCGAACTGATGCCTAAAGACTCAAGTCTTTGTTTTTCCTTGCCCAGGTTATAAAAAAGGTTGCGTTGAGCCTGGGAGGACCCGATTTTTACCATGCGCCAATTGTCCATGATAAACTTCAGGATATACGCCTTAATCCAGAATGAAGCATAATAAGAGAATTTAATGCCTTTGTCCGGATCATATTTCTTTGTTGCCTTCATTAATCCCACATTGCCTTCCTGAATCAGGTCGAGATTATTATTCATCCATTTACGCTTTAATTTCATTGCTATTTTAACTACAAGGCGTAGGTTTGAAGAAATCAGCATACAAGCTGCCTCCTGGTCGCCCTGATTCTGAAACCTTTTGGCAAGAGCAAACTGTTCTTCAGCACTTACCGCGGGATAATTACTAAGTTGACGCATATATATGCCCAGACCGTCAACGTTATTCGAGCCGTTGCCGGAACAAGGTTCAACCTTGGTGTCCAGAGACTTTTTCCGCTTCGGGGTCAACTTTTTATTCCCTGAATGCCCTGACCTTCTCGTGATTTCAAAATTTCTTGTTTCCATTCTCATAGCTCTTTCGCTCCTGTAAATGTTTACAATCCATGGATCACATTTTTTTATTTATTGCAGCCAATTTCCAATCTTATGCGGAAATATATGGCTTTAAGATTTCCATGCGTCTACTCTTCAGATAATTTTTCAAAGATGCTTGAAAATTTTTGCAGTAGTAAGATAGTCCGAGTTTTAACAGCTTCCCTTTTTCATCTATCAATCCTAAATTTTTCAGACCGTTATTGCACCATTCAATAACATCTCCGTATCGAACATTGACTCCTCCGCAAATTGTTACGCGTTCTGTGTCGGAGTTTTCTTTAAGAGGAATCATAAACCGTCCCAGGTTGTCTTTTTTGCAGTAAAGTCTTGCCAGAAAAGGAGGGCTGTCCGGTGGTCCCTGCAACTCCACCTCGAGATTAAATAACCCGTTACTCATATTAAAAGCACCATCATAGTCCGGACCGGCTACACTGTTGGAAGGCATGCAAAAAGGGCCGGACTCGGAAACACAATCGGCTTTAGCAGCTGAAAAGTTCATAAAATATCATCCTCAATCATGTTTGAAGTTTAAAAATTTATTCAAGGCTAACTTAAAATTATATTTTCATGCCTGTCGGAAGAATCTCCTGCACCCGGTTAAGCAGGGGCTCAATATCCTGAGTATTAATCACATAGTAGTCGTCATTTAGCAGAGATTTCAGGTCATTGTTGAAACCCTCTTCCAAAGAGGTGCTCAAAATTACTGGCAGTCCAATTCTAAGGGATCTCAGTTCCCGCAGAAGTTTCCGGGCGGAGTTACCTTTAGCCGGGTTAATATCCAGGATCAGCAGGTCGGGTTTTTCCTGATCCAGCAGAGAAAGAATCGGCTTTTGTCCGTCAGAGGTGACAACAAGGTAGCCGATGCTTTCAAATACTTCCTGGTAGAACTGGCGAATGTTCAATTCCTCATCAACCACCAGGATTCTGTACATATAAAACTCCTTACCCTTAAAGCCCGGCATATGTATAAAAGATTGATGATTGCTCGATTGACCTGATTATAATTGCCGGGGCTGACGCACATATCTGTCAGCCCTTCCATTCAGGTCAGGAATAATTTTTTGTCCGCCTTCCAAAGTGGTTTTTTCTGTTTCTGCGACTTTTTCCAGAAGCAGGTGGACAAGGTCTGAAATTCCACGACCTTCCTTGCTGAGAAGAAAGTCATGAATGTTTTCTATGGTGGGAAAAGATACGGCTCCGTAGAGAATTTTCGGCCTTGATGACCGGTAATCGTGGACGGTGATGGCCAGGATATACACCTTTAGTCTGGTATGATAAAGAGACAGCTGAAGTCCGACCACGCTATCCCCTGCACGGCCATGGTCATCTACCGAGGCAAGCAGCTCTCCGGTAAAAATAAGATCTTCCTGATTCGTTCTCTTGATTCTGAATTCTTGCATTTTATTCTCCTCTGTTTTGGTATCATGAGCTATTCTGATTCTGCATTTGCTAAAATAAAAATTGAAAGTCGCGATCAGTTTTTATGTAAGTTTTGTAAAGACACAGATCCTTGCCCTGCTGCCTTGATTATCCGCAGGCTGTCTGATTCCATGTTGAAACTTCGGCAATTTACACAGCCGGCACTTACAAACCAAAGATCAAATCGACCGGGAAGGCATAGCAACCTTCAATAACAATGCCAGCTTGCAATGACAGGCAAACTACCAGATTTACTGACATTTTCTCTTAAACCAATGCAGTCGGCACTTTTCCGATAAACTTTCGGAATAACTGATTTTTTAATTATTAATAGAAGAGACGGGAGGAAAGATTCTTGTTTTTTAAGAATTACTTCTTAAGAAAAAAGAAAAGCTTGTCCGATTTTTGTAGAGCGGCCCTGAATGAAGATCAGGCCTTAGTCGGACGGGGAATGTTATATTTCTTGAGAAGACTGTAAAGCCTTGCTTTACTGAGGCCGGAGTGGCTGATAGCCTTATTGATGTCGTTGGAGCAGACTTTCATCAGGTTTTGCAGATAACGTTTTTCATAGGTTTCCCTGGTAAGGGTGCTGTAGGTTTTCCAGTCCTTGGCAAAAAGTTCCGCGGAAACATAAGATTTGGCGACAGTTTCGGTCACGACTTGAGAATCCTGGGCTGAAGCTGATTTGTAGGACTTAAGAAACATGACGTGCAGGTCCCGGGGAAGATGGGACGGATACAGAACTCTTTCCATGGGTGCCGAGGCAACCAGAGCCTTCAGGGTGTT
>SKKD01000042.1 GCA_007121655.1 Desulfonatronovibrio sp. | reverse complement strand
AGGCAATCATCATCAGTAACCATATCCTCCATCACGTCCAGTGCCTCACCCAGGCTTCGCCCGTTAAAAGAAGTTCTGGACATGGCAGTCAGCAGTTCGTCAAAATCGCTGATCCGGTCAGGGTCCAGGGATTCAAGAGGCTTTAAACCCAGGTCTGCGGGATCATGCAGAGAATCAATGGATCTGATGTGTTTTTTCTTTTTCATAATTTGCGTCGTGAAAAGTATGTTGTCAGAATCTTAAGAATGCATTTAACAGCTGTTGATTCTGAAACCTGGCTTCCGGGTTGGGGAGCAAGTTCGCAAAAGTCCATGCCCACAAGCTTTGGTCCGGGCCACAAAGCTTTCCAAAAGTCTTTAACCCAGGAATAATCCAGTCCCCCGGGTTCGGGAGTACCGGTTCCGGGCATGATTGAAGGATCAAGTCCGTCCGCGTCAAAGGAAATGTATATCGGCCGGTTGCCTATAAAATCCTTAATCCTGCCGGCTGTTTCCAAAGGTGAGGGTAAATCCCAGGAATAAAACGGCATGATGTTGTCAGGATTATCTTTTATAAATTCTGACTCCTTCCTGCTGCAGCTTCTTATGCCTATGGGAATGGTTTTAAGACCGATATCGTTAATCCTGGCCATGACGCAGGCATGGGAATAAGTACTTCCCTCAAAATTCTGTCTCAGATCCGGATGGGCGTCAATCTGGATTACTGCCAGATCAGGATATTGTTTGGCATAAAAATCAACAAGGGGAAATGAAATGGAATGTTCGCCCCCAAGGGTCAGAAAAAAATCCCGGGCAGGATCAAAATTTTTTAAAAATTCCTGCATCTCTTCATAAAGATGTCCGGGACCGGAAACGTTCGGCCTTTGAAAGGGCAAAGTTATAAAAGTACAAAGATCTGAAATGTCAGCCTTAAGCTCGGCATCATAAGTTTCTATCTGATAGCTGGCTTTGAGGATGGCTTCGGGTCCATCCTTGGTTCCATCCCCAAAGCTTACTGTTCCCTGATAGGGCACAGGCCAGACGTGAACCGGATTCAGGTCCGCCCGTTTTTTCTCCAGGTCTAAAAAATTGTTGTACATAATTATTAAAAGGATAAAAGGTTAACAGTTCAATTCAATAAAAAATCGGGCGTATGTAAAATCAGGGCAAAAAAACAGCAGCTGAAATGGTTGTTGTCCACAACCCGGCCATTCCGGTGGTGACGCAGGGAGCTGAAGTTGAATCAACAATCTGGCCGCTCATCATATATATCTGCCTGCGCTGGTCGTAATCCTTTTCAGGATCAAAATCTATTCCGAGGGTTGTGGCCAGCATGGTGGAAGCCAGATCTTCAGCGAAGTCGCCGATTTCATTCTCATCCGCTCCAAAGGCGGTATGTTCGGATATGTATCCGTACTGACTTTTGGCGGCGGGAAAAGCCATTCCCACAGCAGATCCGACAAGGCGCCCCTTTTCATTTGTGGCGTTTCTGGCCATGACGCAAAAGGTTATCTGGCCGGGGAGCAGTTCCCTGACCCCATCATCTACAGTCAGCAGTACACAATTGGGAGGAAAGATACTGGATACATATACCAGATTCTGCTTTTCAATGCCGGCGTCTCTAAGGGCCAGCTCAAATGATTGAAGCTTGTTTTTGTGACGCCCAATGCCACGGGTAAAAAATGCGCGTGTTGGAACAAAAGTCTTTGTAAACATTCAATATATCCTCCAATACAGATATTTTTATCTTTTTTCAGAATTGATTTTTCTTCATTAAGCAAAGCAAAAAATTTAAAGCCCAAAAAGAGCCGCAAGTCAATATTTTTGTGGGCCTGTGTTAACCATAAAAGCCTTTAGGAAGGTCTTTTACCGCGAAAAACCGGTTGGGTTATTCCATGGGTTTCAAGTTTTTTTATAACTTTGTCCGGGGCTGAGCTTTCAAACTCTACAATTACTCTGTACCAGGGCTCATTTTCAATAAAGGCATCCGCGATGCTTGCTGATATACCGTCAGCCGCAAGCTGTTTCTGCAAAGCAGCTGCCCTGTTCAGTGTTTGAAAGCTGCCGACTTGATAAGAATATATAAAGGTTTCAGTATCAGGTATCGGAACAGGAGCGGCAGGCGGATCAGGCTGCGCCTTGATAACAGGATCAGCAGGCGGATCAGGCTGAACCTTGATAACAGGATCCGGACCGGTTAATTTTGCTGTTTGCTCCCTGGCAGGCGCAGAAATTTTCTGTTCTGAAGGTGAAGCTGATCTAAGCCGGTCAAAAAAATCGAGATCTTCAGGCCTGAGTATTCTGGAGGCTGGTATTTCCTGCCTGGCATCAGGCATGACTCTGGCAATGTCCGGAATTACGTCTTCAGGATTGTAGCCCCGACCCACAAATACTCCCAGGATAAACGACCATACCATGGCCAGAATCACAAAGGCACCGAAAGTCAAAGCTTTGCCAAAATTCAGCTCTATTTTGAACTTGCCTTTGGGCTTCCTTGTAGTTTTTTTCTTGTTTCCTGCCATAAAAATCACATTTTTTCCGGAGCCGTTACTCCGAGTAAAGTAAGGCCATTATTAAGGATCCTGGCCACGCACCTGAACAGGAGCATCCTCGCCTGGATAAGTTCCCTGCTTTCCGCTGTCAGGACCGGATGAACAGTATAGTATCTGTGCAGGTTACCGGCAAGTTCCAGGAGATAATAACTAAGATGATGAGGACTCAGGTTTCTGGCGGAGGAAGTGATAATATCCGGAAAATCAGTCATTTTTTTCAGAATTTCAATGTCAAGCGGGGTATTCAGCAATTCAGGGGCATACAGTGAATCTTCAGCATAAATTCCCTTTTCTGCCGCCTTTGAAAAAAGCGAGCAAATTCTGGCATGGGCATATTGAACATAATAAACCGGATTGTCCATGGTTTTTCTTTTGACCACTTCCAGATCAAAATCCAGATGACTGTCGCTTTTGCGGCTTAAGAAGATAAACCTGCATGCATCGGTTCCAACCTCCCGGATGACGTCTTTCAGGGTGATAAATTCTCCGGCCCTGGTAGACATGGCCACCTGCTTTCCTTATCTGAGCAGGTTGACCAGCTGAACAAGAATAACCTGAAGACTCTGGGAAGATTTGCCCAGAGCCTGCACAGCCGCTTTCATCCTGGGCACGTAGCCGTGATGGTCGGCGCCCCATATATCCACTACCAGATCAAAACCCCGGTCGAATTTATTTTTATGATAGGCAATATCAGAAGCAAAATAGGTAAGAGTTCCGTCGGATTTTCTCAGGACCCTGTCCTTGTCGTCACCCAGGGCCGTGCTTTTAAACCACAGGGCGCCATCAAGTTCATACGCAAGCCCTTTTTCCGTGAGACTGTCCAGAGTCTCGTTCACCACGTTATCCTCAATCAGGCTGTTTTCGGAAAACCAGACCTGGTGTTCGGCCTTAAAGTCTGACAAATCCTTCCTTATGCCGTTAAGAATCAGGTCAACCGTTTTTTTCCGGCAAATATCGACAGCATCCCTTTCATTCATTTCAAGAAGTTTGTTACCGAAATCGTTGTGAATAATCCCTGCTATCTCTGTCAGATAATCTCCCTGGTAATGGTCTTCATCAAGGACGACTTCAATT
>SKKD01000134.1 GCA_007121655.1 Desulfonatronovibrio sp. | reverse complement strand
TGTATTCAACCCCGGTTGAATGGAAGAGATTCAACTGGGCAGGCAGGGCAAGAAGACTCGCTCGCAATGACAGTCAGAATTCAGGAATTGAGGAATTGAGGAATTGAGGAATTGAAGAAAGGAAGAGAGGAAGAAGGAAGCAGGGAGCAGGGAGCATTGCCTCACCTGTCATTGCGAGGGAGCGCAGCGACCGAAGCAATCTGTAGCGCTTTACCGGGTATTTCTTTTCTGGTACCTGCCTGTGATGGCTGTTTATAACTACTACATCTATATTCTCACAAACAAGAACAATACAGTCCTTTATACCGGGGTAACCCGCGATCTTGTTCTTCGCCTGGGACAACACAGACAGGGAACAGGCAGTAAGTTTACCAGGAAATATTCCACACACAAACTGGTTTATTATGAGCATTTTTCCAGTGCTGCAACCGCCATTACCAGAGAAAAGCAGATCAAGGCAGGATCAAGAAAGAAAAAAATTGAACTGGTTGAGTCGATAAACAGAGAGTGGAATGATCTGGCTGTTGATTTGGGCATCAGTTTACATACTTAGAGTTGAGATCCCGGTTGTTCACATAGATTGCCGCGCTCGAAGACTCGCTCGCAATGACAGTCAGAAGTCAGGAATTGAGGGATTGAGGGATTGGGGAGAGGAAGAGGGCGATAGGGAGACTTTGCGATGGGGCGAGGACTGAAGAAGTAGGGATTCAGGGATTGAGGGATTCAGGAATTCAGGAATTGAAGAGAGGAAGAAGAGAGCATCGCCCCTCCTGTCATTGCGAGGGAGCGAAGCGACTGAAGCAATCTGCAAGGGCAAAATGTCTTTATTTATAGTTCATCCGGCTGGAGCGTACTTTCGAGCCGGTGTATATAAATAACAGACAAAAATATCTTATGCCTTGACCCAAGCAGGCAGTTAGCATGTTTTTAAGCTTTTTACCGGCTACTTACTCTTAAACCCGAAGAGCCATATTTAAAGCATATATATGAAAAATCCCGGTGAGGTTTAACTGATGGCCTCAGGACGGTAAATTCTAAGTACCGCAAAAAGTGGCCTGGATGACCTGTTCCGGAGTGGGGGCTGACCTATAGGCACTGAACTGTTCCTGTTCTTTATAAGGCTCTTTCAGGACCTCGTTCATTTCGTGAAAAAGGGAAAAGTCATCTTTCAGACCTGCTTCAATCACCTGCTCGATCTTGTGATTTCTCGGGATAAAAACCGGATTGACCCTGTTCATCCGTTCCACGATTTCACCTGGAGAATCTTCCTGATTCTGAACTCTTTCCCTCCATTGCTGAAAGAAATCAAAAAAATATTCATTTTTATTGAAAAAACCGGAAGAAGCATCGTTTTCAACCAGTGCCGCGAGATTTCGAAAACTTAAGGTAAAATCAAGATTCCCGGACTCCAGATACCTGAGCCATTTTTGGGCAAGCTCCTTGTCTTCAGGCTGCTCTTCACTGTAAATACCCAGTTTTTTTCTCATTTTTGACGCTAGCTTCTGTTCGAAAAGACCTGCGAAATATTCCATCTCCTTATTAAATGTATTTACGGTATTTTCCTCGGTCTCATCAAAAAGTTGCACCAGACAGTTGCCCAGCCTGGAGAGGTTCCACATAGTTATCCGGGCCTGGTTGGAGTAAGAGTAGCGTCCGAATTGATCGATGGAACTGAAAACCTGATCAGAGCGAAATTGATCCATGAAAGCGCAGGGGCCGAAATCGATGGTTTCACCGGCTATGGACATATTGTCCGTGTTCATCACTCCGTGAATAAATCCAAGAGCCATCCAGCTGGTGACAAGTTCTACCTGAGCCTGACCCACCTTGCGGAAAAACCGCGGATATGCCTGGGAATCATCGGGTATGTCCGGATAATGCCTCCGGATGGAGTACTGAGTTAAATTTTTCAGGTTTTCCAGATCACTTTGTGCGGCAAAGTATTCAAATGTACCCACGCGAATATGACTTGACGCCACCCTGGTCAGGATCGCTCCCGGAAAAGGCTTATCCCTGTAAACCTGCTCTCCGGTCTTGACAGCTGCCAGGGACCTGGTGGTCGGCAGACCAAGATGATGAAGCCCCTCGCTGACCAGGTATTCCCGCAGAACCGGGCCAAGGGGAGCTTTTCCGTCGCCGCCGCGCGAAAAGGGGGTTTTGCCTGAGCCCTTCAGCTGAATATCCCGGCGGCCTCCGGCAGGATCCATGACCTCTCCCAGAAGCAGTGCCCGGCCGTCTCCCAGCCTGGGCACAAAGTGTCCGAACTGATGACCCGCGTAAACAAGCGCGATCGGCTCTGATCCGGGCAAAAGCTTTTGCCCGGAAAAGATCCGCGCCAGATCATTGTCTGAAAAATCTTTTACCTCAGCTCTCAGTTCTTCGGCCAGCCCGGCATTCCACTTTATAAGTTCCGGCTCGGGTACCCTGGCCGGATTAACCCTGGCGTAAAATTTGTCCGGCAGCCGGGAATAAGAATTATCAAATTTAAACATCTGCTTTCCTTATTGTTCATACAGTGCCACGGTAATAAGCAAGTCTTCTCAGGCCCGGGGCAAACAGTTCTTCCAGATCGGCACGTTCGCTTTCGCTCATAGGAGGCGCCGTGGCTGCTTTTGCCAGATCTCTTACCTCTTGGGGAGAGGAACAGCCCACGATTATCAGGTCCACTCCGCAGTGCAGGGCGTAATTCAACAGCTTATCCGCGGTGGCTCCGGTTTGAGGCTGTACATAATGTCCTCCTCCCATGCACTTCATTCCGATAACGGCCATTCCTTTTTCCTTTGCTTCACCGGCTGCCAGATCAAGAAAGCCTCCCAAAAGCACTTCAGGGGGATTGGCAGGCAGGAGAACGGCGTCCAAAGGCCATTTTTGCACGCAGATTTTCAGAACTTCAGGGTCGTGGTGTCCGGTTACCCCGATATGCTTCACCAGCCCCTGATCTCTGGCCTGAACAAATGCCTTGAGAGCACCGTTCGAGCTTTCGATTTTGCGTATATCGTCCATTGTCCTGACATCATGTATCTGCCACAGATCCAGCTTTTTTCTGTTCAGGGTATGCAGTATCTCCTCAAGATCTCTAAGAGCTCCGTCAAAGCTGCGTTGTGCGGACTTGCTGGTATGGAAAATTTTCTCTTCAACATCGGGATGCTCAGCC
This sequence comes from Desulfonatronovibrio sp., assembly GCA_007121655.1. Lineage (GTDB taxonomy): Bacteria > Desulfobacterota > Desulfovibrionia > Desulfovibrionales > Desulfonatronovibrionaceae > Desulfonatronovibrio. The sequence continues at coordinate 465 of SKKD01000134.1, read as the reverse complement.
CACACTGATCCAAGATAAGCCTGGCTTCCGGCATAAGCCGGGGCAGTGTCGAAATAGGTGATGCCCTGGGCCATGGCTTCATTAATGACCTCCCGGGCCTGTGCATCTTTTCCGTAAGTCCTGAGCACTCCTTCGCCGCCCAGTCCGACCCTTGTCACCAGAGGCCCCTGGGCTGAAAATGATGTTTCCGGTAAGCCGGCCATTTTATTACACCTCCAAAAAGGCTCTTCCTGTTTAAGCGTACACATCCGGGAAAAGGCTTAAACTCATGAATTTTGCCGGTTCCGGCTTAGGCGTAAGATGTTCTCTCGCCCCCGGCACCTATCTTCAAGACAGTTGTTGCTGTCCTGAAAACAATAAGCTTTAAGCGAGTTTTCGAGCATCTCACAAATCCGTCATGAGATAGGTGACGGGCAGGCTCCTCGAAGACTCCGCCCCGGGGGGAGCATGTTATTCATAGCCACC
>SKKD01000161.1 GCA_007121655.1 Desulfonatronovibrio sp. | reverse complement strand
CAGGGCTTCTTTTATTTTTGATTATGAAATTATAAATGAGGACAGAATCATGGTTCTGGCCGTGGGCCGGACCGGTCATGCCTGCGTAAATGAAAAGGGCCGTCCGGTCCGTGTTCCGGTGTGGCTTAAAGATTTGTGCGGGGGGTAAGGGCGAGATCGCCCCTTACGCTTATCTGCTAATCAACCTTGTCTCTGTAATACTCAAGGGTTTTTTCCAAAGATTCCAGCAACTCTCCGAGCATTTCCCTGTCTTCTTCAGTCTCGGCCCTTTCAATCAACTGGTCGACTTTAACCTGGTATTCATTGATAAGCATCATTGTCAGAAAATCCATTGTCTCCTGGGGAAGATTCTGCAGGGCGGATATTTCCTCTTCATGTTCCTGGAGAGATCTGGAAAGACTTGAGATATCCTGCTGCATCCTCTGCGTGCTTACAGCCACGGAAGCGCTTTCTTCAGTAACCAGATCCATATGCCTTTGATATTCAGAAATTTTCTGGTCCACATAAAAATAGAAGGCCACCAGAAGGATGAACACGGCAAAAACGCCCACCAGGGCTGTTTTGCCGGCTGCGCCCCCGGTTCTTATTACCATGTCCTTATCTCCGGTTTTGATTGTCACATCTTCTTCCATGGGTGAATATCCGGGTCTGGCCTCTTCAACTGGTTCGGGTTCTTTCTTTTCTTCTTGTTTTTCATCCTGGACATCTTCTTTTTTTTGCATATCAATGATCTCCTGAGTCAAACTTTTAATTCTTATTTTAAGCAGGCGAAGGTTTTCGCGCAACTCTTTGTTGCCGGGAAAGAAAGTCACGGCTCCAAAAATAACTCCGAATATTAAGGAGACAAAAACTATCAGGTAAAATGCGATTTCCGGTGAGCTGAACCTGACCCACCACAGATCCAGAATCAAGTTGACCCTCGTGTCTAGAACCTGAGTGTTCTGGACCAGAAAAAGCATGCTCAGGGCGAAAATAATGGTCAAAAACAGCACTCTGAATACGTTCACCCGGTATCTCCTTTTTTATGATTTGTTCTTCCATAGATAGCGGTAAAATGGGCAATAAAATTCTCCATATCCTTATTTAGCAGTTCAGGCAACAGTCGCCATTCCCAGTTGCCCCTGGAAGTGGAAGGAGTATTCATTCTTGATTTCTGGTCCAGATTTAAAAAATCCTGTATGGGAATCACACTGAATCTGGCAGTAGAAGACATGGCGGAACGAATCATTTCACGGGAAACATTTTTCCTGTCAACATCCTTTCCCAGATATTCCCGCAGTCTGGCAACGGCTTTCATGTCCAGTTCATTCTCAAACCAGCCAAGAATTGTGTTGTTGTCATGAGTTCCGGTATAAACAATACAGTTGTAGATATGATTATGCGGAATATAAGGATTAGTGGGCATATCCGGGCCAAAGGCAAACTGAAGCACCTTCATGCCGGGCAGACCAAATCTGTCGCGAAGCTGCAAAACATCGGGAGTGATATGGCCAAGGTCTTCAGCCACAAACTGGGCCGGGGAAAAAATCTCGGTAATTCTGGACAGAAGCTTTTCTCCGGGGCCTGTTTTCCACTCGCCGTTTTCCGCGGTTTTCTCACTGGCAAGGACCTGCCAGTAGCCGGCAAATCCCCGAAAATGATCAAATCTGAGCAGATCAAACATCTTCAGGTTTTGTTTTACCCGTTCTCTCCACCAAATAAAATCCTGGTCTTCGCATGCCTGCCAGTCATAAATAGGATTGCCCCAGAGCTGACCTGTTTCACTGAAATAATCAGGAGGAGCACCGGCCACATGAGTTGGCATCTTGTTCTCATCCAGGAGAAAAAGATCCGGATGAGACCATAAATCACAACTGTCCAGACTGATATATATTGGCAGATCGCCGAATATTATAATATTTTGATTGTTGGCGTAGGTCTTTAATTTTCCCCATTGGGAAAAAAACAGATACTGCCAGTATTTTTCCTTAAGGACCATTTCTTCCAGGTTATTATTAATGTATTTTAACTGGTCCTTATTTTTAAACCGGGCCTCCGTGGGCCATTCATACCACGGCGCCCCCAGGAATCTGGTTTTAAGGGAGCTGAACACCGCGAAATCTTCGATCCAGAAAGAATGCTGTTCACAAAAGAGGATGAAGCCGGGATCTGATTCAATATTATCCATGTTTCTAAAAAATGCCCGGTTTAAAAGCATCTTTTTATATTCCCAAACCCGTTCATACTCTGTTCTGCCGCTGGGAAAATCCGGAATATTTCCCAGATCCTCAGGCTGAAGCACACCGGATTCAACCAGGGATATGGGGTCTATGAACAGAGGATTGCCTGCAAAGGCGCTGAAACTGGAATAGGGTGAATTGCCTGTTCCGGGAGTTGTGGGATTTAGGGGGAGGATTTGCCAGACTTTCTGACCTGTCCTGACCAGAAAATCCACAAAAGAGTAAGCCTCTTTTCCAAAATCGCCCACGCCGAACCTTGAAGGCAGGGAAGAGATATGCATTAGAATGCCGTTGCCCCTGCTCATTTAAACACTCTCCAGAAATATTATCCCCAGAGGTGGGATATTCAGGGCTAAAGAATGGTCATAGCCGTGAGCCGGCTGGTTTGAAGAAAATACTTTTTCAGAATTGAGCGTGTTTGATCCTCCAAAATCACTGTGGTCGCTGTTTAATACCTCTATCCATGGTCCTGTTTTCGGAACCCCGATATGATAATCTGTCCTGGGTACTGGGGTGAAATTGGCCACCATCAGCATTGGGTTTTTGTGCTTGTCGAAGCGCAGAAAGGACAAAATACTGTCGTCGGCATTACTGGGGTCTATCCAGGAAAATCCATCCCGGGAAAAATCCAGTTCAAAGAGCTGGGAATGATTGCGGTAAAAGTCATTCAACCTGGCCATCCAGACACTGAGCTTCCTGTGAGAATCAAATTCAAGAAGATGCCAGTCAAGACTGGAATCATGGTTCCATTCGGACCATTGACCGATCTCCGAACCCATAAAGGTCATTTTCTTGCCGGGATGTGCATACATGTATCCCATCAACAGCCTTAGATTCGCAAATTTTTGCCAGTAATCACCAGGCATTTTATTAATCAGCGAACCCTTGCCGTGAACCACCTCATCATGGGACAGGGGAAGAACAAAATTTTCCGAATAGGCGTACCAGATGCTGAAGGTCATCTGGTTATGGTGAAATTTACGGAAAACCGGGTCCTTGGACATGTAACTCAAGGTGTCGTGCATCCAGCCCATATTCCACTTATAGCCGAAACCAAGTCCGCCGACATATGTGGGCTTTGATACCATGGGCCAGGATGTGGATTCTTCGGCAAATGTCTGCACATCGGGAAAATTTTCGTATACAGTGGAGTTTAAGGCCTTTAGAAATTTGATGGCCTCCAGATTTTCATTTCCCCCGTATTCATTGGGGATCCATTCTCCATTTTCCCTGGAGTAATCGAGGTAAAGCATGGAGGCCACCGCATCCAGCCGCAGTCCGTCAATATGGTACTTATCCAGCCAGAAAAGCGCGCTGCTTACCAGAAAATTAACCACCTCGTTTCGGCCGTAATTAAAAATAAAGCTCTTCCAGTCCGGATGGAATCCCTTGCGCGGGTCCATATGTTCGTAAAGATGAGTCCCGTCAAAATATCCCGGTCCATATTCATCCGTGGGGAAATGAGAAGGGACCCAGTCTAGAATGACTCCGATGTCGTGCTGATGCAAAACATCAATTAAATTCATGAACTCCTGGGGAGTTCCGTATCTGCTGGACGGGGCGAAGAAACCAAGACATTGATAGCCCCAGGAACCGTAAAACGGGTGTTCCCCCACCGGCATGAATTCCACATGGGTGTAGCCCATCTTCGTAAGATATCCCGGAAGTGCTTTCGCCAGTTCGTTGTAGCTTAAAAAACGGGCAGGATCTGCGGGATCACGCTGCCAGGATCCGAGATGCATCTCATAAATGGCCATGGGCTGGTCCAGGGCGTTTTTCTCCCTTCTTTTCTCCATCCACTGTCTGTCTTTCCAGTCGTAATCCATCTTCCAGATCGTGGATGCGGTTTTGGGTGAAATTTCCCAAAAAAATGCGAAAGGATCGCCCTTGTCCACTTTATAATTGTTGAACCTGGATTCTACATGAAACTTATAATTGTGACCGGGCATGGCCTGAGACACAAAACCTTCCCATATTCCCGACCCGTCGCTTCTGGCGTTCAGCAAGTGAGAGCCGGGACTCCAGTAATTGAAATCGCCTATGACCGAGACCGATGCGGCATTGGGGGCCCAAACGCCGAAATAAGTGCCTCTGACCCCTCCATGAGTAATCACATGGGCGCCCAGATGCTGGTAAAGCCTGAAATGCCTGCCCTCTTTAAAAAGATAGATGTCTTGTTCAGTAAACATATTCGTCTCTCTGGTTCATGTTTTTCCAAAGGCCGACCGCCAGCCATTCCATGACCAAGTCCACCCTGATGTTATTAAGGCCGAGACAGTGTTCAGCCTGTTTTAAAATGCTCTGGACCTGGTATCCCGCTGCCGGAGAAAGCCGGTGAAACAGATTGCTGCTGTTCTTTTGCAGCATTGATAAGATAAGCTCCTGTTTGCATCTGGAAACTATCTGCCTGGCCTGGTCGGCATCCGGCTTGTTTTTACCCGACGTCCTGTCCAGCCAGCCCGTGCCGGTACGGGCAAATTGAGCGAGTTCGCTGAAAACTGTTTCCAGTTCTTCATCAAAAGAGATGTCCGACTGCCTGCTCAAAGTCAGGATACAGCTTCTGGAGACAAGTGTTGAAAAAAGGCTTTCGCGCTGAGGGGAAAGCAGCACAAAACTATTGCCGGGACCCGGCTCTTCAAGAGATTTGAGCAAGGCGTTGGCGGGTTCCGCCCTCAGGGCCTGGGCATCGGCTATTACCACTATCCTCCAGGAAAAATGCGGCTTCTGAGAGTATATTGTCCTCAGCTCTCTTATCTGTCCGATTTTGACTTTGTCACCAGGACCGAGCAAATGCAGATCCCGGAATGCCTCATCTCTGATCTGAACGCATGGTCCGCATTCATGGCAGGGCCCGCGGGCGCTCCGGCAATTAAGGCTCATGGCCCAGTACAGGGAAAGAGCTTTGCGCTCCCCTGGAGAACCCCCTTCCAAAAGAAGGCAATTGGGCGGACTGATCTTGAGTTTGTCCATGAAGGAGGCAATTCTGGATTGAGATTTTAAAACCTGTTTGTTCCACATAAAACTTTCATGGTCTTGCATATTAAGGCCCGTTGCGGCATTGGTCATAATTCGGTTGAAAATTATTAATCAGCCCATCCTGATGGTTTGGTCGCGGTCCGGCCCGACAGATATGATGGAAACCTTTATTTTCAGATAATCCTCGATGAGCCGGACGTATCTTCTGGCATTTTCAGGCAGATCCGCCCATGTCTTGACGCCGGATATATCCTCGGACCATCCCGGAAAGTTTTCATAAACAGGTGATACACCGGCCATGGCGTTTTCTTCCTGGGGAGGATACTCAACTGTGCGCTCCTGATAAATATATCCGGTGCAGACCTTTATTGTTTCCAGACCGCTCAATACATCCAGCTTGGTCAGGGCGATTTCCGTGGGACCGCAGAGCCTGGCCGATTCCCGCAGGACTGCCAGATCAAGCCACCCGCATCTTCTTTTGCGCCCGGTTGTCGAGCCGAATTCAGCACCCATGTTCTGCATATGGGTTCCGGATTCATTGTCCTGCTCCGTGGGGAAAGGCCCCTGCCCGACCCTGGTTGTGTAAGCCTTGACCACACCGATAACCCTTTTCATGTTATAGTAGTATCCCGATCCGGCCGAGGCGTTTCCTGTAACGGTATTGGATGAGGTTACATAGGGATATGTCCCGTGATCTATATCCAATTGCACTCCCTGGGCTCCTTCAAAAAGAACGGTTTGATTTTTTTCCCCTGCTTCCTGAATCTTCCGGGAAACATCAGTCATAAAGGGGACCAGTCTACTGGCGAATGGCCGGATACGGTCAAATACATTCTCCGGGTCAAGAGGCTTTTGATTATAAAGCTTTTCCAGAAGTACATTTTTTTCCACCAGGGCCTTGTTAATTTTTTCCCTGACAAGGTCCAGGTCCTGCAAATCACCGCCCCTGATTCCCATACGGGCCATTTTATCTTCATAGCACGGCCCTATTCCCCGGCCGGTGGTGCCGATCTTGTCCTTGCCTGACTTGGCGGTTTCCCGGGCCTGATCGATTTCTTTGTGATAAGACATTATTATATGTGTTTTTTTGCTGATGGCCAGCCTTTCCGGGGAAATGGAAATTCCTGAATCCTTAAGCTTGTCTATTTCAGCACAGAAAACTTCAGGGTCAAGAACGACGCCGTTTCCGATGAGGCAGGTCTTGCTGGAATGAAGTATGCCTGAGGGGATAAGGTGCAGAATAAACTTTTTACCTTCCGTAACCAATGTATGTCCGGCATTGTTGCCTCCCTGATACCTGACAATAATGTCCGCGTCTTCAGTGAGAATATCCACGATCTTGCCCTTTCCCTCATCACCCCATTGTGTTCCGAAAACAATCATATTGGCCATGTATTCCTCCAAAAATACCCGAATTTTTGCAATTAACCTGTTTTTCTAAAATACGTCCGGTACAAAGTCAATTAATGAAAAATTAAAATTTGCCATTTAAAGTCAAAAACAATATGTTTAACAGTTACGCTTGTTATAACAGCAACCTGAATTCAAATACAATTCATATTGGAATGCCGCAATAAAGAGAAAGAGCTGAAAATTGTTTATGGCCAGCAACTGGTAATGGAGTAACCGGCATAATGAATATACGAAAGCAAAAGACCTTGCTTTATTTACTGCTCATCATTCAGTTCTGTCTTGTGACGGGATATCTGTATTATCAAAAGAATTACCGGTCAAAAGATACTTTGCGGGTTGTTTATCTGGATCCGGATCGCATCAGGACCAGTCTCTCACCCTATGGACCAGGCTTTGAACTGGAACTGGTAAATAAATTTTGCTCAAGGCATCAACTAAACCCCGTCTGGATCAGGGCGGAAAATTTTCAGGACGCCGTCAGCTTGATTCAGTCCGGCCAGGCTGATCTGGTCATCCCCGAACCCGGAGGCACGGAAGAATCATTGAACAGGATCGTCAGGGGGCCGGCATACCTGTCAGGCAGACTTCTCATAACGCACAACCAGTGGAGGTATCCCCTGAGGAGCATGGAGGATCTGTGTTCCGTCCAGGTGACTGTTCCTGACGGGTCTTTCTTTTCCCGCAAAATCAGCAGACTCGAAGATGACCTGGGGTGTTCCATTGAACTTAACGTGGTTCACAACGCGGGGAAAGATTTTTTTAATCATTTGTCCAACCGTGAATTTCGCTTTGGCTTAATTGATGAACTAAGCTTCAATCTATGGCATGGTTTTTTTCCAAACGTACATGAGACATATGTTTTTGATACTGAATACGAATATTCCTGGATATGGAGCAGTATGCACAAAGGTCTGGACAGATCATTCACGGAATTCTGGGAAGCTGCTTCGGATGATTCCTGTTTTGAGGCCCTGAGAGATAAATATTTTGGTTTTTTTCCTCCTGAAAAGGATGCTTATCAGCTTCGCCATTTTATTAGCACCATTGAGAATAAACTCCCCTTGTACATCGATTCCGTAACAGAGGCCGCAAGGAGCTATAATCTTGACCCCCTGCTCCTGATAGCGCTTATCTACCAGGAATCCCATTTTGAACCTCAGGCTGAAAGCAGGACAGGAGTCCGGGGTCTTTTGCAGATTACTCGGGACACCGCGGATTTCATTGGAATTCAAAACAGGCTTGATCCCGAACAAAGCATTATGGGCGGGGCCATGTACCTTGATTTTCTTGCAGGGAGAGTAGAGGAAGAAGGCGTCTCTTCCTGGGACAAGTGGTTTTTTACTCTGGCGGCGTACAATCAGGGCCTCGGCCATCTTTATGATGCCATGGAACTGGCCTCGAGACAGGAAAAAAACAACCTTTACTGGTCAGAGCTGAAAGAGGTCTACCCCCTTTTAAGTTTTACAAGATACTTTGAAACATTGCCCAGAGGATATGCCAGGGGATTTGAAGCGGTTAATTTTGTGGATAACATCAGGTACTACTATTATATTCTGCACAGCATGATTTCACTCTCTCGGCCTGAAGTGGAGCACCTTGGCGGACTTCTTGACATCATTCCGGATGACTGGCCGGACTGATTCCTGATCTTCACCAGATGCATCCGGAAGCCGGCTGCTCAGGCAGTGATTAAAAAGCTGATTTTTCCACCTGATTGACTGGATAAGCGAAAGTATTATGATATCTTCTTCCCATTCACGGCTGGGTGTGAATTTCTGAACCTTTTCATAATATTTATCCCAGAGGCCTATAAGCGATGCTTCATCCAGGCTGTTTAACTGCCCGGCCAGTTTTTTGAGTATTTTTTCCATATTTTCTATTCCTTAGCTTTTGAAAAAACGAAAGCTTCCCGTTCATGAAAGCTTAAACCCGGGACGATGCAAAATATTTGCTCCTTTTTCGGGCTTGTGTTAACCGGGCTGTTGAACAAATAAAGCTTGACCCGCGGTACCCGGCAGACCGGCTGATTTATATTTCAGACCCGATCCGGATGGGTTTTTCTGTTGAACCGGAAAAATATTTTTATCCGTGAAAGACTGACCTGACGAGAAACAATTAAAGGAGAGTTGGGAGATATGCAAGACCTGAAAAAGATGTATAAGGATATTTTGAAGGATCCCTTTCCTCGGGAAATGACCATTCAGCTGGGAGATCAGAACGTAAGATTCAAAAAAAGAACCTGGATGATTGAGGATCAGGAAAAAGGTCTCAGGTACGGGGAAAATCCCGATCAGCCGGCTGCTCTGTATGAACCTGTTGAAGGAGCGCTGGAACTGGGCGGAATCAGTTTCAGAACCGGGGGATACGGCCTGGTATCTTCCATAAAAGAGGAAAACATGATTCAGGCCGGTAAGCATCCGGGCAAAACCAACCTGACTGACGTGGATAACGGACTTAATATCCTTCAGTATCTGACTGAAAAGCCTGCCGCGGTCATCCTCAAACATAATAATCCCTGTGGCGCTGCCTGGTCTGATCAGGGTGTTTTTGAAGCAGTAAAAAACGCTTTTTATTCCGACAGGATCGCCGCTTTTGGCGGTGCTGTGGTACTAAACAGGCCTCTGGACAAGGAAAGTGCCGGTTTTCTGGCTGAAAACTATCTGGAGGTGGTTGCGGCTCCTGATTTTGAACCCGGATCACTTGAAATCCTTCAGGCCAGAAAGAATCTGCGCGTATTAAAAATGCCCGGGCTTGGGAGACTTGAAGAACTTCAGGGAAAGCCGTTTCTGGACATCAAGTCCCTTAACGACGGGGGAATGATTGTTCAGTTTTCCTTTGCCAGCAAGATATTGCAGCCCGAGGATTTCCTTCCCGCCGCGGCCTCCGTAGACGGCAGGGAAGTCATGGCCAGACAACCAACGGACAGGGAGATGGAAGACTTGCTCTTTGCCTGGGCAGTGGAAGCAGGGGTAACTTCCAATTCCGTGATTTTCGCGAAGGATGGCCGCACGATATCCATAGGCACGGGCCAGCAGGACAGGGTCGGCTGTGTTGATATGACCATTCAGAAAGCTTACAATAAGTATGCCGACTTGCTGGTTTATGAAAAAAGCAGGGAATCCGTTTACCTGCTGAAACAAAAGGCCCGCAAAGACCGGGTAGCCGGCGCTGAACTCCAGGAAATTCTGATCCGGACCATGGAGGCCAAGGGTGGACTGCAGGATTCGGTCATGGTTTCAGACGGTTTTTTTCCGTTTAGGGACGGGGTGGATGAGGCTATAGCCCAGGGAGTTTCAGCCATTGCCCAGCCCGGCGGTTCCATCAGGGACATGGAAGTCATCGAAGCGGTCAATGAAGCGGTTCCTCAGGTAGCCATGGTTTTTACCGGCCAGAGATCATTTAAACATTAATCAAAGCAGTCAGTGAATAAAAACACACAAGTCAGGGAAGAGATCAGACCGGGACTGATCATAGAATACCTGCAGAACAATCAGCCCACTCCGGCATGGATCATGGAAGCCCAAAGCTCGCGGGTCAGGGCACTGAACATCAATCAGCGTGAGGTTAAGCTTGCCGTGTCAAGGATACTTCCCTGGGAAGGCCCCGGTTATTCCCAGAGTCTTTCCAGGGAAGAGATTATCACCCTTCTCAAGGAACATAATCGCAAACGTGTTGAGGAACAGGAAAAAATAAAGATCATTGAAGTCTGGGAAATGTCTCAGGGAGAAATTGACCAGGCCCGTACTTCCTGGTTTGCGGGGCTGATCTGGAATGATCCCGACCAAGACCGGATTGCCGCCCTTGGCAGAACCATGCTCCAGGACCGGGTCCATTTCAAGTTCAGTCCTCCTTTTTTTGAAGTTTATCCCGCTGATGTTGTCGCGGTCCGCCTGGAACAGGAAAGAATTACCAAAGAAAAAGAAAGGCTGGTCAGCATTGGACGTGATTTCTTCAAGTCCCTCTGGGAGTCCGGGACAAAGAATGCTTCCCTGCAGGAAATCGAGGATCCGGAGATAGTTGATAAACTGGAAAAACTGATTATCTCAAGGATAAAAAACCCTGATGATTCCGAAACTCAGGATGTATGGTCCAAAGTGACCACCGGACTTCCCCAGGACCAGAACCTGGCTTTTATCCTTGGGAAAAACTGGGGTATTTTTTCACCGCATCATAATTTTCTTCTGGAGCAGGCCGATTATACCTGGGATAATTCATGGACTGACAGACATATTGATGAAATCCGCCGGATAAAGGAAACTTTTGACTCTCAGGCCCGCGAACCAGAGCTAGAAGGCCTGGTCAGCATCGACTCTGAAACCACCAGGGATATTGACGACGCCTTCAGGATTGAAGCCCATGACGGATCTTTCTCTTTAACCCTGGCCCTGGCCTGCCCGGCAATGGCCTGGGAACCGGGATCGCCTCTGGACAGGGCGGTTGCGCACAGAACCACCAGTCTTTACCTTCCTGAAGGCACCAGCAATATGCTGCCGGACGTTCTGGCCGAAGACCTGTTCAGTCTGATTGAAAAAAAAACCAGACCCGCCCTGGTTCTGAAATTTAACATTGATGACAGGGGCGAAATCCGGCAATTTGATATCAGCGGAAAATGGGTAATGGTGGATGCGAATCTTTCTTACGGGCTGGTAGAAAAACATCTGGAAGACAACCCTTCAGGGAACCTGCGGGACGCCTTCAGGCTGGCGGAACTGCTGCGGGAAAAAAGGCTGGAAAAGGGAGCGGTGGTCATCGAACAGGATGATCCGGAAATAAAACTGACCGGAACCAATAATGAAATCAGGGTATTTGCCGAGGATAAGCCGCCCTGTCCCCGCGCTCAGCTTATTGTTTCCGAATATATGATTATGGCCAATTCGGCCATGGCCTGCTGGGCCAGAGACAGGGGGATTCCACTGTACTACAGGACTCAGGATATTGCCTTGCCCAAGGATTATTGTGGAGTATGGTCAAAACCCGAGGAAATCTATCAGGTAATCAGATCGCTGGGTGCGACTCTGACTGAAACCTCCCCTAAGCCTCACCGTTCCATTGGCGTGCCTTGTTACGCTCCGGTCACATCTCCCCTCAGGAGATATACCGACCTGATAAATGAGCTTCAGATACTCCGGTTTCTTGAAGGAGTGGGTTTTCCCCTGAGTAAGGAAAAAATGGACGAGCTGCTTCCGGGCTTCAATTCCAGAATCTCCCAGGTTTCCCAGGTCCAGAGATTTCGCACCAGATACTGGAAGCTTGTCTACCTGAAACAAAATTGCAAGAACACAACCTGGCGGGGAATTGTCGTTGATAACAGCGGACCTTTTATTGTCCTTTCCCTGCCGGGTGAATTGATGCTGGTCCGGGCAGGCCATGATTTATTCGGCGGAAAGACCAGGCTTGGGCAGGCTTTCAGACTCAGGCTCGGCAAGATCGACCCCCTGAATAACGGAATAAGCGTGCTGGAAGCCTGGGAGGAGTAAGGGAGAGGGAGAAGAAATTTAGAAATTGATGGATTGAGGGATTGGAGAAAATGAGCGAGGGAGCTAGGGAGCGAGGGAGCGAGGGAGCGAGGGGGAGACTTGGCGAGGGGGAGACTTGGCGAGGGAGAGAACAGGGCGAAAGAGAGAAGTTGAGAAGTTGAGAAGTTGTAAGAATCACCACCTCTCGTCATGCCGGCGAAAGCCGGTATCCTGTTGAACGACTTGTGGCAGAAAAGAGAAAGAAAAGAGAAGAAGAAGAGTTTTGTCCACCCCGGTGTACTGGAAGAAGGTACACTGGGCAGGCGAATCTACACGAATAAGAGAAGAGGGATTATCTGCCCGGCTGATCGCCGGGACAGAAAAGCTTCACCGCCTGCGGCGGGGGTAGAGGAGCGAAGGGGAGACTTGGCGAGGGAGAGAAGGGGAGAGGGAAGAAAGGAAAGAATATTAACATCTGGCTTTGCCGCCGGGTCGCCAAATCGCCCACTCGCCCACTCGCCCACTCGCCCACTCGCCCACTCGCCCTCTCGCAAAGTCGCCCTCTCCAAGTCGAAGACCCTGAGCTCTTGATTCATAATTGATACAGAGGAATTAAAATGTTTGGAATCGTAAAAAAATTATTTGGAAGTAAAAACGAACGCTACCTGAAAAAAATCAACCCCCTGGTTGAGAGGATCAATTCCCTGGAAAGCGAAATTCAGTCACTGAGTGACAGTGAACTAAGGGAAAGAATCGCCGCCTGGAAGGTGGAAGTCAGCGCCGGGGCGGATATGGACGATCTTTTACCCCCTGTTTTTGCGGTGGTCCGGGAAGCTTCCCGGAGATCACTTGAAATGCGTCATTTTGATGTTCAGCTTTTGGGCGGGATAGCCCTGCACGAAGGCCGGATAGCAGAGATGAAAACAGGT
>SKKD01000077.1 GCA_007121655.1 Desulfonatronovibrio sp. | reverse complement strand
TGCCCGGTCAAGGGTTGTTTCTCTATTCCGACGGCGTTACCGAAGCCATGAATCACAACCAGGATCTGTTTTCCGATGAAAGGCTTTTATGTGATATGATTGATGTCCAGGCATTGGATGTTGAAGAACTGATCAGAAATATACGGGAACGTGTTACGATATTTGCAGACGGAGCTCCCCAGTCTGACGACATTACCATGCTTATGCTTAAGTATAATGGGAACTTCAAGACAAGGTCATGAAACTTTAAAAAAATTTAATATTATAAAAATTAGCTGAGGTGGTTATGCGTATTTTAAAGAAAATGGTCATGGGTCTGCTTATTTCCTGTTTATTGGGAACAGGTGCAGGGGCCTGGGCCGGTCTCAACTCTGTGGAGCCTCCTCAAAGCGTAGATCGGAAGTCGAGAATCGGCTACCTGGAAGGCGGCGAATTTCCTGACTATCAGGTAATATTATTAACGACTGTAAAAGGACTTATAGAGCTTGGCTGGATAGAGCCCCTGGAATTACCGGATAAATATGAGCCGAATCATCAATCCATGTGGGAATGGCTGGCCGACAACATAAGGTCGGACTATCTGGAGTTTGTCCGGGATGCTTATTATTCCTCAGGTTTTCAGGCAGATAAGCGTGATCAGACCAGGAAGGAGCTTATTGATCGTCTGAACAGTGAAAACGACGTTGATCTTATCCTGGCAATGGGTACCTGGGCGGGACTGGACCTGGCCAATAACATGCATTCAACGCCGACAGTGGTGGGTTCCACCAGCGATCCGGTAGGCTCAGGCATTGTTAAAAGCCCTGAGGATTCCGGATTTGACCATCTGCACGCCAAGGTTGAACCTGACCGCTACTTACGTCAGGTGCGCCTTTTTCATGACATCATCGGATTCAGGAGCATGGGACTGGTCTTTGAAGACAGTGCGGAAGGTCGCACCTTTGCCGCTGTTGAGGATGCCGAACATGTATCCCGTGAGAGAGGATTTGAACTCAAGACATGTTTTGCACGAAACAACGACGTGACCCTTGAACAGGCCTCGTCTGAAGCACTTGAATGCTACAGGAAGTTAGCTCCTCAAGTGGACGCCCTGTACATCACTATGCACAGGGGGGAGAATCTGGGGAACCTGCCGAAACTGCTTGAGCCGCTGTTTAAGCATGAAGTGGCCACCTTTGCCATGCCCGGGTCTGAATTTGTCAGACATGGAGCGCTTTTGAGCATTGCTCACGCAGGATTTTCCTATGTAGGTCTTTTTCATGCCCAGACCGTTGCCAGGATCCTGAATGGGGCCACGCCCCGCAGTTTGGAGCAGCGCTGGGTCGCTCCCCCGAAAATAGCCATCAACCTCAAGTCATCGGAAATGCTTGGCTTTAATCCGCCTTTTGATGTTCTTGCCGCAGCTGATGATATATTTGAAGACATAAGTCACGTACCGGAATGATGACGGATTTACTGGCCGGAATTGAAAGGTAAGAGCGGAACCATTCTTCGCTCCAGGATAAGATTCCATATCCGCTCCTCTGCAGGCCCGGGTATTTTTCCAAAACGTTCCAGAGCCCGGTCAGCACCGGTTTTTCCGGTTTCCAGTACCCAGAGAGGATAGGCCAGCATCCAAGCCTGTTCGCTTTTAAGTCCTTGTCCAGCCGTTTCCAGCGTCCGGGCACACAGGTCTCTTACCTTAATGCCCCCAAATTCCGCGGCAAGTCCTTTTTTCGCGGCCTCCATTCTCAGCCCCATCAAATCTCTCCAAGCATACCGCCCTACCAGCTGTTTGGTTTTGCTCAGGTTGGCAAGTAGTCCAGCCTGAAGAGCGCTCGGAGAAACTGTTACAGAGGCTGGTATCTCCCCTTGATCCAGCTGAATAAGTTCTTTGTCCGCAAAGTTGGCTCCTGCAGCCCGGCCTTCCAGATAACAATGACTGATGTGCTGAGCGAACAATTCTTCCAGCTTGTCAGGCCGGTTATCCATTGTATCTAGAAATTCGCCTGGATCAGGACCCTTATCTTTCAAGCCGTATCGCAGCCGGCATTCAGTGTATTGAGTAAACTGGTGGTAAAACAGTGTTTCCAGGCTGGGAGACACGATTTTTCCGGGCCCACCTCCAAAAGGATATGCAAATTGTTTCCCGCCATGCAAAAAGTCCAAAAGGGGTGGATCTCCCTGGACAAGGTACATCGTATCAGGATTTTTTACATGGGTCTGAATGTCTGCAAACCACATCTGGGTGCCCGGACCGAACATCCAGGACAAATAGCCGGCAAAATTGCGGAAAGGTTGCCCTGGTGGGCGGTGAAGCTTATGGTCGCCGCTCATCCTTGAACAGTCCATTTGTCTGGCCCAGATATTAAGACGATTTTCCTTGAACCCGGTGATCTTTCCGCCCTCAAACGGGCTGTTGGCATAAAGGGCTATGAATGCCGGCGTAAGGGCCAGGAGACAGTTGAGGGCTGAAATGCTCTGATCAAAGGGAATGCTTGTACTGGGGCTGTTGTGCGCCTTGGCATCAAAGCCTGACATATGATTCCAGCCCCGGTGAAGTACCTGGTAATCATAAAGGGATCTGGGTGCCCGGACCCTGTAATAAAAATCTTCATCAACCGATACGCATGGATGTTCGCTGAAATTTATGACCATGGCCTCTTCGCATGCCAGGACGCTGTCAATATCGCACAGTTCTCGGGCTATGATGTTCTTGAGAATATCAAGGGAATCAGGACCCGGAGAAACCGGCCCCAGAGAACTCTCCAGATTATTATAGGCGTTATCCAGGGAGTGGAGGCCATTGGGACTTGTGATGCCGTAATCGAGTCCTTGAGATTGCAGCAGACTGGCGGATACATTCCGGGTTTTCCATAGATTGAGTAAATTCCGGAAAAAGGGACCTACCGGATGACTCCGGCCGGTCATGGCATGAGCCGTGGGCATTTCCATTTCTACGCCCAGGCTTGGGAGAATATCTTCCTGAAAGTTCATAAGCCTTTCGCCGCCAACGGCACAGGTGGGGCTATGCCTTCCCTGGCTAGAAATAAAAACAAAAATGAAACAATCATATAAACAAATCCCAGAAATACCAGACCGTGGGCGATACTCACACCGGACATGAGGGCTCCGAGGGCCAGGGGACCCATCATTTGGCCCAGTTTGTCGGCTGCCCGCTGAATGGCCATGGCCTTACCCTGACCCAGTTCTTTTGTTGCCCTGAGTTTCAGGGCGTATGCGGTCTGAGCGGAACTTCCGATGCTGCTGGCAAGACCAAGCAAGAAGATGGCCGTGACTATTGCCAGGAATCCCTGGTAAAAAAACAAGAGGCTCAGGCCGATACCACCCAACAAGCCTCCGATCGCTATAAATGGCTTTTTATGTTCCCTGCGATCCACAATCTTGCTTAGTTGTGGGGCGAGATAAACCACGGACAGGCCGTAGATCATCAGCACCCGGCCTATGTCGGACTGGCTTACACCTATTTCGTTAAGGTATAATGGAGTGGCAAAGAAGAGCAGTCCAACCTGGCAGATGGAAAAGGGAATCACGCAAAAAAACATCAGGGCCGCGGCATTCCGATCCATCAAATACCGGGCCACGGCCCGGAGATGAATGGTTGGAGCGGGAGCTCCAGATTCCCGGACAGCGGAAAAGGTACGCATAAACACAAGAAAGAAAATAAGGGAGCCAAGAGCCATAAAAAAACCGATTACAAAGACCGGAGAATAACCCAAACGTTCTGCCAGTATCGCTCCCAGGGCCGTGCCGCATATATGACCGGAAAACAGACCTGCCACAAAATGAGAACTGCCCTGAGCCCTTGTGCTTGAAGTGGAGTGAGAAAAGAGAAAGCTTTGCAGAGCCATCCACGAAAGGCCGTAGCCCAATCCGCAGATCCCCCTGGCCAGAATAAACTGAATTCCGGTAACTGAAAGGGCTGATATAACCATGCCCATAGCCGTTATCATTACGCCGGCCACAAAAGGAGCCCGCCAGTCTTTTTTGTCGGCCAGGGTTCCGGCTATGAGAGAAGACACGAGAGCACAAAACATTTCCAGGGATATGGGCAGGCCAATGACAATGTTCCGGGGCAAACCCCATAATGGTTCGTATAGCTCTCTCATCTGAAGAGGCACAAACGATATGGGCAGGGCAAAGGATAATAGAAAGATAAAGGCCGCGAATCTGGCCAGCATCAGTTTATCCAGGGCCTCCTGTGGTCCATTGGAAACCTGTTCTTTCCGTTCATAATCCCGCGCTTTATCCAGGGGATTCTGCGGACCTTCGTAAACAACGGGCTTTAAGTTTCGCCTGCTAAGCCTACTGATGAGAAAATAAATCTGTTCGGTTATGAACAAAGAGGCAATCAGGGCTATAGTTAGAGAATCCAGAAGCAGCTTCCAGATAATGGCCCGCATGGATGATCTGTCCAGATTCGCCCGAATTTCGCCAATAATATCTTCATTGCTCCCCCTTAAAGGAAGACTTACAATCAACCCCGCGTTGCCATCCATATCCGGTACTTCCAACAATTCGTCCAGGTCATCCTTTAAGGCCCTGGCCTTTATTTCACCTGCATTGTTACGGATACTCAGAGATGCCACCTCAGGGTTGACCACCATTACCTGCAGAAGGAATTCATCCATCTGGCTGATGCGGTCCAATCCGATTCCCCGGGATAGAATCCTCTCCATATCGGCACGTAAAAGATTCAGTTGAGCATTTACTTTTTCATTAACCACGAGGATATGGTCCCCGTGAAACTGATGAGCGTTGATACCTGCAAAGGCTAACTGGGCCAGGATTGTTACACCGAGAATACGGATGAACACATACCTGCGCATAGTGGCTATATCTTCTTTTCTTATCCTGAAAAGAAAAACAAACATCAGCAGTGAAGCAAAAACAGCAATTAATGCACCAAGAACTGCCCGTTCCTTCCAGAAGGCATGAACTCCGGAGCGGAGCTCCTCTTTATAAAAAGAAAAAACAATACTGCCCACCGGGGCAGAAGATGCAGTGTTTTCCAGCCAGCTTTCCTGATGTCCGAACAGAGGAAGTATGATGAGATAAGCGGTTTCAGTTTCTACAACATCCAGAATGGGATCCGGCACATCAACAGTTTTACCAGGGAGTTCCGGGGACGGGACAAATTCAGGGGCCCGGGGATTCAGACCGTAAATAAGGCGGTGCTCCGGAGAATAGATCTCGATATTCTTCAGATCGTCATACTGGTCGGCATATTCAACCATAAGGGCCTCAATTCCCAGCAGATGTTCCAGTTCCTTGCCATAGCGCAGACCTGTTTCAACTTTACGTTTAAAATCCTTCTGGGGCACTGCATATTTGGTCAGCATCGAGGACAAGTGTATTTTTTCGAATGAGTTGGAGATCAATACGATCATAAAGGCTTGGGAAAGGAGCAGTATGATGATGGAAAAAATAGTGATTTTATATATGTTGCGCATAAGGAACTTAAGCTTGATGGTAAATTTTACGGGAATTTTTCAATAGAGGCAAAAGCATTTCCCATGTTCCCCGGCCAAGACTCTGAGCCATGGCGCGCATATTGAGTTTATGTCCTGCCAGGATGACCTCGCTGCCCTGTTTTGCTTCTGAAATCTTACTGATGTCAATCAAACTCTGAGCAAGCGCAGGCTCCCCGATCATTTGAGCCTTAGAGCCGTGAACCAGAAAAGATGATGATCCACGCAGACCGTTATTGAAGCCCCCGCAAATAACTCCGATCCGTCCCGGACAGATCATTTTATCCGTGGAGTGGTATCCCGCGCAGCTGCCGGAAGGGAGATCTCTGACCTGAAGGATATGGGTAACTATTTCCGCTATGGGTAACAGATCCTCATCCCAGTCGTTCTTTCGTTCAGTAAATCCATAGAATAAAGTGCCGATGCGCAAGGCATTGAAATAACCTGAACAGAGTTCTTCCGGAAAGCTCAGTAAGCCTGTGGAACTTCCCAGGTGAACAGCCAGGGGAAGCAGGTTCATGTTTTCAAGACGACTCAGAACGGAGTTAAAAACAGCAATTTGTCGCCGGGTTATGGAATTGCTTTTGGAATCATGCTTAAAAGTGCAGGAAAGATGACTGTATATTCCATCCACATGAATATGTGCAGACCCGGAAAGATTTGCGATTACTTCAGGAGTCTGATCCGGGCTTAGACCGAAGCGGGCCAGCCCGGTGTCGATCTTTATATGGACATGAAAGGTTTCACCTGCGAGGACGGGGAAATTCAGGAGTCTGGCTGCAAGTTCGATGTCAGCCACGGTGATGATCAGGTCATTATTCAATACATCCCGTAAAGAGGGGTACAGAGGGTCGCTGAGGACCAGTATGGGACATGAAATCCCCGCTTCTCTGAGGATCAGGCCTTCGGCTATACCGGAAACCACCAGTTCGGTCACCCCGGCTTCGATAAGAGTTCTGGAAATTCGGACAGCTCCGTGTCCATAAGCGTCACATTTAACCACGCCCATGATGCGGACCTTGTCCGGCACGCGGCCACGGACTATGGCTGCGTTTTTGCTTAACCTGTCCAGATGGACGTGTGCTTCAAGCAGGCCGTGTTTGTGATTATCCGTGACGATCATGGATATTCTGATGGGAAATGATCAAAAATCAAGTCAGCCGCAAGGATAATATCCATCGGCAAAAAAACATTCATTCTTTCCGCTGCATTAACATTTATGGCGATGCTCATTTCCTTGGGTCTTTCCACGGGTATCAGACCCGGATCAGCTCCTTCCAGGATGCGCCGGCTCATGGCTCCCGTTTGAAGGCCCATCTGAAAATAATCAATACTGAGTGCAACCACTGCCCCGCTGGCAACCGAGCTTGGATCAGCCGCGTATAAGGGTATTTGCGCAAATGCGCAGAGCTTGACCAGATCTGAAATGCCGGACACAACATGGTTGTCCGTGGATATGTAAAGTGCGTCAATATGATTCAAAATTTCGAGGGCCTTGTCCGTGACCTGCTCACCCCGTCTTACCGGGACGGCAAAAAGCTTGACTCCGTAATTCTCTGTAACCTTATTCAGGTGCTCTTTGATCATTACCGCATTTTGTTCAAACTGAGAAAACACCATGCCCAGGTTTCTTATCTCGGGCTGGATCCTGATGATTATATCCAGATGTGCCTCTACAGGACTCATATCAGTCAGGCCGGTTATAAGTCCGCCTGGTTTCTGCGGGTCTTCCACCAGCCCCGCGCCCACAGGGTCTGTGACAGCCGAGAAAACAACAGGTATTAAGGGTATATGCCGGGATAACAGTTGTGAGGCCTGGGTCCCGATGGTGATAATCAGGTGAGGATCAAAAGCAGTGATTTTTCTGATGCTCTCGGAATTTGCTCCTGCAGACTCTGATTCATTATCGGTAATAACAATAATGTATTGAGCAATTGAATCATCTTCCAGGAAATGGTGCTTAACTCCCGAGACAACTTCATCAAGAGCAGAATGTTTTACAGACTGGGCGATGGCCAGTCGCCATTCGGCCGCCCATAGCTGCTGATTAAAAAGAATGAAAACAAAAAAAGCAAAAAAAATAAGTCTACATGGCAAGGAGAATAGGCTTGGGCTTTTTTTCATGGGACGAATACAAGGAATTTATATTTTGAAACCAATATCAAGGATGTTTTGCCCATCTACCCGCTTGTAGAGGACATGGTCCGACAATTTACGAACCAGAAAAATTCCCAGACCTCCGATGTTCCGTTCCTCCACCGACAATGTGGTATCCGGTTCAGGTATTGAAGATGGATCAAATGGACTCCCCTGGTCGATAATCCTGACAATAAACTTTCCTTCATCAGAAAAAACGCATCCGGCCTTAATAGTGCCCTGTTGCCCCCCAGAATAGGCATGATTCATTATATTGAGCAGGACTTCTTCAAGAACAAGCTCTACTTTACCGGTAATATCAACCTGAATCTGATGCCCTTTGGCGTGATCGAGAATAAACTTTTGAAATTTTCCCAGGTTGTTGGTGGTTCCGGGAAGTTCAATCCAGAAAAACGGGTCCGGATCAGAGGGCCTCAAGGGCCTGCTCTCTGGTATCATGGATGGTAAAAATAGATGAGAAGCCGGATATTTCAAAAACTTCACGAACCATGCCCCTCAAATTGCAGAATACAAGGTTTCCCCCGTCTGACCTGACTTTCTTGCCAACGGACAAAATGCTTCTAAGTCCTGCGCTGCTTATGTATTCAATCCCTTTCAAATCAATGACAATATTTTTGTCTCCTGATGAAATGATTTCCATACATTTGGATTCAAAATCAGCCGCAGTAGTAGTGTCCAGCCTGCCATCGGCGGTTATTATCAGAGCCTTTTCAGTTTGGTTGCTGGTAACGTCCATATTCCCCCCAGAGTTGCAACCTCCCAATTAATTATGAAAGGTTATTTGTTTTGCAGATTCGATACCGGACAGCTGTAAAATGTTGAAACCCAATCACTTAACGGGCGATCATTGACCGTAAAATTTCCGCACATTTGCTGCAGCTGTGACACATGGCGTACATTCTTTCTGTAAAGTGAATAAGCTGATATATATCCTTGAATTCAAAATCGGACCTGTACATTCTACCTGTAAGCGCACTTTTAAATTTGGCGATTTCGTGTCTTTTATCGCGTATTTTCCGGTATTGTTCTTTGGTTCCTTCCCGGTCGAGGTTTTCAAGATGGACCAGGGATACTGTATCCTTAAGGGCAGGACCAAGAAGATTAACCATGCTTCCCACATCATCAACAAGATAAATAAGTTCTTTCTGAAACTCCTCGGGTATCACCATGGTTCTCATTGACAGCCAGTCAAAAGCTTCCTGGGCTGAATCCAGGATGTCATCCTGTGCGCTGGTATAACTCAGGAATAGGACCTTATCCACAGGCATGAACAGACTTCTTGGCAAATGATTACGGATATACCTGATGATTTTATCCGCCTGGGACTCAAGGTCATTGAGATTATTCTGCATGGTCTTGAACTCAACGCATTGTCCGCCTAAAAGGTAACACTCCAGAGAATCATTAATAATATCCACTGATTCCTGTATTTTATTGTAATGCTCGAGAAGCCTTTCCATGGGCGATTTTTGGGTTAGCAGCCCAAAAAAATTAAGTTTCATCTCAAATACCCCTTAACCAGGTGGTTGAATTTCCGGCGACAAATTTGTTTAAAGTACAGGAATAGTAAAAGATATTATTTTGGTCAATAGACCGGCCTAATAAATAAAAATCCATTTAAGTATCTGAAAAATAAAAATCGAGGTAAAGGCTGCAATGGGGACCGTTAACACCCAATATCCCATTATCCGAAAAAGCACACCAAAATTGACTGCGCTGAAGCCCCTGGCCAGACCCACCCCGGTGACTCCACCAACGCAGGCGTGTGTAGTTGATACAGGCATTCCGAGATTTGAAGCCACAAGAACAGTGGTGGCAGTACTGAAATTTACCGCGAACCCCCTGGTATGGGTAAGAGTCGTGATCTTGTTGCCTACAGTTGCGATCACCTTGTGTCCCAGCAAAGCAATTCCCAGTGTCAATCCTACCCCTCCCAGAACAAGCATGTGAATGGGAATTTCTGCAGTTTCTATCATGACTTGCTGTCTGGAGATAATATAGATGGCCGCCACCGGTCCGATGGCGTTTGCCACATCATTGGCGCCATGAGAAAGGGCAACGTATGAAGCGGTCATAATCTGAAGCCTGCGAAAAATGCCCTCAACTTCGTCAACATTCTGTTCCATTTTCCGGGTTAATTTATTTATAAAATGCCTGGCTGCCAACCAGACCAAAAAGGCAATAACGCCAGTGGCGAGGACAGCACCGGACCTTGTGATCTCCAGTCCCCTGCCCACCGGGGTCTTGTAAAGAAATGAATAACCCACGATCAGGGCAGTCAGAGCTATCCACCTGGGAGCCCAGATTCCGGCCTGCTGAAGGTAGTGTTTTTTATAAAAAATATATTTTCGGATATGGGTAAATATCAGGTAAGCGATACCACCTGCTAAAAAAGGAGATATGAACCAGGAAGCGACCACACCCGAGAGAACCCACCAGTTAATCACATTCGGGCCGGCGGCGACCAGGGAGAATCCCAGGATGCTGCCTACAATGGAGTGAGTGGAGGATACGGGCAGAGATGTCAAACTTGCCAGGAGGACCCACAGAGACGCTGCCATAAGTGAAGCGAACATACCCAGAACCATTATTTTTGGATCAGTGATATGTTCAGGATTAATGATGCCCCTGGTAATGGTTGCCGTGACGTTTGCCCCCAGAAAAACGGCACCCACAAAAGTAAGGGACCCGGCGATTATTACGGCCTGACGGACAGTGATTGCCCGGGCGCCTACGGCCGGTGCCATGGAATTTGCCACGTCGTTGGCCCCCAGGCTGAAGGCCATTAAAAGACCTGCTGCCATGGAGAGATACAAAAACAGATCAAAAAAATCCACTGATTCTCAACTTCACTTTAAGGATTGGCAGATACCATTTCAAACACCATCACCTATTGATACAATGAGTGGTTTTTGTCAATAAGTGAACAAAAGCGCGATATGACCTCAGACAATATTCCTTATTTCAAGACTAAGTTGCTGATTTGCCGAAATTTATACTTAAATACAGGATGAGATCAAAATTCCCTGAATATTAAACTCAGTGATATTTACAATTTTCTGTATACATGTATAATTAGTGTAATATCTGCAATTAAATTATCAGGAAAGGAGAGTGCTATGCATGATGAAAAAGCATGGAGTCCGTATCTGGCAGGGGCTTTAAGCGGGATCGTTTTGGTGCTTTCAGTCTGGATAGCCGGACAGTACTTTGGAGCCTCCACAAGTTTTGTGCGCATGTCCGGCATGATTCAAAACCTCGTTGCGCCGGAAAGAGTGGCCCAGATGGAATATTATATCCAGGTTGCTCCCAGGATTGACTGGCAGTGGATGTTTGTTATCGGCATCCTGCTTGGATCGTTCATTGCCGCCAAAACTTCCGGAACTTTCAGAAAGCAATGGGTGCCTGACATGTGGCAGGAAAAATTCGGGCTAACCACGGTCAAAAGATCCGTCATGGCCTTTTTTGGAGGCGTCATCCTCATGTTCGGGGCCAGGATGGCTGATGGCTGACCCAGCGGACACGGGTTGAGCGGTACGCTTCAACTTTCTGTCAGCGGGTTTATTTCTCTGATCTGCTTTTTTGTTGCTGGAATAATTGTGGCCAGAATAATATACGGCGGAGGTGGGAGATGAAGCTGATTATCCTGGGCCTGATTACAGGAATTTTATTCGGGTTTCTTTTGCAAAAAGCCAGAGTCATCCGGTATGATAAACAACTCGGAGCCTTGCGACTTATTGACATGACCATAATCAAGTTCATGTTCTCCGCGGTTTTAGTCAGCATGGTGGGTGTATACCTTTTATACGATCTGGGACTTGTGGAGCTTTCCATAAAGACCACTATTCTCGGGACAAATATTGTGGGTGGCCTTTTGTTCGGCATTGGCTGGGGCATGCTGGGTTATTGTCCGGGTACTTCCCTGGGTGCTGTGGGAGAAGGACGCTTTGACGCTTTGTGGGGTATTTTGGGAATGATTGTGGGCGCCGGCATCTTCGCAGAGTTCTACCCCGCACTGCAAAACACTGTCTATACCTGGGGAGATCTGGGCAAGATCACTCTGGCAGACGTATTGGGGATAAATCACTGGATAATAATCATCCTGTTTATAATCGCGGGACTTTTGCTTTTCCGTTGGTTTGAGAAGAAGGGACTTTAGGCGGATATTATTGAAACATGCGCAGACCTTTGATTGAAAATCTCCAGGCAAGGCAGGAACTGCGTGAGGGGCATTTTCAGTTGTCCGACTTTGTTACCTTGCTGACCGGCCAATTAAGTTCGGGCCCCAATGCGTTAAGCCGCCATATCGTATTTCCAGCTCACTGCTAATCCTTTTCACGGAAATGGCAGCCGATACTGGTTTTGTTGCGCAATGCCGAAGTTGTGATGATGTAGGCTGCGTGACAGCCGTGGAATAATTCAACTATGGATTTGGATATGGCGGTTTCCTTGTAGAAGTCGTGAAGCCTTTTGTTGAGGTTGCGCAAGTCTTCAAATCCTCTTTTCAGCCTGGGTGATGTGCGGTTAATGCCCACATAGTTCCACATGGTGTGCTTGATGGTAGCCCAATCCTGGGCAATGAGCACCGGATCCTCATTCTGCTTTGAACCAAGGAATTTCCAGTCCGGCATGGATGACCTGACACGGCGACTGAGTCTTGATTTGGTCCTGAATCTACTTTCAATATCCCCGGCTACGGCGTGCCCCCACAAAAGACCTTCCAGAAGGGAAGTGCTGGCCAGACGATTGGCCCCGTGAACCCCTGTGCAGGCGCATTCTCCTGCCGCGTAAAGCCTGTCTATGGTTGTCCGGCCTGCAACGTCAACAAGAACCCCCCCGCAAAAGTAATGGGCAGCCGGGACAACTGGAATTGGTTGTCTGGTCAGGTCAATTCCCTGTTTAAGGCATTCCCTGTGTATGGTGGGGAAGCGTTTGGCCGGATCATTTACGTGCTCAAAGGCGTTCAGATAAACAAAATCTTCCTTGGTCCTGAGCATTTCCTCCACAATAGCCCTGGTTACAATGTCTCTGGGCGCCAGATCTCCCCAGGGATCATAGTCCTTCATGAAAGCCTTTCCCCGGACATTGACCAGAACCGCCCCCTCCCCGCGCATGGCCTCGGTAATCAGAAACTTTCTGGGATCGCGGTGAAAAAGGGCGGTGGGATGAAACTGGATGTACTCCATGTTCATCATTCTTGCCCCTGCTCTCTGGGCCATGACCATGCCTGACCCCAGAGAGGAAGGAGTATTGGTGGTATTAAGATATATCTGACCAATGCCTCCTGTGGCGATCAGGGTAAAATCAGCCAGGACCTTTCGGACATTACCGCTTTCCTGATCCAGAACGTAGGCGCCGGCGCACTGGTTGG
>SKKD01000029.1 GCA_007121655.1 Desulfonatronovibrio sp. | reverse complement strand
GACACTCTGCTTTTGCAGGCCAGGGCGAACCAGGAGACTATCCTTCCAGGCTATACCCACCTTCAACCTGCCCAGCCCGTGAGTCTGGCTCACCATCTTCTGGCTTACGTCCAGATGTTTAAAAGAGATTTTGAAAGGGCGACAGACGCCCTTAAGAGAACAAGGGTTTCTCCCCTTGGCGCTGCAGCACTGGCCGGAACAACTTATCCGCTTGATCCGGAAATGGCTGCTGAAGAACTTGGATTTGACAGTGTTTTTGAAAACAGCATTGATGCGGTCAGCGACCGCGATTTTGCCCTTGAAGCTCTGTTTGTCTGTTCCATGATTATGATGCACCTTAGCCGACTGTGTGAGGAGATTATAATCTGGTCAAATCCAGGCTTTGGATTTATAAAGCTTCCGGAAGCTTATTCCACCGGGTCATCCATAATGCCGCAGAAAAAAAATCCTGATGTTGCGGAACTCATCAGAGGGAAGACAGGATCGGTTTTCGGAAGACTTATGTCTCTTTTGATAACAATGAAGGCGCTGCCCCTGGCATATAACCGTGACATGCAGGAGGATAAGGGACCTTTTATTGAAGCGCACAGAACAGTTATGACTTCATTAAAAGTGATGTCAGGGATGATCGGAGAACTGAGCTTTGATAAACGGGCAATGGAAGCGGCCCTGAAAAAAGGTTACCTGAACGCCACTGAAATGGCTGATTACCTTACTTCAAAAGGCATGCCCTTCAGACAGGCCCACCATGTCACAGGTAAAGCAGTGGCTTATGCCGAGAAAAAGGGCTTAGGTCTTGAAGATTTGGAGATTGAAGAACTCCGGGGCTTTTCAAATAAAATTAGTAAGGACATATTTGAAGTTCTGGATTATCAACAGGCTGTTAAAAGAAGGAAAACTCCGGGCGGAACAGGGCCGGAATCGGTTGCAAAACAGATAGATAAAATAACGACCTGGTTGAATGAGGCAGAGAAGAAAACAAAAGGTTGAAGACTGAATTCGGTAAGTCGGTTAATGAGTAAGGCATTGTAATTAACCCGGATTACGGATGTTGGAGAACAGAGGTCGGAAGTTAGAGGGGAAAGGACGGTAGAGACAAGACATGCCTGACTCTTGATGTGTGGCGGAAGCGTATAGGAGTCGAACCTACCGAACGGGACTAACCGTTCCACTGGATTTGAAGTCCAGGCGCCACACCGGTGACGAAACGCTTCCGTTGAGGCGTTTATTATCAATAACCAGTATTTAATGCAAGGCAAATTAGCCTTGGTAACCTGATTCAGATTTGCTGATAGCTAACTAGTTGGAAGATCGTTTTTTTAGTATGGTTCGGATTAAGTTGGAGGTAAGGACTTGAACAATTTCTCTAGAAACCTGTTGCTTTGGGCAACTATATCCCTGGTAATGATTATTCTCTTTAATATGTTTAATCAGCCCCAGGAACCACAGCACCAATTAACATATACTGAACTTTTGACCAGGGTCAACCAGGGTGAGGTTCTGGCCGTAAAGATACAGGGACAAAAAGTTACCGGAGTCCTTATTGATGATCGAAGATTTACTTCTTTCATTCCTGATGATCCGGGATTTGTAGATTTGCTGATCCAAAATAATGTTCAGGTCGAAGCAGAGCCTGAAGAACAGGCCGGATGGCTGGGCACTATTTTGATCTCCTGGTTTCCCATGCTTCTTCTTATAGGAGTATGGATTTTTTTCATGCGTCAGATGCAGGGAGGCGGAGGCAAAGCCATGTCTTTCGGGAGATCCAAGGCCAAAATGATTTCCCAGGAAGACACCAAGGTAACGTTTGCAGATGTTGCAGGAGTTGATGAAGCCAAGGATGAACTAACCGAGGTTGTGGATTTTCTCAGCAATCCCAAAAAATTTACCCGCCTTGGGGGAAGAATTCCCAAAGGAGTGCTCCTCGTTGGCTCCCCGGGTACGGGTAAAACCCTGCTGGCCAGGGCTGTAGCCGGTGAAGCCGGAGTCCCGTTTTTCTCCATATCCGGTTCTGATTTTGTGGAAATGTTTGTAGGGGTCGGTGCCTCCAGGGTGCGCGATCTCTTTGTTCAGGGTAAGAAAAACGCCCCCTGCCTGATATTTATCGATGAGATTGATGCGGTGGGTCGTCAAAGGGGCGCCGGTCTTGGTGGCGGGCATGATGAGCGTGAACAGACCTTGAACCAGTTATTAGTGGAGATGGACGGTTTTGAATCCAACGAAGGGGTAATTCTTATCGCCGCCACCAACCGGCCTGATGTCCTAGATCCAGCGTTGCTAAGGCCCGGCAGGTTCGACCGACAGGTGATAGTTCCCACTCCGGATGTTGCCGGGCGAAAAAGAATTCTTGATGTTCACAGCCGTAAAACACCCCTGGCACCGGGGGTGGATATGGAAATCATAGCCAGGGGCACCCCGGGTTTTTCCGGCGCTGATCTGGAAAATCTGGTCAATGAGGCGGCTCTTCACGCCGCCAAGATGGGCCAGGAGCAAGTCAATATGGAAGACTTTGAAGAAGCCAAGGATAAGGTGCTCATGGGCAAGGAAAGACGAAGCCTTATCCTGAGTGACGAAGAAAAGAAAACTACGGCTTACCATGAGGCGGGGCATACCATTGTTGCCAAGGTCCTGCCGGGCACTGATCCGATCCACAAGGTCTCCATCATTCCCAGGGGAAGAGCACTGGGGGTTACCATGCAGCTGCCTCAGGATGAAAGACACAATTATACCAAGACGTTTCTGGAGAATAATCTGGCAGTTCTTTTGGGCGGACGGGTGGCTGAGGAGTTGATTTTTAATCAAATGACCACCGGAGCCGGCAATGATATTGAAAGGGCCACTAAAATGGCCAGAAAGATGGTTTGTGAATGGGGAATGAGCGATACCATAGGGCCCCTGGCTTTTGGAGGAAAGGGAGAAGAGGTTTTTCTGGGCAGAGAATTCACCCAGCACAAGGAATACAGCGAGGAAACCGCCAGGCTTATTGATGAAGAAGTTAAAAAGATTGTCCGGGATGCTTATGAAAAGGCCAAGGATATTTTACAGGGCAATATTGAAGCCTTGAATAAGTTGTCCGATGCTCTCCTTGAAAGGGAAACATTAACCGGGGCGGAGGTGGAAATGCTCATGAATGGTGAGGAGCTGCCTCCTCTGGCGGAAAAGATGCGCCCTGAACAGCCCGGAACAGATAAACAGAAAAGGGAATCTAAAAAAACTGATGAAGAGAAGCCGGTGGAAGAGGGATTTAAAATAGAAGAGTAGCAATTTACCGGGAATAGTATGGCAGGAAATAATCTGGTCAACTGGATTGTGAAAGGGGGCAGGGTCATAGGTCCTGCCCCCTTTCTTGTTGCAGGGGTTTTGAATGTAACCCCGGATTCATTTTTTGACGGGGGTAAATATCATAATTTTGAAAAAGCTTTGGACAGGGCCTGTTTATTAATCAAGCAGGGAGCTCATATTATCGATATCGGAGGCGAAAGTACCAGACCGTTTTCCGAAAGAGTTGGAGCTGACACTGAGTTGGCCCGGGTGCTGCCGGTTTTAAAAAAAGTTCTTGAAATACATCCCCATGCCAATGTATCCATAGATACATACAAGCCCGGAATTGCAGCCGAGTGCCTTAATTCCGGAGCTTCAATAATTAATGATGTTTCCGCCTGTTGTTTTGATCCCGGGTTGTTGGATGTTGTTGCGGAATTTAAGCCGGGTTATGTTTTGATGCACTCCTCAGGTGATCCCCGAACAATGCAAATCGATCCCAGATATGATGATGTTGTCGGAGAGGTTAAATCTTTTTTTGATGAGCGTCTGAGTGTGCTGGTCAGAAGCGGATTGCCTGAAAACAGGATTGTGCTTGATCCCGGCATTGGTTTCGGAAAGACTCTTGAGCATAACCTGGAGCTTATGCACCGGATTGACGAGTTCTTTTCCCTTGGCTTTCCATTATATCTTGGTCTTTCAAATAAATCCCTCTGGGGTAAATTTCTCGGCTTAGAGCCTGATTGTAGAGAGACAGCGACTCAAGTTGCTTTAGGTCTAATGGCCGCCAAAGGCGTTGGTATTCATAGAGTGCATGATGTTGAGTCAACCATTAACACCTTGGAGATATTAAAAAAAATATGGATTTGAACCTGGGACTGTTGCAGTTCGGCTGGCGGGACTTAATCGATATACTCGTTGTTGCCTTCATCATTTACAGGGTTATAGTTCTGGTCAAAGGTACCAGGGCAGTCTCAGTATTTTACGGTTTTTTGCTTCTTTTAGTTATATATTATTTTTCAGGCCAATTCGGTCTGAACACCCTTCACTGGCTTTTGGCCAATTTTCTTGGATCATTATTCCTGGTGATCATAATTCTTTTTCAGCGCGATATTCGCAAAGCATTGGCTGAAATGGGGGCCGGAAGGATGTTTTTCAGGTCAAGGCCCGAATTGACCATACTTGATGAACTTATACTCTCCTTTGTCTCCATGGCTCATAAAAGAATCGGAGCTCTTGTGGTTATCGAGAAGAACACCCCGCTGGGGGATATTGCCGAGTCTGGTGTAGAGTTGAACTCATCCTTTTCCAAAGAAATCCTTGAAACGATATTTTATCCGAATACTCCTTTGCATGACGGAGCTGTGATTATTCGCGGCGATAAAATAATTGCTGCAGGATGTATCTTACCCCTTGCAGTGGGCGTGAAGTCCAACTGGGACTACGGAACAAGACATCGCGCCGCCATGGGCATCACTGAAGAAACCGACGCCATTGCCATTGTCGTCTCGGAAGAGCAAGGGAAAATATCCGTGGCCATAGGCGGACGGCTTATACCTTCTCTTGATGAAGTGCGACTGAGAAGGGTTTTAACTTCTGCCTGGGAAAAATAATATGTTCAAAATCAACTGGCAATATAGAATTACAGCAGTGATACTGGCTGTTTTTGCCTGGTATCTGATAAGTGGTCAGGAAAAAGTGGAGATTCGGATCAGCGTGCCGGTTGAAATAGTCAATCTGCCGTCAGACCATTTAATCAGGAGTGGAATGGTCAATACGATCCGGGTCAGGTGCACAGGGACCAGCACTGTTCTCAACACGTTAGAGACAGGTAGGTTAAGTTATTCTCTGGACCTTTCGGAAGTTACCAAGGGGGTCAACACTGTTGTGCTTGATCCCCAAAATATAAACATCCCCAGGGGCATAGATGTTGTTGAAATTACCCCGCCCAGACTTGAGCTTGATGTTGACTTTCAAGAAACCAAGACAGTCCCTGTCAGGATAAACTGGCAGGCATATATAAGTCCTGATTATGAACTGAGAAAAATACAGGCTGACCCGGAATATGTCCGGATAAGCGGAGCGGCGAGAATACTGGATAGAATTGAAGAAATTGAAACTAAACCAATTGAGATCAGGGATGAGTCTCCTAGAAGAATTATAAAAAGGATTGGCCTTGATCTTTTTCCGGAAATAGAATCGTCTGAAAATGAAGTTTTGGTGGAACTTACCTTTGGCCCGATCCTGGAAGAAATCTGGGTGCGAAAGAATGTAGATGTATTCGCAGATGAAGGAGTAGATTATAAAATAGAGCCTGATTTCGTCAGAGCCAATCTAGCTCTGCCCAGAGTGCTTCTTCGTACTCAGGGCTGGCGTGATAAGATAAGCTACTATATCTGGATCAGTCAGGATATAGAGCCAGGTGAACATGAAATCGAGGTGATGGCTGATTTGCCAAGGGATGGAGTGGTCTTGGAAAAACGTCCTGAGAAGATCCGGGTCAGGATAAATAAATCAAAATTTTAATCATAGGGTCATAAAGACATCAACAAAGAGAAGGTTGATTGTATTTTGTAAGTGTTCAGTTTCATAAGACCTCTACCGGTGATGAAATTGTTAAGTAATGAATATGTCCTTTGCTGCTTGATTTTCCGGCTAACCATTTTAAGTTAAATTATTGGCTGCAACATTGAATGTCATCTCTGCAGGAGTAAAATATGCGTAAAAAAATCTTTGGAACAGATGGTCTGAGAGGGCAGGCCAATATCTTTCCAATGCTTCCCGAAATTGTACTCAGGCTCGGCCTGGCTGCCGGGCAATATTTTAGAAACGGTCACAACCGTCACCGGGTCCTCATTGGTAAGGATACACGGCTTTCAGGATATGTGTTTGAAAACGCCTTAACTTCAGGCTTCTGCGCATCAGGCATGGATGTCTTGATGGTAGGCCCGATGCCTACTCCTGCTATTTCTTTTTTGACAAAGAATATGCGAGCTGACCTGGGTGTAGTAATATCAGCGTCTCATAATCCATTTATGGATAATGGGATTAAGTTTTTTGACCACATGGGCTTTAAGCTTTCAGACAAAGTTGAGGAAGAAATTGCTGAGATGGTTTTGTCTCCGGATATCACCTGGGACCATCCACAGCCTGAGTTTATGGGCAAGGCCACAAAGATAGTGGATAGTCCGGGCAGGTATATCGTGCATCTAAAAAACAGTCTGCCCAATACCATGAATCTTCAGGGAATTAAGGTTGTCATCGATTGCGCCAATGGAGCCACTTACAAGGTTGCCCCTTTAATATTTGAAGAGCTGGGGGCAAAGGTAATAACTACAGGAATTGCTCCCGACGGGCTCAACATCAATAAGAAATGCGGGTCACTTTATCCTGAAATCGCTGCCAATCTTGTTTTGGAGCATGGTGCTGACCTGGGGCTCACTCTTGATGGCGATGGGGACCGACTTATCGCCATTGATGAAAACGGGGTGATTCTGGACGGCGATCAGATTATGGCAATCTGCGCCAAAGACCTTATGGATAAAGATTCCCTGCCGGGAAATAAGCTGGTTTCCACCGTCATGAGCAACATGGCTCTGGAGGTTTTCATGAAATCAATGGGAGGCACGCTTATCCGGACAAAGGTGGGCGACAGGTATGTGGTCGAGGCCATGCGCGAAGAGGGAGCCATCATGGGTGGAGAGCAATCTGGCCATCTGATCTTCTTGGATTACTCAACTACCGGAGACGGCATTCTGGCAGGAATAAGGCTTCTTCGGATTATGCTGGAACAAAATAAGACCCTGGCAGAGTTATCAACGCTTTTGACTCCTTTCCCACAAAAGCTTATTAATGTTCATGTGGAAAGGAAAGTTCCGTTTGATCAGGTCATAACAATCCGGCGGGCAGCAGATGCGGCAGAAAAGAGCCTTGGGGATAAGGGAAGGGTTCTTCTCAGATATTCAGGCACGGAATCTGTAGCAAGGGTCATGGTGGAGGGGGATGATGAAGCCTTGGTGAATAAATGGGCGACTGAACTTGCCGGAGAAGTTGAAAAAGGACTTAAGTAGAGTCCTGATACCAGATTTCATCAGTCACGCGATGGATTTTTTCAATACTTATTAAGTTGGCCACAAAAACCATCCACTGAAAGCAACAAAAGGAGTTTCAAATGGAAGCAACAAAAGTTGTAATTCCAGTAGCAGGTTGGGGTACCAGATCGTTACCCGCAACCAAGAATGTTCCAAAGGAAATGCTTCCTGTATATAAGAAACCGGCAGTGCAGTATGTGGTTGAAGAAGCCATTGATGCCGATCTGAACGATGTTGTTTTTGTAACCAATCAGCAGAAAAGGATTATCGAAGATCATTTTGACTACAATTTGTCTTTAGAAGCATTGCTGAGAAGATCAGGCAAAGAAAACCTGTTGAAGGAAGTCAGGCAGGTGGCTGAAATGGCCAATATTATATCCGTCCGGCAAAAGGAGCAGTTGGGCTTGGGTCACGCAGTTCTTTGCGCCAGAGAGGTTGTCAAGCAGGAACCGTTTGCGGTTATGGTTGGAGATGACTTGATGTTCAGTAAATCTCCGGCCATAAAACAGCTGATGGAAGTTGCAAAGACTGAGCATATGCCTGTGGTTGGGGTTGTGGAAGTCCCAAAGGAAAGTGTTTCAAAATACGGAATTATTCAGGCGGAGGAGTTTGCACCCGGCCTTTATCGTGTAAGGCAGGTCTTTGAAAAACCTGATCCAAAAAATGCTCCCTCGAGACTGGCTATAGTGGGCCGGTATGTCCTGACTCCGGAAATTTTTGATTACCTGGAAAAACTTGAGCCAGGCTATGATCTCGAGTATCAGCTCACCGACGCATTGCAGGCTTTGGCCCTGGATAAACGTCTTCTGGCAGTCAAGCTCGAGGGACGGCGTTTTGATATTGGTGACTGGGCTGATTATCTAAGTGCGAATATTTACTTTGCCCTGAAGGATGAACAGTTAAAAGACGAATTAATTGAGAAGCTGGAGGAATTCCTGCCTTGCAGAAAATAATTCCTTCGCTTGTCCTGCTAATGCTTGGTGCTGTCCTGGCTAGTCCGGCCATTGGAAAAATTGTTACCCATTCTGAGCTGGTCGAAAGGTTGGATAATAACTACTCGGGCATCAACAGTTATTTACTTGTCGTTACCTTTGACAATCCCAATATAAGCCTCAGAATCTGGCAAAAATCCGAAAACTGGCGACAGGAGTGGGTCATGGACTCGGGCCAGGGTCAGGAAGTGGTGGCAGTAGCTGTTGGACAAGGTGATACGGTTCTTCTGGCATTAGGAAATGATCTGGCAAGTCCGCCGGTAACCAGGATTTTATTTGAGAACAGTACCTGGTGGAGTAAAGCCGGCCTTGACTTTGGAGTCCAAAGTTATCATTTTTTTCACGGCAGGCCGGCCCTGGCTTTGGGAATGAAAATGGCCGAAGATCCCGAACCACATTTATGGATTGATAATGAACATTTGGTTCCTCTGCGTATGGTTTTTTCAGAACAGGGAGCAAAATCTGACCTGGGATGGCTGGAATACAGAAATATCGGCAATTACAACCTACCCCACAAATTGATCATTGCAAACCGCAATGCTGAGATTGATTGTTACCTTGAGTGGAAAGGCATCAATACTCAGTATGATGATCTTCTTTTTTCCCGGGATGAGCTTGAGCGCTCTTTTTTTGGAGCAGACCTGAACCCTCCGGACCTGGTTATGGATTATTACATCGGCCAGGCTGGTCTTTATAAATAATTGTTATCCGGAGCTGTTCGGATAAAAGCTAATCTGTCAAATCTTCATGCCAACGATCAAAGTTATCCTTGTACCGTCCGGTTCTGAATAATGAAAAGTCAAGAAAACAGACATTCATTATGGTCTGTTGCGCTTTTAACTCCTCCTTATAAAAGTTTTACTTATGAGGAACCTCCCTATTTTCCTCCTCTGACCTGGAAGCCCGGTCTCAGGGTTCTTGTGCCCATGGGCAATGCAAACAGATTATGTGTCGGAGTGCTGGAATCCTCTGTATCCCTTGATCCTCCCAGGAAAATGAAAAATATTCACTGGCCGCTGGAAAAGGATGCCCTGGTTCCTCCTGAGTATCTCGGCATGATAACTGAGTTGGCCCACAGGCAGGTAGTTGATCCGGGCAGGATACTGGCCCATGTCTTGCCTGTTTCATTGCGAAGCATCCCCGATGTCCTGGTTCACGGCCATACAGGTGAAAAATTTGTTCTTCCGGTATATGGCTCTGAAAAACACATGCTTCAAAACATGGCTTTCATGTGGATAAACGGAAAGTTGGACTATATCAGGAAGACTGGAAAAACGCAGAAGATTATTTCAGTGGACAAGGAGCCTCCATGGTCCATATTGCCGAATGCAAGACTGCAGTGGAAGGTTATGGATGCGTTATGGGAGAGGGGCAGCATGTCTGGCAGCCGATTAAGACAATTGTTCGGCCCTGGAGTTGCAGGGAGCCTGAAGTCTTTGGCTGAGAAAGGGCTTGTAACAATCAGCGATGAACAAGAGCCTGAAAGTAAAGCATTATTTTCCGAAAGCTCCATTAATTACGAATTGACAAGTGATCAGACAAAGGCGCTGTCATTTTTATTGCCCAGAATCAAAAAAAGCTTTTTCGACGTCAACGTGCTTCACGGCATTACCGGAAGCGGCAAAAGTATAGTCTACATGCGCCTTGCACAGAAGTGCCTGCAAATGGGAAGATCAGTGCTTATTCTGGCACCGGAAATCGCTATAGCCACACAATTATACGCTCTGGCAAGGAAAACGATTTCAGGATTCAAGGTAGAACTTTATCACGGTCTAAAGGGCTTAAAAAACAGGGTAAGACTTTTCCTGGAGCTGCGAACAGTCACAGAGCCCGTGGTTCTTGTGGGGACCAGGTCCGCACTGTTCATGCCTGTCAACAATGTTGGACTGATTGTTCTTGATGAGGAGCATGATGAATCATTTAAACAGGATCAGAGTTTTGTATACCAGGCCAAGGAAATTGCCCACTTTCTGGCCAGACGTGACAAATCAATGCTCCTTCTGGGGTCAGCCACCCCTGACATAAAGACATTTTTTGCTGCCAGTACGAACCGGATTAATCTGGTCAAAATGGAAAATCGTGTTGGTAAAAGCGTTTTGCCCGGAGTAACTTTTATTGACCTGAAAAAAGACCCTCCCCGATTCGGACCTTTATCAGGTGCTTGTGAGAATGCGCTGAAGGAAACACTGAGCAGACGAGAACAAGCTGTAATCATGCACAATCGCAGAGGATATTCCCCTATCATTATGTGCAAAGACTGTTCTGAAACGGCCAAGTGTAACAATTGTCAGGTCAGCCTTACCTTTCATAAACAAAGACAGAGACTGGTTTGCCACTATTGTGGTCAGTCACTGCCTTTTTCAATTATCTGCACTAATTGCAAAGGCTCTGAATTTGTCCCCCTGGGAGGGGGTACTGAAAAGGCGGAAGAGTTTTTTCAGGGGCAATTCAAAAGTGCCGGGGTGTTGAGATTGGACAGGGACAGTACAAGAAATCCTGCGAAATCTGAGAAGATACTTTCAGACTTTGCAGGGAATAAGGCCCAGATCCTGGTGGGCACCCAGATGCTCAGCAAAGGGCACAGCTTTCCTAATGTCACCCTGGGCATAGTGCTGGATGGAGATCTGGGGTTAGGGCTTCCCGATTACCGCTCTTCAGAAAGGATTTTTCAGCTGCTTGTTCAACTTTCGGGGCGGGCAGGTCGTGGAGACAAACCAGGAAGGATATTTATTCAGACCAGAAATCCTGATCATTACTGCTGGAATTATGTTGCAGCCTGTGATTACCAGGGTTTTTTCAGTCAGGAATTGCGCAGGCGCAAGCTTTTCGGATATCCGCCTTTTGTCAGATTGGGGCTGATAAGAATGTCTTTTACTTCAAACTGGAACCAAAAAGATCTGTTCATATCCTCCCTGAAGAAAAATGCCGTGAATATCGGAGTTAAACACGGAGTAAAAATTATGGGACCAGCCCCGGCCCCATTGTCAAAGTTAAAGAACAGGGATAGATATCAAATGATGATCAAGGCTCAGGAATGGGGAAAGATCAGGGATGTTTATTCCGATATTCTGCTCTTCACTGCAAAGAGCAGGAATGTTCGGGCAAGCCTGGATCTGGATCCCTTGAATATGCTTTAGCTGATAATGATAACAGGAGTGTTTTGTGAGGATTAGAATTAAGCAGGCACTAAATTCTGATGAACCCAAAAAAAATATCCAGGTCATGGGGTGGGTAAGGACAAAAAGGCAGTCCAAAGGTTTCTGTTTTCTGGAAATCAATGACGGTTCAAACCTTAAAAACCTGCAGGTGATTGTGGATGAGGGAATCCCCGGATATGAAAATGTTGACGAAGTCAATACCGGAGCTTCGGTAAGCATATCCGGAGATTTGGTTCCTTCGCCCGGAAAGGGCCAGACATGGGAGCTCAAGGCATCTGAGATCTTGCTGATTGGAGTTGCAGACCCTGAAACTTATCCTTTGCAAAAAAAACGTCATTCGGACGAATTCTTACGCAGCATTGCCCATCTTAGACCCAGAACTAATAAATATGGGGCGCTGAACAGAATTCGGTCTGAAATGAGCTTTGCCGTCCATAGATATTTTCACGATCTTGGTTTTAACTATATTCATACCCCCATACTTACCGGATCAGATTGTGAAGGGGCTGGAGAAATGTTTCAGGTCACAGCCCTGGACCTGGACAGTCTTGCCGCCAATGGGAAAAAGGTGAATTTCGAACAGGATTTCTTCGGTAAAAAGGCTCACCTGACTGTTTCGGGCCAGCTTAGCGCCGAAAATATGGCCTGCGCTCTGGGCGACGTTTACACCTTCGGGCCAACCTTCAGAGCAGAAAATTCAAATACTCCCAAGCATGTGGCTGAGTTCTGGATGATCGAGCCCGAGATGGCTTTTGCCGACCTTACGGACAACATGGCTCTAGCCCAGGACCTGATTAAAAAGATGATCATCCACGTCCGCAGAGAGTGTCCGGATGATATGGACCTTTTTTACAGATTCGTGGATAAGGAGCTAGAGGCCCGGCTGGATAATATTATTGATAATGATTTTGTCCGTCTGCCTTATACAGAAGCGATAAGTATTCTTCAGAAAACCGGTCAAAAGTTCGAGTTCCCGGTGGAATACGGGCTTGACCTCCAAACCGAACATGAGAGGTTTCTGTGTGAAAAGCATTTTAACCGCCCGGTTATTATTTATAATTATCCAAAAGGGATCAAACCTTTTTACATGCGGGTCAATGATGACAATGAAACCGTGGCTGCCATGGATGTACTGGTTCCGGGAGTCGGGGAACTTGTGGGCGGAAGCCAGCGGGAAGAGCGCCTGAATGTCCTTGTGGACCGCATTGTCGAGACCGGACTGAGCAGGGATGACTACTGGTGGTATATTGATCTCAGGCGATTCGGAACAGTGCCTCATTCAGGCTTTGGTCTGGGCTTTGAAAGACTTCTTATGCTCACCACCGGGGTAACCAATATCAGGGACGTGATAATGTTTCCTCGAACTCCTAAGGTGTTGGAATTTTAGTTTAATTTGCTGTTGATAATAAAAGAAAAGCCTGGGGGGAAAAGATTTTTTTGATTTCCCGGAAATAGTTATTGACAGCCGAATGAATAACCCTTACTTATCCGTTCTTTCGGCGAGATGAAGCCGAGTTCATTGAT
>SKKD01000193.1 GCA_007121655.1 Desulfonatronovibrio sp. | reverse complement strand
TTGCCCAGAATCTCTTCCAGGACGTCCTCCAGGGTAACCAGGCCCGCGGTCCCGCCGTATTCATCAATAACAACAAACAAATGCTGTCTGGACTCCAGAAACTTGATGAGCAACTTGTCCAGACTCATGGTTTCAACCACAAAATTGACCGGCTTCATCAGAGTTTCAAGCCTTGTATCATACTGGTCATT
Source organism: Desulfonatronovibrio sp. (assembly GCA_007121655.1). GTDB lineage: Bacteria > Desulfobacterota > Desulfovibrionia > Desulfovibrionales > Desulfonatronovibrionaceae > Desulfonatronovibrio. The sequence goes on along the minus strand of SKKD01000193.1, from coordinate 3,541 downwards.
GGCGAGAGCTTCCAGGATTTCTCTTCTGTACACAACCCCCACAATGTCTTCGGGATCGCTATTCTCAAATACCGGAACACGACTGTGGGGCCAGACGGACTTGTTCTTCCTGGCCTGTGAAACGGATAAATGAGCGGGCAGGGAAAAAACCACCATCCGTGGGGTCATTATATCCCTGACGATTTTTCTGTCCAGTGAAAGGATATTCTGAATGGAGAGTTCTTCATAGGGCTTGATGATACCTGACTTCCTGGTCAGACTGATCATGGCCAGAAGGTCTTCCTCGGAAGTGCCCGGGGCGTACTTTTGTTTTCCAACAAGGCTGATAATACTTTTGCAGACAAAAATTATCGGCGACATGATCCAGACCAGGATCCGGAGAGGTTCGGCCAGGATGGCGGCCAAAGGCCTGCAATAAATAACCCCCATGGTCTTGGGGATTATCTCTGAAAATATCAATATGGTCAGGGTAAAGACAATGGTAAACCAGATAAGATTCTGGGCGCCGAAAACATGGGCTGCCGCGGCTCCGGCAACAGCGGCTCCCGCGGTATTGGCAATGGTGTTCAGGGTGAGGATGGCGGCTATGGGCTGGTCGATCCTGGTCCGGAGCGCATAGAGTACACGACCGCTCTTGCGATTTTGTTTTTTTAATCTCTCTATGTAACTCCAGGGAACGGAGTACAAGGCAGCTTCGGCCAAGGAACAGAAAGCCGAAATGACAACCGCCAGGGAGAAGGCAATAATCAGCTCCCACATTATAATTAGAACCTTATCAGAAGTATTGACGCCCCGCAAGCTTAAAGTTTAAGAAGTATGGGCGGATACCTCTCGTCAACAAGATATTGTCAGGCAGAAAATCCATGAGTCGCCTTGAAAATGACATTTTTCACTTCATGCTCTTCATGGTCAAATTGCTTTACTCTTTTGCCAATGAAACACATTATGATTATGAAGAGTACGAAGAAATACACAATGTATTCAGTATATTTTTAATCGCTTAAATTACTTCCGACCATTCACCCCTTTGCAGTGACAAGGAGAAATGCTTGGCTATAAAAAATATTTTTCTGGACCGGGACGGTACAATAATCCGGGACATGCACTATCTAAGTGATCCGGAAAAGATCGAATTCATCGCCGGGGCGGTTGAAGCCATGCGGGAAATGAAGGAGCTCGACCTGAGGATTTTTCTGGTTACCAATCAAAGCGGAATCGGGCGGAAATATTTAACTGAAGAAGAGTATCACCAGGTTCAGGACAGACTTGGCGGCATGCTTGCGGATGAAGGAATTGAAATTTCAGCCTCAATGTATTGTCCCCACAAACCCGAAGATAAATGTGCCTGCCGTAAACCGGCAACCGGCATGTGGAATGAACTTTCTGAAATATACGGCCTTTCAGCCGGGGAAACCATCATCATTGGCGATAAAAGTTCAGATATATTCTTTGGTCATAACTGCGGATTCAGGGCATCAGTCCTGACGCTGACCGGACACGGCCTGAAAAACATGAAAGAGCTTGGAATAACAGAGCGCTCCGGTGAATGGTTTGAGCCTGGCCGGCAGCCGGCAGGCCCGACAGTGGTGGCCCGGGACATAAATTCAGCCTGGAGCTGGATTAAACAAAGGTTTTTTGATGTCAATTAAACGCATTGGAGTCTGGCAGACCGCTTTTCTTGGTGATGCGGTCCTGACCCTGCCCCTCTTGCAGAACCTTGCCGGATCATTTCCTGATTCGGAGATTTATTATTTTGTGCGCAAAGGCCTGAAATCCGTATTTGAACCCAATGGCCGCTACAGGGTTGTGGAATTTGACAAGTATGGACAGGACAGAGGGTTCAGGGGAATGTCCGGCATGGTCAGGCGCATCAGGAAGCTTGACTTTGATCTCTGGCTCAGTCCTCACACCAGCCTTCGAAGCGCCATAATCTCCGGTTTAGGCGGGGCCGAAACCAGGATCGGATACAACCATCCCTGGCACAACAGTGCGGCCTTTACCAAAACCGTATCCAGACGTTTTAATGAGCTGGATGAAATCGAAAGAATCCTGGAGCTGTTGAACCCTTTAAACCCCGGCGCCAGGGAAACCTGGCCCTCCATTGAACTGTCCGGGGATTCAAGGCGGAAAGCCGGTGAATTCTGGGAGAAAAATATCCGGGGCAAGACCCTGGGCATCCATCCAGGGTCCACCTGGCCCACCAAAATGTGGCCGGAACAGTACTTTGCCTGGATCATCAACATGGCCCGGGAACTGCCGGAAACCAGGGTCATTATTTTTGCCGGGCCTGGTGAAGAGGAAATTGTAAAGAACATCACCTCGAGGATACCGGATACAAAACATGTAATAAACCTGGCCGGAAAGCTGAACCTGCCGGACCTGGCCGCTTACCTGTCCAGACTTGACTGTTTCCTGACCAATGATTCAGGTCCCATGCACCTGGCATGGCCACAGGGGGTGCCGATTGTGGCCGTGTTCGGACCGACCACCAGAAACCTCGGGTTTTTCCCGCGCGGAAAAAAGTCCACTGTTCTTGAAACCGGTCTCCGGTGCAGACCCTGTGGACTGCACGGCCATAAAAGCTGCCCGGAAAAACATCACCAATGCATGAAGGACATCCTTCCTGAAACAGTCATGGCAAGCATAAGGGAAAAACTTCATGCCTGAAAACCATCTGATCGTCCGGTTGGGAGCATTCGGCGATGTGATGCTGACAACCGGGGTCTTAAACTACTGGAGAAAAACCAGGGGCTTCCGGTTTCATGTGGTAACCAGGGCCGGCTTTTCAGCCATCTTCAACCACCACCCCGCCGTGGACAGGATCATATCCGTTAATCCGGAAAATCTTACGGCAAAGGGCTGGTGGGATTTTTGCCGCCGTCTCGAAAGGGATTATTCTTCCATGGAACTGGTTGATCTTCACGGAAACCTGCGAACCGCATTTTTAAGGCATATATGGACCGGGAAGGTCCGTTTCTATCCAAAGATGGGCCTTTACAGACGCTTGTATGCCCGGACAGGGGCAACTATATTTAAAGAAAGGCTTCTTGAAAAAAACGTTCCCCAGCGTTATGCCGCCGCCCTTTCCATGAAGATCCCGGACAGGTCGATTCTGACTCCCAGACTTTATCTAAGATCCAATGAAATCCTGGGTGCAAAGAAAAGACTCGCGGATCTGGATCTCGGCAACAAGATTGTCTGCCTTCATCCTTACGCCACGCATCAGGCCAAGGCCTGGCCTTACGCGAAATGGAAGCAGCTTATAATCCTGCTGGAAACCAAAGGCATTGACTGGATTATCATCGGACGAAACACCCCTTCCCTGTTCCCGGAACATCCATGGGACCTGACCAACCAGACCTCCATCAGGGAGACAGGTGCGATCATCAGCCGATGCAGCGCTCTTATCACCGGCGATTCCGGCCCCATGCATCTTGCGTCCGCGGTAAATACCCGGGTAATAGGGCTCTTCGGTCCCACAAGCCGGGAATGGGGATTTTATCCCGCGGGGCCGGGAGATATTATTCTGGAGCCGGACATG
>SKKD01000179.1 GCA_007121655.1 Desulfonatronovibrio sp. | reverse complement strand
GCCTCCATCAGCTCCATGATGCACTTGGCCTCTTCAGCATCCGCGCTCTCAGCCTCCAGGGCCTTCAACGCGCTGCCGTGTACAACGGGCGTGTCGTCGCCGGGAAATCCATACTTGGTCAGCAGCTCGCGCACCTCTAGCTCAACCAGCTCCAGAAGCTCGGGATCGTCAACCAGGTCAACTTTGTTCAAAAATACCACCAGGCTCGGTACTCCTACCTGACGCGCCAAAAGAATATGCTCCCTGGTCTGAGGCATGGGGCCGTCCGTAGCAGCCACCACCAGAATGGCGCCGTCCATCTGGGCAGCTCCCGTGATCATGTTCTTGATATAGTCCGCGTGACCCGGACAATCCACATGAGCATAATGACGATTAGCGGTCTCGTACTCGACATGGGCAGTGGCTATGGTTATGCCACGCTCCTTCTCCTCGGGTGCCTTGTCTATCTGATCAAAAGCTACAAAACTTCCACCGCCTTTCATGCTCAGCACCTTGGTGATGGCCGCGGTTAAAGTGGTTTTACCATGATCGATATGACCCACCGTTCCAATATTGACATGCGGCTTCTTCCGCTCAAACTTTGCCTTTCCCATCTCTTCCCCCTATTTGCTTTTAAGGATTTCCTCGGCAATCCCAGCCGGGACCTTTTCATAATGATCAAACTGCATGGAGTATGTAGCGCGCCCCTGTGTGTTGGAACGCATATCTGTAGCATAGCCGAACATATTACTGAGTGGAACGTGCGCGCGGACAATCTGCGTTCCCATGCGGGGTTCCAGGCTGATGATCTTTCCCCTGCGGCCATTGAGATCACCCATGATTTCGCCGATATAATCCTCAGGAGTCAAAACCTCAATAAACATGACCGGTTCAAGAAGCACTGGAGCAGCCTTTGCGCTGGCTTCTTTAAGGGCAATGGAACCGGCTATGTAAAAAGCCTGTTCTGAAGAATCGACATCGTGGTAAGAACCAAAAACCAGTTTAACCTTGAAGTCTACCATAGGATATCCGCCGATCACGCCGCTTTTGAGCGCATCCTTTATTCCCTTGTCGACAGCCGGTATATATTCCTTGGGTATGACCCCCCCGGTAATTGAGTTGACGAATTCATATCCCTGTCCGGGTTCTGAGGGCTCAATCTCAATAACAACATGGGCATATTGTCCCCGGCCGCCGGTCTGCTTGACATATCTGGTTTCGTGCTTGACAGGTCTGGTGATGGTTTCACGGTAAGCAACCCTGGGCTTGCCCACATTGGCGTCAACCTTGAATTCGCGGGTCAGGCGATCCACTATGATTTCGAGATGCAGCTCACCCATGCCGGAAATCAGTGTTTGTCCGGTTTCTTCATCGCCCTTGACCCTGAAGGAAGGATCTTCCTTGGCCAGCTTTTGCAGAGCGTGGCTGAGAGAATCGCGGTCGGTTTTGGTCTTGGGTTCAATGGCGATTTCTATGACCGGCTCGGGGAAATCCATTGATTCCAGAAGCACCAGACGGTCCGGGGAACACAGGGTCTCTCCGGTGGCGGTATATTTAAGGCCTACAGCGGCTACAATGTCCCCGGCATAGGCTTCCTTGATTTCTTCGCGTTTATTGGCATGCATTTTAAGCAATCGCCCGATACGCTCCTTTTTGCCGGAGGCAGCGTTGATCACCGTCATGCCTGATTCGATGTGACCGGAATATATCCTTAAAAAAGTCAGATGCCCCACAAAGGGATCCGAGGCAAGCTTGAATGCCAGGGCACTTAGTGGTTCAGTGTCGCTGGGATTGCATATTACATCTTCCTGAGTGTCGGCATTAATCCCTTTGATGGCGGGAATATCCAGAGGAGAAGGCAGATAAGCAATGGTGGAGTCCAGAAGAGGCTGAACACCTTTATTCTTGAAGGCTGATCCGCAGAGGACAGGACAGATAGTCAGGGAAATAGTAGCCTTGCGAATCCCTTCAGCAAGCTCTTCAGGATTGAGATCCTCACCCGACAGATATTTTTCCAGCAGACTCTCATCTTCCTCAGCTATGGCCTCGACCAGGTACTGACGCCACTTTACATATTCTTCCAGCATCTCTTCCGGGATATCAACAGTATCAAATTCTTTGCCCAGAGACTGCTCATTAAACATATGTGCCTTGCCCAGAACCAGATCAATAATCCCCTTGAAGTTCTCTTCCGATCCGATGGGTATCTGAAGGGGCACAGGCTTGGCTTTGAGTCTTTCCCTGATCATGTCCACTACCCGGAAAAAATCCGAGCCTGTGCGATCCATCTTGTTAACAAAAGCCATCCTGGGGACCCGGTAGCGGTCGGCCTGACGCCAGACCGTTTCAGATTGAGGCTCAACTCCGGCCACAGCACAAAAAACGGCGACGCAGCCATCAAGAACCCTGAGTGAACGCTCCACTTCAACGGTGAAGTCAACATGGCCAGGAGTATCAATTATGTTTATCCGGTGATCCTTCCAGTAGCAGGTGGTAGCGGCCGAAGTAATGGTAATTCCCCGCTCCTGCTCCTGTTCCATCCAGTCCATGGTTGCCTGACCATCGTGAACTTCTCCAAGCTTATGTGAAATTCCTGTATAAAAAAGGATTCTCTCAGTAGTTGTTGTCTTTCCGGCGTCAATATGAGCCATAATGCCGATATTGCGCTGCTTGTCTATAGGAACGAGCCTTCCCACATTAATCTCCCGAAATTTAATCCGTAATAACTTAAATTAGTTTGCGCCGTCTAAGAGCACAAAATCACCCGTTCAGGCCGTCTGCCTGAACGGGTGATCAGCTTTAACCTTGTTTGAATCAACACTGATACGACTTTAACTATAAAATGCGAGGCATGTAATTTTCAAATTCTGCCGGGACATGGTGCATTTTTTTCAAGGTCAGTATTATTCTTATATACTATCTGCTGTTATGGGCGGTTTACCCACTATTTCAACCAGCCTGGTAAAGATAAATAAAAAACCAGGAATCTACTTTTGGTTACCACCTGTAATGTGCAAAAGCCTTATTGGCTTCAGCCATGCGATGAGTATCTTCTTTTTTCTTCATTGCTCCGCCACGGCCGTTGAAGGCGTCAAGAAGCTCTGCGGCAAGTCTTTTATCCATGCCTTTTTCTCCCCTGGACCTTGAGTATTTTACCAGCCAGCGGATGGCCAGGGCTTCCTGTCTGTCGGGACGAACTTCCATGGGAACCTGATAAGTTGCGCCGCCGACTCTCCTGGACTTGACTTCCATTTGAGGTTTTACGTTTTCAATGACCTGGTGAAAAGCTCTTACCGGCTCTTCTCCGGTTTTATCTCCCAGCTGCTCAATGGCTTTATACAAAAGCTTTTCAGCTATGCTTTTCTTGCCGTCAAACATGAGTCTGTTAACAAACTTGGTGAGGACCCGGCTACCGTATGCCGGATCTGGAAGAACCGCTCTTTTGGGAATTGGACCCTTACGTGGCATTATATCTTCTCCATTGAATAATTATTTTGGTCTCTTGGCGCCGTATTTGGACCTGCTCTTGCGACGATCCTGTACGCCCGAGGTGTCCAGAGTGCCTCTGATGATTTTATACCTTACACCGGGAAGATCTTTAACACGGCCTCCCTGAATCATTACAACCGAATGCTCCTGGAGATTATGGCCTTCTCCCGGTATATATGATGTTACTTCTATACCGTTGGTCAATCTGACCCTGGCAACTTTCCGCAGGGCTGAATTAGGCTTTTTGGGGGTAGTGGTATATACTCTTACACATACGCCCCTTTTTTGAGGACACTCCTGAAGCGCAGCCCTCTTCTTGCGTTTGATCACCTGGTCTCTTGATTTTCGAACCAG
>SKKD01000068.1 GCA_007121655.1 Desulfonatronovibrio sp. | reverse complement strand
CCGGCTTGTCTGTCTCAGGCTCAAGAACTTGGGTTTCGGTCTCAGGAAGATGTTCTTCCCCCTTCCATAATTTTTTAATTTTACTGAAAAAACCCATTAGATCCTCCTGATGGACATGGACTGATATATGTCACCCCGTACAATACCCGTGGTTATTGGAATTCTAAGCTGTCTAACCTTCTTCAAGATCGATGAGAAATTTATCCCAGAAAATTTTCCCGCCTGTTTTCTTATAATTTCTCAAAAGCACATAAAGAGCGCCGGTGCCTCCATGTTTGGGCTGGGCGGAACAAAATGCCAGAACAACCCTTTTCAGTGGTTCATGGGTAAGCCAGGTTTGAACTTCTTTACGCAGCACAGGATCGCCCAGAGGTGAATTCCTGCCTCTTCCCGGAATAAGAAGCACGCACTTGTTATTATTAATATATTGTTCACGCATAAAATTTAACAGCTGCATTCTGGCCTGAAGGGTGTTGAGGCCGTGCAGGTCGAGATGAGCCTGAATGCTTAAATTCCCGGCTTTCAGCCTGCGAAAGGTTTTGGAATTTATTCCCTGTACATACCCCTGAATATATTCATCAGAGTATTCGACATCGAATTCAATATGGCCGTCAACCAATTTTTTAAGTATATCAAGGCTACTTATGGTCTCAACTTTTTCAACGCTCTGTATGTCTTTATCCGGAGCAATATCCCTGCCTTTTCCATCCAAAGGCTTGACCCCCTGCATAGCCATGGAAAAAATATCTTTATCTGCCGGGCGATGATCTTGCGGGACATCATGCTCTTTGGCAGGTTCAGGATTTTTTTTCTTTTTGGATGTAATTTTGATCTTTTTAAGATCTTTTAATGATTTCATTGATACAAACTACTTAAATCTGGAAATAGCTTTAACAACCTCATCGGAAGTGTCTACTATGCTGAACATATTAAAATCACTTTCACTGATATATTTCTGAATCAATAATTTTTCTTTAAACCAGTCCAGAAGGCCCGACCAGAATTCCGATCCCACAAGAACTATTGGAAAAGGCTTGATTCGCCTGGTTTGAGTAAGGACAAGGGCTTCACTGAGTTCATCGAGAGTGCCGAATCCGCCGGGCATAACCACATAGGCCTTGGCGTATTTGATAAACATAACCTTCCTCACGAAAAAATATCTGAATTCGCATCGAAGGTTAAGGAAGTCATTGGATTTCTGTTCAAAAGGAAGATGAATATGCAGACCAACGGAGTTTCCCTCTCCTTCCAAAGCCCCTTTGTTCCCTGCTTCCATTAATCCCGGACCGCCGCCGGTAATAACGCTGTGCCCTGATTCTGTCAGTTTTTTTGCAATGTCAAAAGTGAGTTTATAAACCGGATCATCCTCATTAACCCTGGCAGATCCGAAAATGGATACGGCCGGCCCGAGATCGCTGAGCTTCTCAAAAGCGTCTACAAATTCTGCCATTATTTTAAACAGTCGCCAGGCATTGGCTTCTGAAAGTTCATCTAAAAGATATTGTTTGGACGTGGTCATTTAATCTCCGTTTGTAAACAGGATCATCATTTCAATTCCTGGTCAGGATTAGTGTCAAGTGTCAACATATAATAAAGATAAGTATATAAACAAGAATCACTATTTATTCAAGTCAAGCCCGCCTTTGAAACAGGAAAGCCGGCAGGTGAATACCTTGGGGGCAGAATCAATACTTCTTGAGGATGTATTCCGGAAGGCGGGTATTTTTAGGGCAAAGTCAATTGTTTCCGGTTACAGGTTCTTCCAAGCAACTTGAAGCGTATAAGCAACCAGTTCAACGTGCATATTTTTTGCCATAAAGATTGCTCCTGTCGCTTCGCTCCCTCTCAATGACAGGTATCGCTAGATATCTCCATTACTTACCAGCTGGCATAGGATCTTTTTAAAATCAAGTCCTGCTTCTTTAAATCCCAGGGTGCCAAACTTCATATTGGCTTCAAGGATATAATAATTTCCCTCTGATTCGCAAATGTCTATTCCCGCATAGTTGAAACCGCAAACCTTTGAAGCCTTCAGGGCAAGCTCAAGCGCCTCGCAGGGAATATCCTTAAACGATAAATCAGCTCCAAGAAAGATATTGGCCCGGAATTCATCTCCCTTGGGAATCCTCCTGTAGGCAAGGATTATCTTTTCACCCGCTACTACGATGCGGTAATCCCTGGATCCCCGCAAATACTCCTGTATATATGCCGGATGATTATCTTGAAGATATTCTCCAAGCTGATCTTTATTTTTGATAAGCTTTACACCAAGCCCCCTGGAGGAGAACCTGGGAGTCTTGGCAACAAATGGAAAAGAAAAATCCCTGGTGATATTTTTTTGCTGACGCGGTCCGTAATAAAACCTGCTTCTGGGAATTGAAAGTGCATTCAGCTGAAAGAACAGGGTCTGCTTGATTTTATCCCCCACAAAACGGTACGTCTGTATGCCCGGAAAGATTGTTTTGCCCATAGCTATAAACATTTCCGCATAAAGGGAAGTGGGAAAGTATATCTTGGCGGACTGCTGAATAAGCTCCAGCTTCCAGTCAGGATAGTCGTCTAAATTTGGACAAACTCCCAGGGTGATGACTGACCGGCAGTTTTTGAGTTGTGATCCAATGGACACATCGGAGTTTTGGAGTGATGTTTTCACTGTAAAATTTTTTATTGCCCGTCAGTGTTGCCGATCCTTGCCGCCTGCTCAATAAGTTGGATGTCCATTGGTTTGCTGGCTTCTCCAAAATAAACTGATCTGTGAGGAAAGGGAATTTCAATACCTTTCTCATCAAAGGCTTTTTTAACCCGCCGCATGAATTCTCTTCCAACTTCCCATTGCTGGATAGGTTTGGTTTTGATCCTGCCTTTTATTATTACCGCGGAATCCGCGAATTGATCCACGCCGAACACTTCCAGGTCTCCAATCATGGATTTTCCAAAGTAACTGTCATCTTTAAGCCCTTTGCCGACTTCAATAATTACTTCGACCACCTTGTCGGTATCTTCCTTGTAGGCTACTCCAAGGTCGAACACGTAAGCCGACCAGGTGTTGGTCATGTTGGAAAGGGTATCGATCGTGCCGTTAGGAAAAATATGCACTGTTCCACGCAGGTCGCGAAGGACAATGGTCCTGAAGTTAACTCTTTCCACAAGTCCGCCTGTGCCGTTGATAATGGCTACATCTCCAACCCTGGCCTGGTCTTCCATGATTATAAAAAAACCTGATATGACATCACGAACCAGATTCTGGGCTCCAAAGCCTACAGCCAGCCCAGCGATGCCGGCACCAGCGAGAATAGGCCCGATTTCAAAGCCCAGTTCCCGGAGAAGAACCAGGGCGGCGAAAAGCCATAGTGATATAAATAATCCCTGTCTAAGCAGTCTTATCAGGGTTTCAGCTCTTTTCTCAACTTCGGTGGGGGGTTGTCCTGCCGCCTGGCCACGCTTGACAATTTTGTTTTCCAATCGTTCCAGAGCGGAGTTTGCCATCCTCATGATCATGAATACAATAAACAAAATTAACGCGACTCTGAAAAATGTGGCAATTATCGATTCCCACTTTACATCATCCAGAAGGTTCAACAGTATTTCCATGATTGCCTCCATGATTTGGTGGTAAATCGGTTGTTGTAATCAGTTAATAAATAAAGCCGGATTTAGATTTTTCCAGAAGTGACGGGCGTAAATTTTGACATCCTCCACTCTCTGTAGGAAGAGGATCCCTTTTAAGCAAGGGTCGGTACTATATCACTATTTCCCGGTAGTTCCTGCTTCAACGATGGCCGTCCATCTCCACAGGCGTAAACTCCCGCATGCCCTGCGGTAT
>SKKD01000141.1 GCA_007121655.1 Desulfonatronovibrio sp. | reverse complement strand
TTTGGCTGCGTCAATCTGCACAATTGTTCGTCAACGTATTAAGATACGCGTCCTTATATTAAGTAACTTGAAGCGTATAAGTAACAAATTCAGCATTTTAAAGGTTTGCCATGCAGATTGCTTCGATCGCTACGCTCCTCGCAATGACAAATGAGGTGTAACCAGAACCGTGACTATCCAGTCATTGCGAGCGAGTCTTCGAGCGCGGCAATCCTTGTTGCGAGCAAAGCGAAGCAATCTATAAAGTTCAGGTCATTTCAAGTTACTTATCGGTTTGTCCCGGTCCGCCCGGGTGGAGCGCTTATAAATGTTGGTTTCTTCCCAAGAGAAAAGACTCCTCGTTACCATAAAGAAAACCAGCAGTTCCAGCATCCGGGAAGAAAGCCTTTCCGGAAGAAAACCAGTTACAATTTCGCGCTTCCAGGAAAAAACCTGATTTTGATTTTAAAGTCAACATCTTCAACTTACCGGAGTAACAATGTCAACAACTCCCTCCAATAATAAAGCCAAAAATACAAGTAAGGTTGTTTTCCCGGATTGCCATGACTTCATAATGAATGCTCCCATGGGCATATTCACGTCCACGCCCGACGGCCGCCTTTTATCGGCCAACCAGGCTTCCGCCCATGCTCTGGGTTTCTCCACACCTCAGGAATTGATTGATTCGGTAACGGACGTCTCCAGACAAATATATGCTGAGGCTGGTGACAGGGATGAATTCATGCGCCTGATGAAAATCCAGGGCGAGGTGGTCGACCATGAATGCCGGTTTCGCCGCCGGGATGGTACTGAATTCTGGGTGTCCATAAGCGCGCGGGCCGTGCGGGACCGAAAAGGAAACATCACCCTGTTCCATGGGTTCGTCATTGATATAACCGGGCGCAAGAAGGTTGAAGAAGCTCTAAAGGAAAGCAGGGAATTGCTTGACTTCAGCCAGCGGCTGGCCAAAATCGGGGGTTGGGAATGGGACGTAGTGCTGCAGAGGATGATATGGACCAACGAAACATACCGGATCTACGGATTAAAGCCCGGTGAGATTGCTCCGGGTTCGCAGGAGCATATCCAGCTCAGCCGTGCCTGTTATGATCCTGACGACCGCCCGGTTATCCAGGAGGCTTTTGAACGCTGTGTCCGGGATGGAGTGCCTTACAATCTGGAATTTCCCTTAAACACCTTTGATGGACGCCGGATATGGATCAAGACAATGGCGCGGCCTGCGATGCAAAGGGGGCATGTGGTCAAAGTGCTTGGCAATGTCATGGATATAACCGATCGCAGGCAGGCTGAAGAGGAGCTCAGACGGAACGAGGCGAAGTTTCGGGCTCTCTTTGAAAATTCCGGAGACGCGGTTTTTCTGGCTGATGTTGATACAGGATTGATAGTCGACGCAAACTCGCAGGCTCAGAAACTCACCGGCTATTCCGTTGAAGACTTGCAAGGCATGCATCAGACTCAATTACATCCACCGGAAATGAGAGAGCATGCCAGGGCCGCATTTGGTCAGGCGGTTGAGTCATCGCCAAGAGCATACATACAGGAATTCATTCTTCGCGACTCTTCAGGCCGGGATATTCCAGTGGAAATATGCAGCGGAGGCAGCTTCCGGTACGGTGACCGCAGTCTTCACGTCGGTGTTTTCCGCGACATCACCAAACGTAAACAGGCTGAACATACCCAACATGAAAGGGAAGAAAGTTTCAGGCGCTTATTCCTTTACGCACCCATGCCCTATCAGTCCCTTGATGAGCACGGCAATTTTATTGATGTCAATCAAGCCCTGCTTGATACTCTTGGTTATACCCGGGAAGAAATGATCGGCAGTAACTTCGGGGATATCCTTCACCCGGACTGGATTGAATATTTCAAGGAGAATTTTCCTTTGTACAAGGAACTTGGGGAAGCTGCAGGGGTTGAATTCGGGTTGGTCAAAAAAGACGGTTCAACTATTCTTGTATCTCTTACAGGAAAGGTTCAGCTCGACGAACATGGCCGATTTCAGCGAACTCACTGCATATTTCAGGATATCACCGAGCGCAGGCGGAACGAGGAAGCCCTGCTGAATTCCCTGGAGGAAAAGGAGATACTTTTGCGGGAGGTGCATCACCGGGTGAAGAATAACCTGGCCATTATTTCCGCGTTGCTTGATATGCAGCAACAAACCATAGATGACCCGCGCACAGCCGAAGTGCTCAAGGACCTGGACACCAGAATCAAGTCCATCGTCCTGGTGCATGAACATCTCTATCACAGTAAAAATATGGCCCGGATTGACTTTCAGGATTATCTCACTACCCTTCTGTTTGACCTGCAGTCCTCTTTTGGCGCAGACAACGACATCCGCTGCATAGCCGGAGCGTACGGGATCGAACTCGGACTCGACATCGCCATACCCTGCGGAATGATCATTAACGAACTGGTGACCAACGCCTTCAAGCACGCATTTCCCGGCAACATGACCTATGACGGGAGAACGCCTCCTGAAATCAAGGTCAGCATGGAAAGGGACAACGGACTGTACCGTATAGTCGTAGCCGACAACGGAGCAGGTTTCCCCCGGGAAATCGACCTGAACACGTCGCCGTCCTTCGGACTGCGGCTGATCAGGATGATAGGAACCCATCAGCTTCAGGGAAGCTTCGAGCTGAACCGAAGCAAGGGAACCAGCATAACATTAATATTCAAAGAACGGCATAAGGAGAACTTATGAACCATTCACGAATACTTATAGTCGAGGATGAAGGAATTCTGGCCATGGCCCTGGAGGGCATGCTGAAAAAATCGGGGTACACAGTCCTTGAACCGGTAGCTACTGGCAAAGGCGCCATCACGGCGGTTGAGAAGGAGCAGCCCGATCTTGTGCTTATGGACATCCAATTGTCAGGGAATATGGATGGAATCACCGCGGCCGAGCAAATTCGCTTTTTCTCCGATGTCCCCATAGTGTACCTGACCGGACATTCCGATGAAGTGATGCTTGAGCGGGCCAGGTTGACCAGGCCTTACGACTACCTGATCAAGCCCGTATTGATGAACAAATTGAAGAGATGTCTGAAAACTACGTTCAGTCAGCATTACATGAACAAAAAGCTTTAGGAAAACCAGGACTTAAAAAAGGATTATCTTACCGCCAATCTCCTATCCACGTGCTTTGGTTTATCCTTGTCTTCTGATGTTGCTGGCAGCTTTTAAAGAGTAACCCTTTACTCCTCGGTAGCTCACCCCTCTAGTGTCATGTCAATCATCAAATGTCGGATAAAGCCTATGAAGTTTTACCCGTGCATTTTCTGCGGTAAATTGCCAGTTAACTTGAGCGGTATTGTTGTTTCTCATGTTTTGCCAGGCTGAGACTTCCTTTCTTACTATTTCTATATCGTCTATGCGGCGATTAAGGCATTGTCCATGAAGTACATTTAGTTCAATCTCAGCAATGTTCAACCAGCTTCCATGCTTGGGGGTGTATACAAAATCAAATCTGTCCCATAACGATTTAGCCTGATCAGGTGGAAAGGTGTCGTACAAAGAACCTGGACCATGAGTATTTAAATTGTCCATGACCAGGGTAATCTTCTTGGCTTCCTGGTATTGCTCAGAAATATCTTGTAAAAAGAAGGCCCAATCCTGTTTGGTTTTCCTTTCTGTAATCTTTACAAGGCGTTTCCCAGCCAGGGGCTCAAAAGCAATAAAAATATTGCAGACTCCGCAACGTTTATATTCATAGTCATGCCTTGCTGGTTTTCCCGGCGAGGCTTTAATCGGTGTTCTTTTTTCTGAAATAAGTTGCTTTGGGGATTCATCCATGCACACCACTGGATAAAGGGGATCAAAAG